>JACJNV010000151.1 GCA_014695175.1 Microcoleus sp. FACHB-DQ6 | reverse complement strand
TTTTTTGAAGCTATCGCCCTACGGTAGCGCCGTAACGGCGGAAGCGAAAAAGGATGCTGATGCTGCTAAGAGTAAGTTTCTTGATGGCAGCATGGTCATTTATAAGGGGGAAATAAAAGATAATACCGGGAAAGTTGTGATTGCTGGAGGTAAGGATTACAAGCAGCAAGACGCAGAACTAGAAAAGATGAATTGGCTGGCATCAGGCGTCATCGGCAAAGTTACGAGTTAATTAGCTGATGTGCATTCAAAATTGTATAGCGGACAACTTAAACGCTGATTAGCTTAGTAGGGGCGAGCAGATTTGCCCCTACATACTCCTTGCTTTCGCTAAGAAAGTATTTCACGCCCGTCGGCAACCGCTATACAAGCAAGTTTTTAATTCAACACTCATCATTTTCTTAGTAATTCATCTTTTATTCTGATGATGATTAACCGTCAAAACTGGCGTACAACTTTGGAAGCGGTTTGTATCCCGATCGCCGCCATCCTCTTCTCATTGGTATTGTTTGGAATTTTTTGTGCGGCGGCTGGATCTAATCCCTTTGCTGTCTATGCCTCAATCTACAAAGCAGCGTTTGGCAGTTGGCATTCATTCCAAAACACCCTGATCAGGGCTGCACCGTTGATGTTGAGTTCTCTGTGTACGGCTCTACCTGCCCGTTTAGGGTTGATGATTATCGGCAACGAAGGCGCTTTAGTAGTTGGGGGTCTGGGGGCTGTTGCCGCTGGACTGGCTTTATCTTCTGCACCGCCGACGTTAGTTCAAATTGCAATGGCGCTGGCAGGAATTGTCTGTGGAGGTCTTTGGATTGGTGCAGTGGGAGCTTTGCGCTATTACCGGGCAGTGAATGAGACAATTAGCAGCTTGTTGTTGAATTATATTGCGATCGCCCTGCTGAATCATTTAGTCGGCGGCGTGATGCGTGACCCCAGCAGTGTCAATAAAATTTCTAGTTACCCGATTCCTGATGTGAATATGTTAGGGAATATTCCAGGAACCCGGGTTCACTACGGTCTAATTTATGGGTTGGTTGCTTGTGCGATCGCCTACTTCCTGATCCAGCGCACTACCTTTGGCTTTGCAGCTAGAACAGCAGGAGGTAACATCCGCGCTGCTCGAATTGCCGGACTTCCTGTCGGCAAGTTGACAATGGCAATCTGTTTCTTAGCTGGCTCTTGTGCAGGTTTGGCAGGCATGGTGGAAGTCGCAGCCGTGCATGGTCGAGCTAACGAATCACTTAATGCTAACTATGGCTACAGCGGTATCTTAGTCGCATTCATTGCTCGACACAACCCTCTTGCTGCGACTATTGTGGCAATTCTGCTTGGCGGCATTCTTGCTAGTGGTGGCATATTGCAACGAGCACACGGACTGCCCGATGCAACGGTTTTAGTGTTCCAAGGGTTGGTCTTTTTGGTAGTTCTGTATAGCGAATCGCTCTACGGACGTTTGCCATTTTTCAAAGAACAGTCAACCGATCGCCCTCAGCAGCCACCTTCTAGCGAGCAGCCATCAGTAGCCACTGTCTAAGCAATACGTTAAGTCAAAATCTCAAATCGGAGGAATCAACAATGGCAGCAGAAGTATTAGGTTGGTGGGGAGTACCTTTGGGTATCTTGGCAGGAACTTTGCGGGGTAGCGCTCCGTTTCTGTTCGTCAGTTTGGGCGAATGCCTGACTGAAAAAAGCGGCAAGATTAATTTGGGGTTAGAAGGGACACTGTTAACGGGTGCGATGAGTGCCTATGCTATTTCTTATCAGACTGGAGCCCCTTGGTTAGGTGTTTTAGTCGCTGGTCTAGCTGGCATGGTATTAGGTTTTATCCACGCTTGGCTGTGCATACAACCAAAAGTAAACGACATTGCCGTAGGCATCGCCATGATTATTTTTGGTAGCGGCATTGCTTTCTTTTTTGGCAAACCTTTTATTCAACCAAGTGCCCCCCAGTTGCCTAGTTTCCCTCTGGGTGCTTGGAGTCATCTGCCTCCGGTGCAATCAGCGCTACAAATTTGTCCCCTCTTTTTATTAGGTGTAGCGATCGCCCCTCTAATGCAGTGGTTCTTTAAATCAACTCGCTGGGGGTTATTCATTCGTGCAGTTGGGGATAGTCCCGATGCTGCAAAAGCAATGGGAATCTCCATTAATAAAGTTCGTATGCTCTGCATTATCGCGGGCAGTTTTTTAGCTGGAATTGGTGGTGCTTATTTATCCCTTTACTATCCCGGTAGTTGGACAGAACGCATCTCTAGCGGTCAAGGACTCATGGCGGTAGCGCTGGTAATTTTCGCCCGTTGGAATCCAGTTCAGTGCTTGTACGCCTCGTTGCTATTTGGGGGGGCGCAGGCGATCGGCCCCGCTTTGCAATCAGTAGGGGTGGATTCCTATTACTACTTATTCAATGCTTCGCCCTACATCCTGACGCTGGCGATCATGATTATTACTTGTTCGCCGAAACGAACTTTGACAGGCGCGCCTGGATCTTTAGGAACTAGCACATAAAACAGAAATTTATCGCAAGGAAGATAAACATGGGACGTTTTGTAGAAGCTGAACCATATCCTTATCCTTACAATGGCGATTTGCGCCCAGAAAATACGGTGCTGCTGATAATTGATATGCAAATTGATTTCTGCGGCATTGGTGGATATGTTGATAAGATGGGCTACGACTTGTCACTGACTCGCGCTCCTATTGAGCCAATCAAGCAAGTCTTAGAAGTCGCACGGGCGAAGCACTTCCATATCATGCACACCCGCGAAGGACACCGCCCCGACTTAGCAGATTTACCAGAAAACAAGCAGTGGCGATCGCGCCAAATTAACGCCGGAATTGGCGATCCCGGCCCCTGCGGCAGAATTCTAGTTCGAGGTGAAGCAGGGTGGGAAATCATTCCAGAACTCGCGCCTTTGCCTGGGGAAGCGGTGATTGACAAGCCGGGAAAAGGCTCATTCTATGCCACGGATTTAGATCTGCTACTGAAACGCAAAGGCATTCAAAATATTGTTTTGGCTGGCATTACAACCGATGTCTGCGTCCATACCACAATGCGAGATGCAAACGATCGCGGTTATGAATGTTTGCTTTTATCTGACTGTACGGGCGCAACAGATTATGGCAACCATTTGGCGGCACTTAAGATGATCCAGATGCAGGGAGGAGTGTTTGGAACTGTTGCTGATTCAGAAGCATTTATCAAAGCTTTAAACGATGAATTTTGAGGAAAAAGTCAAGTTATATGATGCCTGGTTGCATTGGTAGTGTAAGAGTGATGTGAAAAATTATCTGTAGGAAATTAGGGGTTAAAATTTAACCGCAGATGAAAACAGATAAGCGCAGATAAACGCAGATAAGAAAGCAGATATTACCAGAGGTGAGATTAATAGTTCAAACATTGAAATGAACCCTGCGCTCTAACTAAAAGTTTAAATCTCATAAGTAGCCGATAAGCTGGAAACTTTACAGGGGAGACAAAAACATGACGGAAGTAACTGATTCTATAGATCGAAAATCAGCACTGGAAACTCACAACTCAAAATTCACAATTCAAAACTTTATTCAACCACCAGAACTAGAGGTGGTTAACATGACGAAGCGGTTTGGCACGATGACTGCACTTGATAACTTCTCGATGACGCTAAAACCAGGGACGTTTCATGCTTTGCTGGGCGAGAACGGAGCAGGCAAAAGTACCCTTGTTAAATGTGTCATGGGTTTCTATAATCCTACTTCAGGCAAAGTTTTGATTGACAAGCAGGAAACGACGATCGCAAGTCCTCGCGATGCTCATAAGTACGGCATTGGCATGGTCTACCAGCACTTCACCTCTGTGCCTGCCATGACTGTAGCGGAAAATCTGGTTTTGTCCCGCTTCGATAGCCCCAATTTGATTAATTGGAAAGCCGAGTACGAGCAGTTAAAGGCTTTTATGAAAACTGCTCCTTTCCGAGTTCCTCTAGATACCCCGGTGTTTCAATTAGCTGCCGGGGAAAAACAAAAGCTAGAAATTCTTAAACAGATATATCTTCAAAGCCGGATCTTGATTCTGGACGAACCTACTTCGGTGCTTACTCCGCAGGAAGCCGATGAGGTTTTAGGTTTACTGCGCGCAGAAGTTACTGCCGGAAGATTAAGTGTGTTAATTATCAGCCACAAATTCCGGGAAGTAATGGCGTTTTGCGATAGCATCACGGTGCTGCGTAAAGGAAAGTTTGCAGGTCAGGGTTTGGTAAAGGATCTGACTGTCTCGGATATGTCTGAAATGATGATGGGTGAAAGGCGTGAGCCAAAACAAGTTGAAAAGACAGCCCCCCCAACGACTATTCCTGTCCTTGAAGTTAAAGACCTTCACGCCAATAAAGACAACGGTCTGGAGGTATTGACAGGAGTAAACCTCACAGTTCACAGCGGCGAAATTGTTGGAATTGCAGGTATCTCTGGCAATGGTCAGCGGGAACTGGTGGAGGTGTTGGCAGGTCAGCGTTCTGCTACAGGTGGAGATGTGCTGGTCAATGGCGAAGTTTATACAGCAACACGAGCCGAGATGTTTAAACATCAGGTCTTCGCACTACCAGAAGAACCCCTTCATAATGCTTGTGTGCCACACATGAGTGTGGCAGAAAATTTAGCCCTGCGGACGTTTGACCGCCCTCCTCAAGCTAAAGCAAGTATCTTACTCATCCTGAAAGAAATTAGGCAGGCGGCTAAGAGCTTAATTAATACTTTCAAAATTAAAACGCCTTCGCCAGATACCCCTATAGGCAATCTGTCGGGGGGAAATGTACAGCGCACAGTGCTAGCGCGGGAACTCTCTGCGGAACATATTAAGTTACTAATTGCAGCGAATCCTTGCTTTGGTCTTGATTTTGCTGCTGTGGAGTACATTCACGGTCAGATTGTTGAGGCGAGAAACCGAGGAGTAGCTGTGTTACTGGTGAGTGAAGACTTAGATGAACTGCTGAAATTGTCCGATCGGGTTTTGGTAATCAGTGGCGGGAATTTTACTTATGAAAGTGCGATCGCAGATGCAGATTTTGCTCAGATTGGTAAGAGCATGGCAGGACATTAATCAATTTGGGAATATTTATGACTGAATTACTGAAGCAAACTTTGCTCCTTAAGGATTTACCTAATATCGCGACGTGGCAGAATGAGTTGGCTTGGCAACCATTTCGTGATGGGGTGGAAATCTACCGACTTTATGGTGATAACGAAAGTGGATCGGCTGCTGCTCTACTGCGGTATGAGCCGGGATCGAGTGTTCCAATGCACACCCATACTGGTTTTGAACATATTTATGTACTAACTGGATCGCAAACTGACCAGAATGGCGAACACCAAGCCGGAACCTTTGTCATTAACCCCCCTAACAGTAACCACAGTGTTGTCAGCCAAGCTGGCTGCATAGTCCTAGTAATTTGGGAAAAACCTATATCGCTATGGTCTTAATATCTGCCCAACCTTATGATTATGAACTGCCCGTCTCTGGCGGTGTGGCTTTGGTTATCATCGATATGCAGCGAGACTTTTTGGAGCTTGGGGGATTTGGTGAAGCTTTAGGCAATGATGTCAGCCAACTACAGGCAATCGTGCCAACGGTAAAGCAGTTGTTAGAGGCATTTCGCGATCGCCATCTCCCTATTGTTCACACTATTGAAGGTCATCAACCTGACCTTTCTGATTGTCCTCCATCCAAGCAAAAGCGGGGTCAAAGTAAACTAAAAATTGGCGATCGAGGCCCAATGGGACGAATTTTAATTTTGGGTGAACCTGGCAATTCAATTATCTCAGAATTGACACCTATGCCTGATGAAATAGTAATTAATAAACCAGGCAAGGGCGCTTTTTATCACACTAACTTGGAATTAATACTTCGTGAAAAAGCGATTACTCACCTAATTTTTACTGGAGTCACGACTGAGGTTTGCGTTCAAACAACTATACGTGAGGCGAACGATCGGGGGTTTGAATGTTTACTCGTTGAGGATGCTACAGCCAGCTACTTTCCACAGTTTAAACAGAGTGCGATCGATATGATTCGCGCCCAAGGCGGTATTATTGGTTGGACTGCAAAGGCTGAAGTAGTAATACAAGCTTTGGAAAAATCGCAGCCTTAAATTTAAAAACTGTCGGCTATCCCGGATGTTTGGGGTAAAAAGCAGTGGCTGATACATTTTTTCGGGACAATGAAGGCTGAAAACCTCGATGCAGCTAGCTGGGGGGGTGACAAACAGGTCTATAAAGCTGAGATCCTGCACCATTGTCAGCAACAGGCTTTCCGGCCTGTTGCTGAAAAGGGTAATTGAGAATGGTGCAATATATGAGTAAAGTAGATTCCCTAAGAGTTGCAGCCCGTATTCCCTGTAGGTAAAATCGACGTTTGTTGGAAGTTAATTTCATTAATTTCTGTACTGCTTCACAATGTTGTTTAAGATAATTTGTCCACTTTTCTCCATCCTAACACCTGCCAAATGTACTGCATCTTCGGTATTTTTTTTCGGCTCTTTTCGGCGAGATACATATTTTTGCACTTGCTTTTTCGCTGATTTCAATACCTGGAAATATTGCCGAACTCTAGGTGGGCGTCATTAAGAGAATTATTTTAATGAGTCGGTCTCCCGTTAAGCCAGTACCTTCTATATTGTAGCCTCCGGTCTTACAATCAAGGGAACATTTTTTCAATGCCCATCCATTTTTTATAAGTCGCGAGCGCTACTGGTGATGAAACACGCGCAAAAATAATGAAAAACCCGGTTTCTTTAAGAAGCCGGGTTTTTACGTATTCTATTGTTTATTTAAGCTACTTAACTTCAGCCGATCGCCGACTGTTAGGTGATTCGTAGTAAACTCCAGAACCTGTATCCGAGACAAAATGACAATCCCAGTAAGAGCGAATAAAGCTCTTCCAAATTGGCTCGGTTGACTTGCGGTAATAATCGCCCAACACTGGCTTGATGGCTTCCGTTGCTTCCTTCAAGTGATAGTGCGGCATTGTCGAGAAAATGTGGTGGGCTACGTGGGTGCCGATGTCGTGATGGATGGAATTGATGATTCCGTAGTCGCGATCGATCGTAGACAATGCACCTTTCAAGAAAGACCAATCTTTACCGCGATACCAAGGAATATCGGCTTCTGTGTGGTGCAGGAATGTTACCAAATCCAGCCAGACCACGAACACTACATAGGGAACCAAGTAGAACTTGAGTAAAAACAGCCAACCAAACTGATAGGTTAGGGCGCCTAAAAAGCCTACCATCAGTACCAAGGATGCGGAACTCGTCAACACATCCCATTTTTCGGACGGACGGAAAAGCGGGCTACCGGGCATGAAGTGAGAACCTTCCCGATCGGGCGATCGCCGAAATAGATAAATTGGATAGGCAAATAACATCAAATAAAAGCGTCCCAGCTTTTCGTACCAAGGCATTTGATTGTATTTGCTCTCCGATACCGGATACCAGCTTTCATCGTTATCTAAGCTGCCTGTATTTGCGTGGTGGGTTCTGTGACTAATCCGCCAACCGTGGAAGGGCACGAGAATTGGAGCGTGGGAGAGGTGTCCGATCAGGTTGTTGAGCCATTTGCTCTTAGAAAATGAACCGTGTCCGCAGTCGTGGCCCACTACAAACAATGCCCAAAACATGGTTCCCTGCATCAACCAAAAGATTGGGTAAAAGAACCAGGAATCGACGGTGTAGGCGATCGCATACAAACCTGCGATGATGCCAATATCTAAAAAGAAATAAGCCAGAGATTTCCAGGCTGAGGGCTCAAAACAGTGGGCTGGAATCGCTGCCTTGATATCAGCAAGAGTAAAAGGTAACTCTGTTGTACGAGAGGATGAGCCTTGATTGCTCGCGGGATTTAGAACAGTATTTGATTGCACGAAGTTTCCGATTTAAGCTGACTTGAGAAACCGCATTCCGCCTTGTAACAGTCAATCGATTTTAGATTTTAGATTTTAGATTTTAGATTTTAGATTCACTCCACAGATTAATTTGGGGGCTTAACTAATATCTAAATTTTTTGGCTCTCCCGGACATGAGTCGGGGGGTTGTATCCCTCCCTATGCAGGTGAGGTAACATTCAACCTGCAAGGAGCCATATTTTTACTCTGCAAGGGTTTCTAAAGTTCTTTAGTTCGCATGAACAGCCCGTCCGCGATTCTCAAGCAAGTTGGCTTGTGGAATACTTGTGTGGGAAAAATTAGTGCGATCGACCCTGTTATCTGAAAAAATCTCATGTGCCCGTTGTTGGTGCGAAATGCGACTTCCATCTGAGAGTGGACATCTGGAGGAACTACCTCCAGTCTGCAGGTAGCATACAGCGTTTCGAGCAGCAATGGTGAACGAGAGTGTAGGAAAAAACCATCGATTTTAGATTGGCGATTTTAGATTGAAGGACAGATCTCAAATCTCAAATCTGCAATCACCAATCTAAAATCCGAGTGTGGGGTTTCACACAAGTTCTACCCAACCGACTGTTCACTACTCTTCACAAATTCTGCAAGAACTGCTAAAGCTAAGTTAATGTAACATTTCTACACACATTCTGGCAATGACTTACCAGAAAAACTTGAAAATCCATAAATTGGGGAAAGTGACGGGCGAGCGCTTTCCCGCTTTTTGATTTTCTAGGTTCCAGCTTTTTCTAATATGAGCTTAGACCGTTTTACCACTTCTGGAACGTCGATCGGATAATCACCAGTGAAACAGGCCGAACAAAAACTCATCGGGTCTTCGTTAGTCGCCTTCAGCATTCCATCCCAACTCAAGAAAGCCAAAGAATCAACCCCAATTTGGGCGCCGATTTCTGCGACTGACTTAGTAGCAGCAATCAACTGATCTTGATTGTCGGTGTCGATCCCGTAGAAACAAGGATGTGTCACCGGCGGCGAAGAAATTCTCATGTGAACTGCCGTTGCGCCCGCATCCCGCAAGGCTTTGACGATTTTGCGGCTGGTAGTGCCGCGCACGATCGAATCGTCGATAATAATTACTCGCTTTCCTTCCAACACATCTTTGAGAGGGTTGAGTTTCATGCGGATTCCTGACTCCCGCATTGTCTGAGTCGGTTGAATAAAAGTGCGCCCGACGTAGCGGTTTTTAATCAATCCTTCGGCGTAAGGAATGCCGGAAGCTTGAGAAAAGCCGATCGCCGCCGGGATTCCAGAATCGGGAACGCCGATGACTATATCCGCATCAGCCGGAGATTCTGCTGCCAACAAACGCCCGATCCGCAGCCGGTAGCTGTACAAACTTTCACCTTCCATCTGGCTGTCGGGTCGAGCAAAATAGATCATTTCAAAGATACAAAGTTTGCGCTTCTGCTGCTGGCTCCAGTGGAAGGAAGCCATACCTTCCTCTGTAATCCAAACTAATTCCCCCGGTTCTACGTCCCGCAAAAATTCAGCACCGATAATATCCAAGCCACAAGTTTCCGAGGCTAAAACGTATCGTACCGGAGTTGTGGGGAGGATGCCAATTACTAGCGGGCGGACACCGTGGGGGTCGCGGACTCCCATCACGCCTTTGGGGGTGGCGATCGTCAAACTAAAGGCTCCTTGGCACATACCAAAGGCACTGATCGCTGCTTCCAGCCAGTCTTTGCCCTTGTCTACCTCGGAACCGATCGCCACTGCGATCGCCTCTGAATCCGTCGTGCTGACAAATTCGCACTTCCGAGACAGCAATTCTTCCCGCAATTCTTTGGTATTGACAAGATTCCCGTTATGTGCTAGGGCGAGACTTCCCAAACGGGTTTCGACGACAACAGGTTGAGCGTTGACAACCCGCGACGAGCCGGTAGTAGAGTAGCGAGTGTGGCCTACTGCTAAGTTACCGGGCAAGTGACCTAAACTCGATTCGTTAAAGACTTGGGAAACCAGTCCCATATCTTTGTGCAGGTGGACTTTTTCACCTTCAAAGGTGGCAATTCCTGCTGATTCCTGACCGCGGTGCTGCAAAGCATACAAACCGAAGTAGGTCAACTTGGCGACATCTTCACCCGGTGCGTAGATACCGAAAACGCCACAAGCTTCCTCGGGCTTGTCGGGTTTGCTAGAATGCTCGTCAGCCGCGAAGGAATGGTTGGGAATCATAGATGGGTGGGTTCCTAATGGGGAAGGTGGGTTAGGGGGACAGTTTCAGCGGGAAATCTTGTTTGCGAAAGCGTCGCATAACTTAACATTCCCTTAATCTTGCCACGGATCTGTCATTATTTCCAACTCGTGTAGCATTTCAGACAGAAGCGATGCGGCGTTCAATGGCATTGTAGTATCGATCGCCCCCAGATAATATATTAACGTTGATTAATCGTGGGTGAGGGATTCGGTGATTGAAAAATACTGTTGGCGAATTCGCCAAGGTGTTACCCCTCACATCTGGAATGCAGCATTTGGGTTCGCTTTGGCTAGTTAATAGCTATATGGTTAATTAAATATTTAGTCCCGAGTCACCATTTTTAGGGGTGAGGGGTGAAACCATTTTTAAATTCGCCAACAGTCTCTTGAAATCGCTTAAGAGTCAAACTCTCGTCCCAGCAGAGGGGAACGAAGAAATAGGCGATCGTGTAATGGAAAACCAATTATAAAATTGCTTCACTGGCTTTTTGAAATATTAGAATTTAAGCGCGATCGAGCTTGACTTATTCATAAAATTGACCTACTATATCATCATGGGAATCTGTGCGGCCATGTAAAGTCTATTTTGGCGCGGCCAGTTATGGCAATAGCACGGAGCAGATAAGTTTTTCAGTTTAATTTGTAGGGTGCGTCGCTGTGAAATTGTCGATAGAACTTGCAGATTGTTTCGGGCGACGGCTCTTACAAATTGGTGGTGCGTCACTGTGAAATTGTCGATCGAACTTGCAGATTGTTTCGGGCGACGCACCCTACGGCTTCAACCCGCTAAAGGGCTAGAGAGCAGAGAAGAGTCCTGGCCGGGAAAACTAGGACGAGGAAGAAACCGAAGCTACCGCCACGCGAAAACCCCAGTTCCTCAACCTGTAGTCTGCCGAATTCCTGTCACGAAAGGCACTGCGGCAATGGATCGCATTGTAGTCCCAGGAACCACCACGCAGCACACGGTGATGACCTGTTCCAGTTTCCCAAGAACTTCCATCACTCGGTGCGCCATTGTAGTTATCATGCCAGCGATCGCTGCACCATTCCCAAACATTACCGTGCATATCATATAAACCAAACGAATTCGGCGGAAAACTCCCGACATCTGTGGTTTGTTTGCGATAAAGTCCCTTCGGCGCAGCACCGTAGGGATAATTGCCATCATAATTAACTAAATCTGGCGTAATCGTGTAACCAAAATAGAAAGGCGTTGTAGTTCCGGCGCGACAAGCATATTCCCATTCTGCTTCCGAAGGTAAACGATAAGTCTTCCCGGTTTTTTGAGAAAGTTTCTGGCAAAATTCCACAGCATCATCCCAGGTAACTTGTTCTACAGGGAGTTGTTTGCTTTTGAAAAAACCTTTGAAATGAGAAGGGTTATTCCCCATCAACGCTTGATATTGTGCTTGAGTAACTGGATATTTACCCATAAAAAAAGGAGAGATATTCACAGTACGCTGCGGCCCTTCCTTGTCCCTTCGTTCTGCTTCGGTATTAGGGGAACCCATCACGAAACTGCCGCCAGGAATTGCTACCATGTCTAAGGTTGCACCGCTACCTAAATTTTCACTAATAAATTGTGCTTGACGGCGTTGACGGCTAGTTATATTACACGGCACCTCAACTGTCACCACTTCAAAGTCAAACCTTTGTAAAGTCGGCGCGGGAGTTGGTGTCGGTGCGGGAGTTTGTCTTGACTGACGTTGAAAATCTATTAAAACTTCCTCTGCTGATTGATAGCGCTGCTGGATATCTTTTGCCAACAACTTAGATAAAATCAATACAAATCCCTTGTCTATAGGACTTTTCAAATGTTGCTGCCAATTGCCAGTCCAACTATAACCTTGATCCACCCACAAATCAAAAGGATATAGCCCTGTCAGTAGATGAAAAGCAGTCGCCCCCAAGCTAAACAAATCGCTGGCTGGATAAGCTTCACCCCCTTTCATTTGTTCAAATGGTGAATAACCAGGCGTACCAATTTGCGTTCCCAGTCTCGATATCACTGTTCCCGACAACTGTTTGGAAACTCCGAAATCAATCAGCATTAATACACCGTCGCTGCGACGGCGCATAATATTCTGAGGATTGATATCTCGGTGAATAATTTTTTGTTCGTGAATAAACTTGAGAACAGGGAGAAGTTCGAGTAATAGTTGCTTAACTTGGTTTTCTGGCCAAATTCCCTGATTTTGGAAAAGGTTTAACAAATTATCTCCATCCACAAACTGCTGTACAAGATACCAATATTTGTCTTGTTCAAAATAGGCGTCTAGTGATGGAATTTGAGGATGTTGTCCTAGCTGTTGCAGTTGTCTAGCTTCTTGCTGAAATAATTCTACCGCTTTGTTAATCGCCCAAGTTCCCTGGACATCTGGTGCTAATTGTTTAACGACACAGCGTTGATTTAGTTTATCAATATCTTCTGCTAAATAAGTTCTGCCGAAGCCACCTTGACCGAGGAATTTGATCATGCGGAAACGATTTCGCAGGAGGGGTACGAGTTCCAGGCCGCAACTGATGCAATATCTTTGTCCGTCAGGGTTGTCAGGCTTTTGACAGTCGGGATTGATACAGCAAATCATTTGTTTTAGGAATGATATTGTTTATATTGTATAGTGTGCAAGAACCCCGACTTCTGTAATAGGTTTTTACCAGAATCGTGAATTTTGTAAGAAGTC
This sequence comes from Microcoleus sp. FACHB-DQ6, assembly GCA_014695175.1. GTDB lineage: Bacteria > Cyanobacteriota > Cyanobacteriia > Cyanobacteriales > Microcoleaceae > Microcoleus. The sequence continues at coordinate 17,306 of JACJNV010000151.1, read as the reverse complement.
GCGGATCTCAGGTGTGTCTTTAAACCCGGAGATCCCCCCTAGCCAAGGGCGGGCACGGGGGCACCGCCCCTACGAAGGGGGGGACAAGAGTATTCAAAGTCCCTCTTTTTAAGGGGGATTTAGGGGTATCGAAATTTCACGTTGTCAAACAGATGCAATCCGACGCTCGATCGCATTATAGAATCGATCGCCCATCTCACCCATCGCAACCTCAATTAACACTTGATTGTCAGCACTCACAACCCGCAAAGGTGATTCAGCACAGCAAACTAAACCAATTTTCTGCCACATTTTGGTCAAATGTTCTTGCAGGTAAGACTCCCAAATTTCTTGATTTTTTGGTGCCACTGAAACTACAATGCAGTTGCCCATTTCACCAAACAAAATTTCATCCCAGCGGTCGACCTTTTCCGAATTTAAACTGAGATGTATTTCCGCACCCATTTTAGCAGAAATACAAGATTCCGCGAGGGCGATCGCAATTCCACCTTCCGCACAATCATGGGCAGAACCTACCCAACCTTGCCGAATTCCATCGCGACAAACCGATTGCACTTTTCTTTCTAACTCAAAATCTATCCTTGGCGGTTTCCCAGCTACAATCCCGTGAATTGCCGCTAAATATTCCGAACCTCCCAAAGTAGGAGAAGTTTCTATTTTTGAGCTTTCAGATGAAAGTTCTGAGTTTTGGGATGATTCCCCCATTCCCAGCACATAAATTAAATCGCCTTTCTTTAGCCACGCTTGGCCGCAAATCTTCTTCAAATCTGGAATTAACCCCACCATTCCGATTACCGGAGTCGGATAAATTGGTTGAGGATTCCCCTCAGCATCAACCGTTTCATTGTAAAGAGAAACATTCCCCCCAGTAACAGGCGTTCCCAACTCCCGACAAGCATCAGAAATCCCGCGACAAGCTGACGCTAACTGCCAATATCCGATAGGCTTTTCAGGACTGCCAAAATTCAAATTATCAGTAACTGCGAGAGGTTCAGCACCCACACAACTTAAATTTCTCGCTGCTTCCGCTACGACTGCTTTTGCACCTTCATAAGGATCGAGATAAACATAACGAGAATTGCAATCAACCGTTGCAGCAACTCCAGGAATCATCCCCAGGGGCGCTTCCTCCTTGCTAAGGGGGGGAGAAACTTTTGGAGTTTCCCTACCTTGTGCCTTTTTAAATAGAGGAATTACCTCTTCTTCTTGTTTGCTTTCGGAAGCTAGAGAAACAGCATTTTCTCTCTGTAGATCTCCCTTAGCAAGGGGGTGTACTTCTAGCCCATTAGCAAGGGAAGATTGGCAAGGTTCTAGCGGACGCAATCTGACAACCGCAGCATCAGCGCCTCCCGGTAAAACAACAGTATTGTTTTGCACTTGATGGTCGTATTGGCGATAAACCCAGCGTTTAGAAGCGATGGTGGGAGTATCTAAAAGCGTCAGCAAAATCTGATTCCAAGTTTGGAAATTGCCGTTAATTTCGATACCTGTAACTGTGGATTGTGGCAGCGAATCCGCCGTCCATTCCCATGCTTTTTTAGCATATTCTGGCGGCTCTGTCAACAGTTCTCGGTGATAAATTGGCGTGTTATCTGCCAAAGCAGTCGCGGTAATTTCGGCAGCGATTTCGCCTTTAAATAGAATTCGGACGATCGGCTCTTCGATGACTGTCCCCGCTACTACCGCGTGCAATCCCCAGCGGTGGAAAATATCGATTAATTCCTGTTCGCGTCCTTTTTGGGCAACAAATAACATCCGTTCTTGGGATTCCGAAAGCAGGTATTCGTAGGGAATCATGCCGCTTTCTCGAACGGGAACTTTGTCTAAATCAAATTCAATGCCGACGCCGCCTTTGGCTGCCATTTCTGATGTGGAACAGGTGATTCCGGCGGCACCCATATCTTGGGCGGCGACGACTGCACCAGTTTTGAATGCTTCTAAACAAGCTTCAATTAAGGATTTTTCTAAAAATGGATCTCCTACTTGGACGGCGGGGCGATCGTCCATTGATTTGTCGGTCAATTCTGCACTGGCAAAACTTGCTCCTCCCATGCCATCTCTGCCAGTAGTTGAACCGACGTAAAGCACGGGATTTCCGGTTCCCGATGCCCCGGATTTGACGATTTCTTGAGTTTCCATTAAACCCAAGGCCATGACGTTTACTAGCGGGTTGCCGGAATAAGCAGGATCGAAGTAAACTTCGCCGCCAACTGTGGGCACGCCGATGCAATTTCCATAATGGGAAATTCCCGATACTACGCCTTTGAACAATCTCTGAGTTTTAGCATCGTCTAAGTTGCCGAAACGCAGGGAATTTAAAAGTGCGATCGGGCGTGCACCCATTGTGAAGATATCGCGGAGAATCCCGCCGACACCGGTTGCCGCACCTTGGAAAGGTTCGACTGCAGACGGGTGGTTGTGCGATTCAATTTTGAAGGCGAGTTGCAAGCCTTCTCCCAAGTCTACGACGCCGGCATTTTCTCCAGGCCCGACTAGAATTCGATCGCCCTCTGTGGGAAACTGTTTTAATAGCGGCCGCGAATTTTTGTAACAGCAGTGTTCGCTCCACATAACGCCGAACATTCCCAATTCAGCTTTATTAGGATGGCGACCTAGACGCTGAACGATTTCTTCATATTCTTCAGGTGTGAGTCTTTCACCGGCAATTTGTTCGGGGGAAAATGGGGATTCGGAGATGGGAGACATGGAAAGTCGTTATAAACCACAGGCTTTATTCTAAATGCCCTGTGCTTGGTTAATCTAAAATCTACAATCTAAAATCTAAAATCCCAGGCGCAATGGGTTTGTTAATCTAAAATCTATAATCTAAAATCTAAAATCTAAAATCTAAAATCGAATGACTCAACCTCAAAATCTCAATTTTGCTAACCAAAACTTGCGGAACCGTTCTTTTAAAGGCCTTGACTTGTCAGGGGCGAATTTCAGCGGTTGCGACATTCGAGGCTGCAATTTCACCGGGGCGATTTTGAGGGGGGCAAATTTTCAGGGTGTCAGAACCGGACAAAGCCGCAGGCGGGTGAGAAATTTGATTGCTAGGGCTGGGGTAACAGCGGTTACAGTCACGACGGCTGGGGCTTTGACAGGACTGATTGCCGGGGCGGATGCGGGGGCTGTGGCGGTGGCTGGAACGGCTGCTACGGCGATTGCTGCGACTCGGGGCGAGGCGGGAATTGTGGCGGGGGCTGTGGCTGGGGCTGCTGCTGCGATCGGGGCTAGCGGTATTGTGACATTTTTGGGCGGGGATACTATCCGGGGAATTGTCTTATTTTTGGTTTCTGGGGTAATTCTTGGGTTAACGGCGATCGGCTTTTTTATCGCTGTTGAACAAATAGAAAAATTGTCGATAACGTCGTTTAGAAAAGCTGATTTAACTGATGCTGTATTCGATCCCGGGGCGGTTCTAGATGCCGATTTTTCCGATGCGCGAGGAGTGCCGTGGTAGATTCTGCACAATTACTGATTTTTTACCCATTCCCGGAATTCTCGCACTGCTGCGGTTGCGCCTGTAGTTTGACAGCGATCGATAAATTCGTCAACTTTTGCAGTCGGTAGCATCGGGAAAGCCCGGGAAAAATTGCACTCGGCATATTCGCCATTTTGCAATTGATAAAACTTGATGCTTCGTCCGTCGTACCGCCAAATTTCGGGTACGCCTAAATCTGCATATAAATCGAATTGATTTAAGGAACTGCTGGTAATATCAATTTCCAGTGCTAAATCTGGCGGCGGATCTTGAGCAAAGTCTAATTCTGTTCTCCCTCTGACCAGTGCTTCATTTTGGATGTAATAGCATGAATCTGGTTCTTTACCCGCTGCTTTTTTGCGTTTTTTAATAGTCATCGACCCAAAGGGGTTGTACTCTAGATTGAGTTCTTCTATGAGAGTTACAATTAAGCGATCGATTAGCCTGTTGCGATTTTCATGTTCCGGTAGCGGCACCATAATTTCTAATTGACCTTGATGATAAGCAATTCGGGTGGAACGTTGGTTTCCCAGTTCCGCTAGCAGGCTTTCATATAATTGCCAACTGATATTTGGCAGTAAAACTCGCTGTTCGGGAGGGGTTGATATTGTTAGCATTTTACTTGGTTTTAGAGCTTGAGTATATTTTAGTTTATCTTTTTCTTTTGCGAACCGCACAAAAAGTATCTGCAGACAGCTAGGGTCATGCGCTACTCTAGTTAATAATAGACTGTGGTCATTAGTCGTTGTTGTATGAAGCTGCGATCGTTCTTTTCTTTCCTCATTGCTGGCGTCTTGGCACTCTTAGGCTTGAGTGCCGGCGGTTTTTACTGGCTGACAACTCAAACTCCCCTGAATTTGCTCGCTGGCGGGCCGACAACTACTCCGGCTGCGGCTGTGTTTGTCTCGAAAGAAGCACCTTTGTTAGCATCAATGCTGGTAAATCCCGATCGCCTCGAAGCATTGCGGCAAGTTTTTGCCACTCCCGAAGAAAGAAGTCGATCGCACGCAGAATTTGAGCAAATCAAAAAAAGTTTCCTCGCCAATACAGACCTCGATTACAGTCGAGATATCCAACCTTGGATAGGTGACGAAATTACTCTCGCCGTCACAACGCCCGATTTGGATGGCGACAGCAGCAACGGCAAAGAAAGTGGGTTTTTGCTAGCCGTTTCTTCCCAAAATATCGATCGCAGCCAACAATTTCTCGACTCCTACTGGCGAAAACAATCTCGGGCAGATAAAACAGTGCAGTCGGAACTCTATAAAGGCATCCAACTAACTTACAAAAAATCGCTTACAGCTAACAAAAAATCCGCTACAATTTCGCCTTTCAACCAGTTTTCCCTGCCGAATTCAACTTTGCCGCGTAGCTTCGCAACAGCGGCCATCGGCGGCAGTTCAAATTCTGGAAATAACCCCAGTTTTGTTTTATTTGCCAACAGTCCGAATGTGATTCGAGATGCAATTAATAACGTTGAAGCAGCCACTCTAAATCTCAATAATAGCCCGGAATATCAAAAAGCTTTGCAGCAGCTAACTCAAGGCAGAATTGCTTTAGCATTTGTCAATCTCCCGCAGTCCGCAACCGAGCAAAATCCCCAAGTTTCTCTTAATTCTCTCGCAGTTGCTGTCGGAGTCAACCGACGGGGATTGCTGGCTCAAACTGCTTTAGTGACATCGCGAGAAAACACAGCTTCTCCCACACTCTCGGAACCTGTGCAAGCCTTGCAGTACATTCCCTCAGCCAGTCCTTTCGCCGTCGCCAGCACCGATTTAAAGAATTTTTGGGCTGATTTGTCATCTGCGGTGTCCACTAACCCTGAAGCCTCAAAATTAGTCGATCGCGCCCTGGCAGATATTCAGCAACTTTGGGGCGTCAACTTGCCGCAGGATATATTTGACTGGGTACAAGGAGAATACGCTTTAGCAGTGCTTCCGAATTCGTCAAATAGTGCTGACTGGATTTTCGCCGCCGAAAAATCTGCTGATTCCCAAAAGGCGATCGACAAACTCGATGAAATTGCCCGCAGCAAAGAATACAGCATCGGCAGCTTCAGTCTGAGAAACCAGAAAATTACCGCTTGGACGCAGTTGACAACAAGTCCAAATTATGGTAAAGAAAATAATAGAAAAAGTGCGCTCGAAACTGAGGCAAAAGGAGTCCGAGCCACCGTCGGCAAATACGAAATTTTCACCACCTCAGTAGAAGCAATGGACGCAGCACTAGAAGCCGCAGAAACAGGCTCTTTAGTTGCCAATCAAGATTTTCAAACCAGCATTGAACCCCTGCCACCATCTAACGACGGCTATTTTTATTTAGACTGGCCCTCCAGCAGGGCAATTTGGGAAAAACAAATCCCGCTGTTGAGGTTAATTGAACTTTCGGCAAGACCATTGTTCGACCACTTGCGATCGCTCACCGTCACCAGTACGGGAGAGATCGCAGGAATTCGCAAAGCTACTATATTTATGCGGCTCAATTAGTCAGAAGGAAGTTCGGCAACGGATTGTGTAACGGATGTAACGGATGTCAGGAAGAAGGAAGAAGGAACAAGGAAGAAGGAAGAAACTATGCCCAATTCCCAATGCCCAATTCCCAATGCCCAATCCCCAATAACTAAGGAGCAATCACTACTGACTCCTTCACCTTTTTCGGTTTCCCAAAATAAGCTTGAAACACCTCTTTGGCGATCGGGGCCGCGGCAACAGAACCATAACCGCCATTTTCCACAACCGCGGCGATCGCAATTTCCGGCTTCTCAGCGGGCCCGAATGCCACATATAAAGAGTGATCCTCCTGTCCGATGACCTCCGAAGTCCCTGTTTTGCCCGCCGTCAGCGGAATCGTACCGTCATTCAATCCCTGTCCCGTACCCTCGGCAACCACAGCGATCAGTCCTTCCTTAACCACCTGAATTGTTGAAGGTTTCATCCCCGTATGTACCCGTTGAGTCTCCGCTGTGCCGGTCATAGAAGTCAAAAGATGGGGCTTCACCCGATAGCCGCCGTTAGCGATCGAACTCACCATCACCGCCGCCTCCAAAGGAGTCACCAAGACCAACCCCTGACCGATAGACATCGTTACCGTATCACCCGCATACCAAGGTTCTTTATAAATTTTCTCCTTCTCCTCCGGCGTCGGGAGTTGACCGTGAGTGCCACCGCCTAGCCCCAAAAGATTCAAATCCGTATCCTTGCCAATTCCCAAGCGGTGTCCCCACTTAGAAATTTGCTCGGGCCCGGTACTAATCCCCACTTGATAAAAAAACGTATTGCTGCTGAAAGCCAAAGCATCCCGAAAGCCGATGTCGCCGTAACCGCCGCTGTGTTCGTTAAAATCAATTCCCCCCACAGTAATGTAAGACGAAGTACCGAGAATTGAGTCCGGCGAAAATTTGCCCGATTCCAGACCCGCGACGGAAGTCACAATTTTAAACGTGCTACCGGGGGGATAGCCTTGCATCGCCCGATTCAAAAATGGATTTTGCGGATCTTGAAGAGTTTCCCACTCATCCTTAGTGATTTTTCGCGTAAACAGATTGGGGTCAAAAGTCGGGTGGCTGGCCATAACTAATACCGCCCCGGTTTTGACATCCAGCGCCACTACTGCTCCCCGGCGGTTCCCCAGGGCTTTTTCGGCTGCTTTTTGCATTTCCAAGTCTATGGTTAGCTGCACCGCCTCACCGGGTTTGGGCGGTGTCTCTCCCATCAGCCGTAATTCTTGATTTTGGGCATTTACCTCGATCAGCCGATCGCCCCAAACTCCCGCAATCTTCTGGTTAGAACTCGCTTCTATGCCCATCTGACCGACAATCATCCCCATCGGGTATTCCGGATGAGCTTCCAAGTCTGCTGCGGTAGCTTCGCCAATATATCCGATCACGTGAGCCGCCAAACTGCCTTCGGGATAGTAGCGGTTCGCTTCTGGCCGCACTTCCACTCCCCGCATTTGTCCCACCTCTTCTGCTAGCGGCACAAATACCTCTGGCGGCATGGCTTGCTTGAGCCGCACCGGTCTGTAGGATTGAGGATCGACCTCTTTTACTTTTTTTAAAATTTCTTGTACCGGCATTTTAACCAACGGACTCAACTTTTCTGCTGTCGCTTTCCACTGTTCCGGCGTTTGTTCTCTCGGCCACAAATATACCGATCGAGCTAAATTGTTTGCCGCTAGCAACTTGCCTTTGCGATCGATAATGTGTCCGCGATTCGCCGCCATTGGCACTAGGCGAACGCGATTGTTTTCGGCTCGTTCCCGGTTTTGCTTCCCTTGTATCAGTTGTAATTCCACCAGCCGACTAGCGTGCAGGCCCAGCAAACCTGTTGCCACCAGCATTAACACTATCGCCCGGTGTATCGGACGCTCCTGTTTCTTAGGAGTTTCTGCCAGGGTTTTGTCTGAAGAGTGAAATGCTGAGATCGAATAAACTTGTCGTTGCATCATTCTATAGGTAGATGTCAAATCCTAGATTTTAGATTGCTGATTGTCAATTGTGAAGTATACATCATCAAACCGGGGACAATCGGGCCTTGACTCTTGGGGGAAGGGGAATAATTGATGATTAACTTTTGACTAATCATTAATAACTCATGACTGCTAACTAATCCCCCAAGCACCAAGAAATAGCCAGAAAAATCAAGGTCAGGCTCAGCCAATTAGGGAGGTGGAGCCAGCCAGATAGGCCTATAGGTAACAATACCAGGGCCTGTGTCAATAGGGAACCGATCGCCAACAGCAAGGCTAGGAGTATCAAATTTATCATCTTGACACCGTACAATTTCGGACCTGAGTCGCTCGCCTGTGGCAGAAATCCGAGTGGCACAAGCGAGCGCGATCGTACAGGGATTGTCCTGATAGACATAAGGAAGAGAAGCCAGGAGGTTTTGAACTAATTTAAAAAAAATTATTCTTCCTCCCTCGGTTGGATTCTAGGGGCTGCGATGGGTAAATTCTGAGTTGTGGTTTTAAGTTGTGACCGAGGAGTATTGCCATGTTGTTTAATCAGCCAGCCAATTTCAAAAACGGTGCGCTCTTGGCTGCGATCGCCGCGATCGTCGCCCTACCAGTTTTAGCAGAAACAGCCAATTTCGGCACTTTAACTTTATCGCGAGGTTTTGCAGCCCCAACAGCAGTGTTGAGAGGTTCCACAGGCGGATCGTACTCTCTATCTGTCATCGCCAACGCCGATCGCCACAAAAACAAATGTTTGGGTTTTGCCACCCCAACTCCCGACCACATCATAGTCTTGCAGGAAAACTTTTCAAAACTCACACTCCAACTCAACAGCGGAGGCAAGGACACGACTTTACTCGTACAAGGCCCCGGTAATGCGGTGCGCTGCGGAGACGATATAGGTCAGAATAAAGATGCTGGCATACTTGATTCAGACTGGCAAGCAGGCTCTTACAAGCTTTGGGTAGGTACTGTCGAACCCGGAGTCAAGTCTAACTATACAATCTCAGTACAGGAATAGAACGCAGGGGCGCTGTTGCATAGCCACAATAAAATGTCGTCAAATTCTACCCCACTCTCCCCCCGGACGATCGACCGCTCACTTCCCCCATCCAGTAAAATGTAAAATCGAAAGTGGCGTGTTTAACCAAAATAGGTAACTCCGAAAGTGCTAAAGACTCTTAGAGCTGACTTCAGTATAATTTTCGATCGCGACCCTGCCGCTCGCAACTGGCTGGAAGTTTTGTTTTGCTACCCCGGTCTTCAGGCCCTAGTGCTGCACCGCCTCGCACACTGGCTTTATGTGTTGGGACTTCCCTTCATCCCCCGCTTGATTTCCCACATTGCTCGCTTTTTGACCGGAATTGAAATCCACCCAGGGGCAACCATCGGCAAAAGCGTATTCATCGACCACGGTATGGGGGTTGTGATCGGCGAAACAGCGATTATCGGCGATTTTGCCCTAATTTACCAAGGTGTCACCCTTGGCGGTACTGGCAAACAAAGCGGCAAGCGTCACCCTACCGTCGGCGAAAACGTAGTTGTAGGTGCCGGCGCCAAGGTACTCGGCAATCTGCAAATTGGCAATAACGTCCGCATCGGCGCCGGTTCCGTAGTGCTCCGCGACGTACCATCTGACTGTACAGTGGTAGGGATTCCCGGCCGCATCGTCTATCGATCGGGAGTGCGCGTCAATCCCCTAGAACACGGCAGTTTGCCGGATTCGGAAGCTGTGGTAATTCGCTCTTTGCTCGATCGTATCGAATCCCTCGAACAGCAAGTAAAAAGTTTGCTTCCTCAAGCATCTGTCTCCTTAAATTCTGTTCCCAATTCGCCTTCAGCATTCCCAACTTTAAATCAAACCAGCAATGTAGCTGTAGCTGAAAAAACCCAATTAGCTGTTGCCACCTCTTGTCAGTTAAAAGATAAAGCAATTCAAGAGTTTTTTGATGGCACCGGCATCTGAGGAGTGAAAAATTAAAAGTTAAAAATCCCAATCTCTGTTTTTAATTTTTAATTTTTAATTTTTCACTTTAATTTTTCACGGATTAACCGATCGCATAGACCAATTTCCCTCCCCGTCGCGCCCATAAAGCGACCGATTTTGCGGTTCCCCCCGCAACTCCAAAAAATCCACCGTTTCCGGTTCCAACAACAGCAAGCAAAAATTAGGCAGCGGCTCGATCGCATTTGGGGAAGCAGAATCAAAAGCACTAGCCTGGGCTTTGTCATCTCCCGGCTGCGGCCAAGCAAACTGCGATCTAGCCGCCTCAGAAAGCTCCTGCCAAGTTGTGCACCGCGATAAGTACAACTCTGCCTCTGGATAATCTTCCCCTACCAAAACTAGCTTTCCAGCAATCCGAAATTGTTCGCGAGTCTTAGGGAAATACCAGCAAATTTCCCCCCAAGGATAGAGGTTAATTTCCTCGGCCTTTTGGCTGCGAATATCTATAATAAATTTCAACTGATTAGTATCTGCTAAAAAGCCTCGAAACACCACAGTGCGGTTGGCAGGACGCCCGGTGGCGCGAACAGTTGCTAGTTGCAAGTAACGGGCAAAAGCAAGACTGCGGTTGCGGTGGAGCGCGCGAGCTAAGGGCGATCGCCAAAGTGCTAAAGACATAAAGGAAGGAAGAAGGAAGAAGGAAAAAGGAAGAAGGAAGAAACAGTTATCCGTGAATTCCCTGTCATGCTATTGGTAATTTTATGTCAAATTCACTTTCAAAACTCAAAACTATTGAAACTCCCCACAGCGGATACCACTGGGACGGCAGTTCCCGGCGCTTTTTTGAAGGCTGGTACTACCGAATAACACTACCGATTCACGGACAATCCTTTGCATTCATGTATTCCATCGAAGACCCCAGAGGCGGTCAACCTTACAGTGGCGGTGCAGCTCAAATTCTCGGCCCGAAAGATAGCTATTTGTGCCGCACTTTCCCCGATGTAAATAAGTTTTGGGCGCATCGAGAAAGCTTAGGTTTCGGACATTGGGGCAAAACAGATTTACAAATTAAACCCCAATATTTAGAGCCGCAAGTATTCGACAGCCGCGTCGAAGAAGGCTATCAAGCTACTGCTACTTTGAATCAAGGTTATCTGCACGATCCGGGAAGTGGCAGCCGCTGTTTTTGGCAGTACGAAATTCAACCTATTTATGGCTGGGGCAACTCTGAGGAAATCCAGAAATCTACGGCGGGAATGCTATCTTTTCTCCCCGTATTTGAGCCGGGATGGCAAATTTTAATGGCTCACGGTTTAGCCACGGGCTGGATTGATTGGAACGGCCAACGCTACGAATTTAAAGATGCTCCCGCTTACAGCGAAAAAAACTGGGGCGGTGCTTTTCCGCAAAAGTGGTTTTGGATTAATTGCAATTGTTTTCAAGGCGAAAAGGATTTAGCTTTAACTGCTGGCGGCGGCAAGCGGGGCGTGCTTTGGTGGATGGAATCGGTAGCAATGATTTGTTTGCATTACCGAGGCAAATTTTACGAATTTGTGCCTTGGAATTCCCAAGTTAGTTGGACTATTCAACCTTGGGGAAGCTGGAAAATGCAGGCTAGAAACAGCCAATTTGAAGTTGAGTTGATTGGCACTACAAACAGTCCTGGTACTTATGTGCGAACTCCTACAGAAAAAGGCATGGCTTTTTGCTGCCGGGATACGACGCACGGCGAATTGCGCTTGCAACTGCGAGAGTTGTTGGGGGGAAATGTGGAAAACAATGGCAAGCAGCGTTCTAGAATTATCTTAGAGGCTCAAAGCTCTTTATCGGGTTTGGAAGTTGGGGGCGGGCCTTGGGATGAAGTTTGGCGATCGAATTAAGTCAGCAGTCATTAGTCATTAGTCAGTATTCATTGGTCATTAGTCAGTATTCATAACAGCCACGATCAATTTACTCGGTTTGCAATTAAGCAAATTCTACCGCAGCCAGCGGTTACAACAAGCTCTCAAGGTGATTTTGGGGCTAATTTTATGTTTGAGCACAATCTTGATACTGGCGGCCATTGCTAGTGCTGCCGGTGATTTGTCTCGGCAACCTGTCACCGCAATTACTGTTAGTTTGGGTAACGAAGCTGGCGAAGTCAAATTTTTTCCCAATCTGCTAGAATTTGAATCGGGCAACCGCTATAAATTAGTGCTAAAAAATCCCAGTTCGCAGAAACATTATTTCACTGCTAAAAACTTTGCTGATGCGAGTTGGACTCAAAAAGTTGCAGCGGGTAAGGTGGAAATTAAAGGAGCGATTCACGAATTGGAACTTAAACCGGGCGCTATGGTAGAATGGGTGTTTGTACCGATGAAATCGGGAAGTTACAACCTGCGCTGTACGGTAGCCGGACATACAGAGGCGGGAATGATTGGCAAAATTACGATCGCCTCTTAAATCCCAATCTCCGTCGCCTCACCGGACATCCTATCAATTTCACATTAATTACCGAAAAACGATCGAACTTTCGGCCCTCTAGACACTTTTCAAGTAGACTCTAGCGGAGCCATTGTCAGTCCAGCACGGCTCAATTGCATATGATAAAGTTCTGCTTGCTCTTGCGGGCCAACCCAGACGGTGGCCTGGCCTTCGTGGTGGATTTGGTTGGCGAGTTTCCAAGCTTGATCGCTCGTCATCCCTGGAATGTATTTGGTCAAACATTCCACAACGTGCTGAAATGTGTTGAAATCGTCGTTGAGGACTATTACCCGATAGTTGGGATAAGGTTTGCGGGTAACTTGACTCGATCGAACGGGTGCTATGGTTGGTGAAGAGGTCATCGCGCGAACAGCCACTGAAACTACAAAATTCGTAAAAGAGTTACCGATTAGAGTATAACCCAATTTATGAAATTTTTAACCGCTATTTGGAAGTTCGATCGGCTTCGAGGTTTATTTTCACCGCTCCACCCTGCGTTGCACCGCGCCCGTCAAACTCAAGTTAATTAATACTCATCTCAACAAAGACTAAAGTCCTCACTACGAACCTATGAAGTTGTGTAGTAAGGACTTTAGTCCTCAAACTCAGATGCTACTAAGCCGCAGCCAAATTTGCTGCTGCGAAATCCCAGTTAGCCAAATTATCCAAGAAATTAGTAATGTAGTCTGGACGGCGGTTTTGGAAATCCAAATAATAAGCGTGTTCCCACACATCCAAAGTCAGCAACGGAGTTTGGCCGTGTGCTATCGGCGTGTCAGCATTAGCTGTTTTGGTAACTTTCAAAGTGCCGTTGTCTAAAACTAGCCAAGCCCAGCCGCTACCGAACTGAGTTGTCGCAGCAGTCTTGAATTCTTCTTTGAATTTGTCGAAGCTGCCGAAGTCGGCGTTGATTTTGTCAGCTAAAGCTCCTGTCGGAGTGCCGCCGCCGCCCGGTTTGAGGGAATTCCAGAAAAAATTGTGGTTCCAAACTTGACCTGCATTGTTAAAAATGCCGGTTTTAGATGGGTCTTTAGCAGATTCCTTGACAATTTCTTCAAGGGATTTGCTCGCCATTTCAGTTCCTTCAATCAGTTTATTCAGATTGGTGACGTAAGCAGCGTGGTGCTTGTCGTGGTGGAACGAAAACGTGTTGGCCGACATATGAGCTGGTTCTAGGGCGTCAGCGGCGAAGGGTAATGGTGCGAGTTCAAATGCCATTGTGTTCAATCCTCTCTGGATTACTTTTGGTTTTTCGGTTGACTTTCCGGCTTTTGTATGATTAAAGCCGAGAGTCACTAGCTTGAGTTTATCAAGCTGTGGTAAATAATTCTTTACAATTTTCCTATTTTATAGCAGTTGCAGCATTTTAGGATTTTGAATTCTGCTTTTCACCAGTCAAATCTACTAATCGGAGGTCGTATTTACCACAAGCTTTGGCAAAATGTCAACCCGCCAGCGCGGTAAATAAAAGTTTGTGGGCAATTGTCAACAGAGGGAATTTTTATAAGGGTTATAAATAAATTAAACGGATTTTTTGTCAAAGATAAGCTCACTTTAACTTAAGCTGTAAACAAGTCAAACAGATTGGACGAACCGTCTATGCAAAACCGTTCAAATAACCAGATTAATCACCCCCCGCAATGGTTTAATCTAAAACTAATAGTCAGCGCTCTCGAAACAGTTCAAGATTTAATTGTAATTTCTTTGTGTATTGGTTTGTTCTGTTTCATGGTACTCGAACTGCGAGAAATGTTTTTCTCGCTGCTGCCTCCTTTAAATTTTCAGCAAGTGACTGCCGACATTCTATTTTTATTGGTTTTGGTGGAATTATTTCGGCTGCTAATTATTTACTTGCAAGAGCAGCGCGTTTCGATAGGGGTGGCTGTGGAAGTTTGTATTGTCTCAGTTTTGCGAGAAGTGATAGTGCGGGGAGTGCTGGAAGCTCCCTGGGTTCAAATATTATCAACAGGCGCATTTTTGCTGGTTTTGGGAGTGTTGTTGGTAGTCCGAGTTTGGTTGCCGCCAACCTTTGAGGGAATTGACCCGGAACGTCGCATGGCTAGCAGAAAGAGAAATCTATCAGACCATGAATCTGTTTCACAACCTCTGGAAGTCAATCGATTTTAGATTTTATATTACAGGAGACCCAGAGTCCCGACTTTTTAAAGAAGTCGAGACTCTAAAAGTTTTCTTTAATATAAGTCTTACTTATCAAAAAAATCCTGTCTTTTTTATGTGCAGCCAAACTCCTACACAACGGATCTGCTCATTGAATATGCGTTTTCCCTGTTGATGTTTCAATCCTGTCTTGCTTTGTTCCAGCAGCAATTCATTCTTCGGTATCGTTGTGCAACTTTTTGCAAAGCCGATCCATGGGAAAATCGTTAGCATCATATCCAAAGGGATTTTCAATTTCTAAACCGATCGCCTCAACGCCAAACAACCCAAAAGACACTATCCTAACAACGGGAATTGTCCACCATTGGAAATCTTTCACCATCTGAAAAGGCAGTGCCAAACAATATAAAAGTAATAGATGCCGTAGGCGAATCGAATAAGCTTTTGGCATCGGTGCAGCTAAAATGCGTTCGCAGCGAGACAGACATTCTACTAATTGAGCCAGCAAGCGATTGAGGGAGGCAAATAGAATACTATCAATGTGCTTTTGGGTATACTGTTTAGTTAGATAGCCCCCAATCCGTTGCGTCACTTTAAATGGCATATTAGTGATATATTGCCACCCTAAATATTGTTCAGTATAAAGCGCAAATTTTTTTAATTATAGTCAAATTAAACGTATGTTAAATGCTGTTTTATAGCCATAAAAAAAGCCTACACTAAGCGCAAACAAGCGGCTTTTTTTTTGAGAATTTGCTAAAGTTTGTTCGGAAATGGTCATCCACATTTTTTGGAAAAAATTACGGTTAGTAAATATACTAGGATCGACCATTAGCCAGCCTTCCCAATTTTTGTATGCTTTATTAGTCTGAAAAACTAATAGTAATACTAAAAGAATTACTGGGATTAATCCCGTTAAAATTGGTTGGATGAGACCTGGATATCCATTTGTGTAAATGATAGTAATAATCGCAGCCATTACCATACTCAAAAGCACTTCGCTTTTGATATCCCGAATGACGGAACTTTTTAAATCTAGAGCTAGCTTAAAGCAATTATTGCGGTCAATATTCATACAAATTGCCTCAATTAGAATGGGATTGTATTTGCCTCTGAAGGTAAAAAAAATCAATACTCAGAGCGAAGAAACTCGCTTAAATGATTACGTTATAGAGTTGAATCAATGGTGGCAAGATAGATTCAAAGAACCAAGGCACAAGTGGCAAGATTCAGACGTATTAATCACAGGGACAAATCATAGTGATGATGGAATAACCTACGCTGAATTTAATCGAAATTTTTTCGTGGATGATATAAAGCGGGAAAATGGCAGAATAGGCGATCGCGTTAGCAGTCAAATCTATCAAGAAGTCTTGCACTATATTATTAAATGCTGTCGTACAAATTAATACTCCGAACAGTTTTGAGCTTTTGAACTGTAGCCCTACTTCCAGTTGCCGTTATCGATGAGCATCTGAAGCATCGCTTTGTCGCTTCAAAACCAGCAAGGTGATGTCATCAAATACCTTTTGCTTACCAATATGCCGCCGCAAATCGCCAATAATGGCTTCTTTAATTTCGCTCGCCGATTTGTGCCAGTTCTCGCTAATTACTTCACAGAGTTTATCCACTCCATATTGCACTTTGTTGATATCTTTCGCTTCTGGTATCCCATCAGTGTAGAGGACTACTCCATCTCCCGTGTGTAGCTCAATGAAAATGTGACTGATGAACTTAACAATGTCATCGTCAAGAGCAATAGGAAAGCCCAAATCCATGGTGTCGATACGTTCTAGCTGTCCACCGTTTCGCACGACGAGCACTTCTTCGTGTTGACCGCTGACGCTGATGCGTCCTTGGGAGTAATTTAAAATCGCTAGGGTAAGACTTTTCTGGGAATTCATGCGCTGGACGTTTTTGTAAAGGGTGCGGTTGATCACATCCAGGAACCGAACTGGGTCTACTTCGGGGATTTCCTTGAGGGTGCGAACGGCGGTTTGCGCCATCAGCATCAAGATGCCACTTTCAAGTCCATGTCCAGTGACATCGCCGATGCCCAGAGTGACAACGCCATCGGTGTTTAAAACATCATAGTAGTCGCCGCCGACTTCATCGGCAGCCTCCATGTATCCAGCAATATCGAGTCCTTCAATTTCCAGTTCCTCAGCGTTTGGCAGAATCATTTGCTGCATTTGACGCACGATATCCAATTCCGCACCCATGCGAAGATTGTCTTCCTTGAGTCTCTGGTTGAGTGTATCTAACTTTTGCGCCGAGTCTGCCAGTTCCTCTATGGCTTGTTCGAGTCGATCGGATTGTACCAAGATCGATTGGTCAAAAACATCAAGCAACTGCCTCAAAGTCGCTACTTGGGATTTAAGCTGCGCTAGCTCCTGCTCAGTGTTTCTTGTGAATATTTGCCTAGAGGCTGTAGCAGATTCATCTTTTTGAGCGAAGACAGCTCCTCGATCGAAAGGCAGCAGTGCAGTCTTGACGTTCAGCGCCAGAGTGCTGAACATCTGAACCGTGCTAATAGGAATCTGGACTTTCAAGAACATGATAATTGCAAACATATTGCCTGAAGGTAATAGACCACCAAACCCCAACACAGACTTGATTCCGAAGGGAATCACAAAGGAGTCCTGAGCGGGAATATAGGGGCTGCCAATCGCTTCAGGTACATAGAAGACGTTGTATTTCCTCTGCTCGATTTCTACCAAAAGATTCGGGTCAGGGTTGATAACTGTTTTTATATCTAAGCCGAGCTGTCTGATGAGTTGTGAGATCATCGGTAGCTGATCGACTACAGATTCGCTTGCCAGTGGAATAGCCTTATGTCCA
>JACJNV010000150.1 GCA_014695175.1 Microcoleus sp. FACHB-DQ6 | reverse complement strand
TATCAGCGCCATTGCCAGTAAAGGAACTGGCACCCGTTCCACTACAGCCCCAATCGTTTGCAATTCCCAGAGGCGATTGCCAAAATTTGCTGGTATAAGAACTGCAATCGCATCTAATACAGACAGAATTAATAGACCGTAGCCAATCCAACGCAGTCTGTAGATAGAAAAACCTTGTTCGCCTTGTAAGTCATTCATAAAATAATCAGAGTTGTTGTTAAGAAAAATCTCTCTTGACCCCGCCCAAGAACGGATACAAGCCCCCGACAACAGTCGTGGAAAATCAAAAATTTTAGACTTTTGTTCAAGCTTCCCGATTCACCTGTGGAGTAAATCTAAAAGCTAAAAGCTAAAAGCTAAAATCGACTGACTCGACTCAAGGCTCGGGAAATCGCGGCTGCCACCACCCATACCAAGAAACCCAAGCATTCTCTAGAATTTTTTTGGCATTTTCTGGAGTTGTTTTATCCAAAGGCACAGACATCTGAGTCCACAAACAGCGCCGGTCTTGAATATTTCCCCTACCCAACAACCAAAACAGAATACGGTTTGGCTGCCAATCGCGAGTATTTCGATTATATCTAAACTGTTGGGAAGTTACTGTAGCACTGCCACGAGGATTGATACACGAACTCAAATACAGTCGATTTTTCTGTTGCAAAATTCCGTGAAAGCCCACGCCTTGAGTGTTCGCCAATGCTAGTTTACCAGGAGACGACTTGAGAATAGTATGTCCCTTCATCAGGCCTTCCACATCTCCAATGGTATCTACCGCATACCGCATCTCTATTTCTAGAGCCATGCTATTCTTTTGATATTCATATTTCCTGGCAGCTTTTAATCCTGAATTTTCCTTAATTTCCAGAAGCGCGCTCTTGTTTAGTTTCCAATCGGCTAGAGGCACCGACTCGGGAAACTCAAACGGGGTTGCCAGAGTGTTGCCGTCCGATGGATAGAAAACCACTTTTCCGGCCACCAACAAAACGCCTCCCAAAGTAACAGCCAACAGGGAAAGCCTAAGTGGTTTCCAAGAGGTAATAGCCATTAGCAATTCTGTCCTTCCTTATTTTGGGGTTGGTCTTTTAAAATTGCAAACCAGCAGAATAACCCGAAAATAAATACAGCAATCATAGAAAATATTACCGAACCATTTCCTTCGTGCCAGTATTTAAATGCTTCGGGTTGAGATAGCGATACCAGCACGGCCATGAGAGCCACTCGCGCGGCATTAACTAGAAATGCAGTAATTATGGCCACGAATGGCAATACAATTTTCTGACCCGTAGTGGTAGGAAACATCAGTAAGAAAACCAGACCTAGTCCTAACAATTGTAGCATCGCATTTACGCCGGAACAGCCGTGATACACTTCCACGCTGCCCTTTTCCAGGATTAGAAAAACCCCTTTCCGCACCACTTCAAATCCTAGATAGTGGAGGAGGAAAGCTGAAAATTTGGCTGTTAATAGGGCGACATCAACGAATACTCCGATCAATCCGGGAGGAATTGCTGTATAGGCAAGAATTAGAAGTTCCTGCCAATATTGTTTCACTCCTTTTGTTCCCGAAGCCAGCAAGGCGAGACTGATTCCCGACAAAAAAGGCGTTGCTCTGATAAAAAAGTCGTATCCAGATATCGACGAACTTTTGAGCAATATTAAAGCAATTAAGGATGACCCAAAGAAGGTGGCGAAAATTCCGCTTTCAAAAGTTAAGGATTCGTGCCTTTCCCAAATGAGAAATGCTACAACTCCCCAAAACAGGAACATTGTACCGAACAGGTCAGTGTCGTTGGTTCTGGAAGTCAGAGTTAGGTGTAAGGCTATCAAACCGGAGGCGATGCCTAACAGCCAGTATTTAGGTTCTTGGACGTGCTTGAGCCAGTTTATTTCGGTCATTGGTGCTTTTTGTTTTTCCTAAAAGCTTCTAAAATGCTTAATCTTGTAACTCTATTAAAATTATCAGCTACAAACACTTGAATTTATGCCTTTGGGGTGATTTTTAACTAAATCTTCACAAAGATTGACAATGGCGAATGTGTGTGATATTTACCTCCACCTAATTAAATCTGAAGTTAGGCGCAAAGATTAAAGAAAACAGGTTTTTTAACTGTGATCGATCGCACTCCACGAAAGATTTTCTTCCCTCAAACCCGGTTTCTGCGCCTAGAGTTTAAATGAAAAGCTTGAAGGCAAGACAGAAAGATTTCTTGGACGCACTCTTGAGCTTGAAAACCAGTTTTTTACCGGTGCTGGTTTTTGGTAGCCCGTGCGTCCAAGAGTAGATTAATTAGAGTAGACTTTCCGGTAGTAAGTTTGATATTCCTCCGAAAGCAGGGGTTCCCACCACTCCCGATGGGCTAAGTACCATTCTACAGTCTGCCGCAAACCTTCTTCAACTGTTACTGAGGGAGTCCAACCTAACTCAGTTTTAATTTTGGTGGCATCAATAGCATAACGCCGATCGTGCCCGGCTCTGTCTTTGACAAATGTAATCAATTGTTCGCAAGGACGGGCGGGTAAATCAGAAGCTAATTCGTCCATTAGCTGGCACAGCATTTTGACTAAATCGAGATTTTTTACCTCGTTGTTGCCGCCAACATTGTAGGTTTCCCCAGGCTGACCGCGGTGAATAACGGCATCTAAAGCGCGGCAGTGGTCGAGTACGTAGAGCCAATCTCGCACGTTTTGACCGTCGCCATATACTGGCAGCGGTTTGCCCAATAACATATTGATGCACATTAATGGAATGAGCTTTTCTGGGAAGTGATAGGGGCCGTAATTGTTGGAACAGTTGGTGATAATTGTCGGGACGCCGTAGGTGTGGAAATAGGCGCGGGCGAGGTGGTCGCTGCCAGCTTTGGAGGCTGAGTAGGGACTGTTGGGCGAGTAGGCAGTTGTTTCTGTGAAGGCTGGGTCATCGGGGCCGAGACTGCCGTAAACTTCGTCGGTAGAAACGTGGAGGAAGCGCATTTGTGCTTTGAGAGATGCCTCATCAATTGCTTCAAAATGCTTGCGGAAGGCTTCTAAAAGTGTGAAGGTTCCGACCACGTTTGTTTGAACAAAGGCTGCAGGCCCGATAATTGACCTGTCAACGTGGGATTCTGCGGCAAAGTGGGCGACTGTGGTGATGTTTTCTTCTTTGAGCAAGGTATCGACTAGGGTACGATCGCAAATATCCCCCTGCACAAACCGAAAATTTTCGCCTCCTTCCAAAGTTGCCAGGGTTTGTCGGTTTCCGGCGTAGGTTAAAGCGTCGAGTACGACTACTCGATCGCCCGGATAGCTGCTGCACCAGTGATGCACAAAATTCGAGCCGATAAATCCAGCCCCGCCCGTCACCAACAATCGGCGAGGAGCTCGCTCAATGCCTTGAGTCGCGTTGTCTGTCATAAAAATAAGAGTTATTCCAATAACTAAGCCTTTACAAAAGTAGCCTTAAAAGTAGTTTGTCACCAAGTGTTTGCGGCCATGTAACTAAATTTTCTACAATCTCACCTCAGATTTTCTAATTTGGGCGCGATCAAAGTATTGGTTCACAAAACTTGAACTTCTACCGAGCTGTTAGCCCAAACGCTTACAGAGCAGGCATTGCAGATTTTTAAGCGGGCAAATTTAAATTTTAATTGCGTGAGGCTATAGTTGATATTTGCGATCGATCCTCGATATGGGCGGCGCGCAGAGTTGATACATTTGTAAAGAGCTGTTACCATTAATTTTTTAATTATCCTTTACAATCTCCAGAGCACCATGAAGAAGTTTCAAGTGTTAGCTGGCATTGCTTCCGTCGTCGCGATCGCAAGCAGCATAGCCATAGGTGACGCTGCATCTGCTTTCCCCTGTTCCTACAGCAAATCTGGGGCGGCTAAATCTGGTTCTGCGACAACGATCCTAGGTTCCGGCGGCTCGGAGCGAATGAATCCGTGGAAATCTTACAAAACAGCAGCTCTCGGTTTCCTCGGTTTGGCGGGAGTTTTGGGTGGCGGTGCCGCCTACATGAGCTACCGCGCCGGCAAGCGCGCTTCTGCTGCTTGCGCTGCGATGACCGATAATTTTGAAGTTTTTGAAGAGTCGGCTCCGATCGCAGATGCAGGTGTTTCTGGACACATGGAAGTTCCTGCCTTGCTCGATTTGGCGCCGGCAGGTGCTGTAGCTGAGTCAGCAGATGCGGTTGCAGCCGTTCGCGAACACCCAGAAGCTCCGGGCGGCGAGCTGGATTTGCCGGTTTCGCCAGTTGCCGAGTTGAGTTCTGAAATTGCGATCGAACAAGTCCAAAGCGCGAGCCTCAAATAGTTATCTCAAACCAAAGTATTCGCTTAGCGCACCTCCAATCTTCCAAGATTGGAGGTTTTTTGAGTGGAAATTATCTACCCTACAATTTCTTGTCATTGCGATCGCCAAGCACTGCAAACAATAGACAGATGAATCGATAGCACACAATATCATATTCCGGCTAAGCAAACGAGCGCTGAATTAATATCAATTTAAAAAACTCTTGCTACAATCATCAATCTCATACCAATTATTAAAAGTCGCCGCTCTCCGTCAGGACAAGGCTGTGCCGTTTCCCTACTGTATTTGAACTGTATTTGATCCGATTGAAAACTGCTATAAAATTAGATGAGTCAAAGCGAAAAAGTACCCTGGCGAGGCGCTCGCTAAAAATACTCTTCAGATCAATCTGAGGGTAGACGGCAAGAGTTCAAATCCCCTGCTATGGTGGAAAATATAGCCCTACAGATTACAACTATAGGTTATTATGAATGCTTGGCGCGATCGATTCAATCAATTTACAGGTAAAACTCGACTGGCAGTTTGCCGGGTGTTCGTTCACCTAACAGGCGAAGAAGTTGCACCGCTGTTAGGAGTTCTCAACCGCACCGCCAGACAAGCAATTGATGCCGATGGCGACATAGCAGTTTTAGGAGAAGGTCTTGTAGAAATTTGCAATCACCTGTTGCAGTACGACAACTACTGGCAAGCTGCCGCCAATGAAGGCGATGTTTTTTGGAATGAAGGCCAAGCCGGCGATTATGTGGATGAACTTTTCACTGATTCAGCCGAGCGCTATCTCAGCGAGCCTCAATACAGCACATCTGTTTATGATAAAAAATCCCCCTTGTCTTTGCCGATAACTAGAAATATCGTAGTGATGCTAACAGTTGCGTATGAAGGCGAAGTTCCTGCCCTAGAAACTGACCTCGCTGACATCAGCGCGCTGAAAGTCGGTTTAAAAGCACTGATTAATTTACATTACCAAGAAAGGCTGCGAGCTGTGCAAGTTCACTTTTCTCCCGCACAGTTGGGAGACGAACTTAGCAACGACCAAGTGTTGGTCAATTTCCCCGAACTTATTCCCATTTAAGGAAGGAAGAAGGAAGAGGGAGAAATTACCAATTACTATTTACCAATTACTACCGCAGATTCCCTGTATATGTAGTACACACAATTTTCGAGGAAGTAAGGTGCGTTGCTAGCAACAATCTGCAAGTTTTATCCAAAATATTGCAGCGACGCACGCTAGAGATTAACACCACACAATATAGCTGCTACTGTACTTGTTAAAGATGGAATAGGCTGTATTTACTCATTACCAATTACTATTTATGATGCTGCGAAAACTGACAATTTATTTAATGGCTTTAACTTTTTTGTGGACGGCAACCGGCTGCGGTTCTCCTAGCAGACAAACTTCGACAAATCCGGCTGGCAATCCAAATATTAACACCGTGCGTCCTGCACCAAATAATAACTTGAGTCAAGGTCAATATCCCGTACAGCAAGCTACCTACGACGATGCTGATGGCGAATACAGTTTGATGTTGCTGAATACTCCCCCCGGCAGTCCCCCAGTTTACCGCACTAGGGATTTGCAAATGGCTCGCTTAACAGATGAAGAAATATCGGCAGGCAAGAAAAGTTATCTAAATGTGGATAACAATCAAGCGGTTTTGCATTTGACAGAAGATTTTAAAATTGAGTACGTTCACAACGTTACCGAAACTGTTCCTAATCCTCAAACAGGTCAGCCACAAACCGTAGTAGTGCGGCAGCAATCTGGCTTCTGGGCGCCGTTTGCTGGGGCTATAGCCGGTCAGGCGATCGGCAGTTTGTTATTTAGACCGCAATATTATATGCCGCCAGTCTATCAGCCGGGAATTATGACAGGATATGGCGGCTATGGCAATACTTACGGCCAAGCTGTTAACCAATATCAAACTCGCTACCGAACTCCGCCTCCTGAGGTGAGAAACCGTCAAGTTTTAAGGACGACCGGCCGCTTGCGATCGCCCACCTATAACCAGCCAGTAAGACCCTCAGCACGCCCAAATGGCAATCGATCGACCGGTTCGGGTTACGGTGGCAGCACTTTGAGGCGATCGCCGCAGCAACGTCAAAATCGATACCAGCGGCAGCCGAGTTTTGGTAGCGGCAGGAATTCTCGTCCACCGAGTCGCAGTCGTTCTTTCGGGAGTAGAAGGCGGTAAGAATGTCATGTTTCAAACTAAGGCAAAATGAATCCTGGCCTTAAATCATCGCGAAGTCGAGGATTCCAATCTGGATTTAACGTCAGCAATTTAGGCCAAGGCTGTAAATCATTCGCCCTCAATTCGTCACAATAAAAATACAGAACAAGACAAAATAGACCTGAAACTGAAAACAAAGCATTCTTTAGATTAGCCTCTTTGTAACAGTGGTGGCGCTCATGTTTTATTTTATTATAAAACTTCCACCAGTCTGGGTTCTTAGCTGAAACCCAGGAATCCCAAGGATTGAGGCTAAGGTTATATCGAGGAATAAGTACCTTCAAATCGTGAAGCCCCTGATATTTTGAGTGAAGGATTTTTCTGTAATCGTTGATATTTTATGCCTTGCTTGTGGGTTGCACCTTATTGCAAAGAAGCTTGCTGACAACATCAACTTCAGACCCCGCACTTAAGATAATTTGAGCATAAGCAACCGAGTAGGTGTTATAGTTCTCTTCGGAGCACTCAACGTATCGAGTGGTAGCCTCAAGATCGGATTCAAGAGCAACAAAGAATTGCCAATAAGGATAAGACATCATTCCACCTTTCGTCTTGACTAACTACATATAACCACAAAATACCGCGTCAAGACAGGTAAGATTGTTAGGCGGGGATTTTTACCGACTTATAGGGTTGGATGAGAATTTCAGCGGGAATCCCCAGTTCTTGATTCAACTTCCGAATCATCTCCAAGGTCAAGGAACGTTTACGAGATAAAACCTCGGATACCCTAGCCCGACTACCGAGACATGACTCTAAATCGCGACGAGACCATCCGCGAGTTTCCATGTAATAATAAATCGCTTCGATCGGATCGGGGATTGCGATCGGAATGTTTTTATTCTCGTAGGCTTCTACTAAGGTACTGAGTACATCTAATCGATCGTACTCAGAAGTATGTGGGGCTGCATTAAACAGTAACTCGATCTCTCGAAGGGCTTCCTGATAGTCGGTTTCATTTCTAATTGGGCGCAATTCCATACATCCACCTCTATTTAGACTATTTCTGCATCTACTTTGTCATACTCGGCATGAGTGCCAATAAATCGGATGAAAATAATACTAAGGTCATAACGAATTGCCACAATCAGCCGATAGCTGTTGCCTTTAATATTGAAAACGACACGGTTGTTTGCAATGATGCTGGCATTACGATGAGCAGTTTTGACATCGGCCGGACTCTGCCAGTCGGCGTGAGATGCTTCGTAGTACCAAGTTTTCAGTGCTTCTTCGGTATCTGGATGAGATTCCCAGAAGTCTCGTAGGGTGCTGCGGGACAAAATACGCATAGCGTCTATAATAGCGCGCTCCCAAAATGGGAGCAAGAGGCACTTGAAGAAATGCTAACTTTTTTCCAAAACTGGCTAACGTAAAGTTTTGCAATGAGCTTCAACACTTCTGGAAGCATTGCGGGCAATGGGTTTAACCGTAGAGCAAGTGGCTCAGGCTTTGTCAGTGGAAGATGTGCAGAAATCCTGTTGTTTGCTTTTTATCCAAAAAATATTGCCATCGGGCTAAACTCATGGCAGTATAGTACATAAGAGCCAGAGGGTTAACCTCATGGTGAATTATAAATTAACTCAATTGAGGGTCTCCTGATGTCCAACAAATTAAGAATTGAAGGTGTCAAAAGCAAGGATATTACAATTGGTGGAATCCCCATACCCGTGTATATGGATTTGGAGGGTGAATATCGCTGGTCGATGCGTCAAGCAAGTATGACAGTTGGGTTTAATGAAGGATGGTTAAG
The DNA here is from genome assembly GCA_014695175.1 of Microcoleus sp. FACHB-DQ6. GTDB lineage: Bacteria > Cyanobacteriota > Cyanobacteriia > Cyanobacteriales > Microcoleaceae > Microcoleus. The sequence continues at coordinate 5,326 of JACJNV010000150.1, read as the reverse complement.
CGACACATTGCGTACCGACGGTAATGCTCTCAATACACTAAAAGGCTATGGCTTCAAAGGAGATATAGTTGAGTTTCAGGGGCAAGGTTTCATTGAAGGTAATCTGATTTCAACTGAGGATTTCATGGCAATGATTATGTACGCGGCTGTAATTGGTAGACGGAGACAAGCAATTGCTCTGCTTGCTGCTGCTTTCTACGAGACCTTGGAGAGACGTGCCGATCATGCCTTCGGAATCATTAGAGATGAAGATGAATACATTCAAAAGTTTGAGTTCCGCCATGCCTCCATCCTTTTGAACAAGGATCTGCGCTCGGCAATTGGAGAATGGATTGAAGAAAATCAAGACTCTCTCCCATTTTACACAAAAGAGTATTCAATTAAAGGAGGACAGAGGGGAATTTATGCTTCCGCTTTGGGTAAGATTTACCAACTCATTTTTGGTATGTACAAAAAATCGATCAATGAAGCTTTGGATGTGAAATACTATGAAACACCAAAAAATAATGTTCATGTCACTCAACTTCAGCGTATTGCACAAATTGAGGATCTTGCTTCTAAATACATTCGACGTAAAAGAATGAACCCAATTGAGGCAATTAATGCTGCCGCTGAGGCTCTGATGATTGAGACCGAAGAACCGCGACTCGGCGACCGGATTACTCGACAAGATGTATACCGAGTCTTAGGAGCAAAGAAACAGTTGGGAGGTGCAAAACAAAAGAAGAAATTAGATGTTCACTGAGTTAAAAGTCAAAGTAGGGGTGATTTTCACTGGAAATGCTGGCAATGGGTTTAACTGTAGAGCAAGGTGAATTATAAATTAACTCAATGGAGGGTCTCCTGATGTCCAACAAGTTAAGAATTGAAGGTGTCAAAAGCAAGGATATTACAATTGGTGAAATCCCCATCTCCGTGTATATGGATTTGGAGGGTGAATATCGGTGGTCGATGCGCCAAGCAAGTATGACAGTTGGATTTAATGAAGGATGGTTAAGCGACACATTGCGTACCGACGGTAATGCGCTCAATACGCTAAAAGGCTATGGCTTCAAAGGAGATATCGTTGAGTTTCAGGGGCAAGGTTTGATTGAAGGTAATCTGATCTCAACTGAGGATTTCATGGCAATGATTATGTACGCGGCTGTAATTGGTAGACGGAGACAAGCAATTGCTCTGCTTGCTGCTGCTTTCTACGAGACCTTGGAGAGACGTGCCGATCATGCCTTCGGAATCATTAGAGATGAAGATGAATACATTCAAAAGTTTGAGTTCCGCAATGATGCCTCCATCCTTTTGAATAAGGATCTGCGCTCGGCAATTGGAGAATGGATTGACGAAAATCAAGACTCTCTCCTACCCACAATATTACCTCCCGCCTTTCCCGATCACACCCAACTACCTGACTCCGACGGCACGTTTGTGAAAAACTTCCAAGAACATCCCCAGAGTATCCTACTCACCGACTCCCTGGAAACTACACTGCAAACCCTCCACCCGGACGGACAATATGCGATCGGGCAAGATTGTGGCATTTACTGGCGCGAAACCGACCCTCCAGAAAAGGGAGCCGAAGCGCCTGACTGGTTCTACGTTCCCAACGTTCCGCCCCTAATAGATGGGGAAATTCGCCGCTCTTACGTGATTTGGCGCGAGTATATTGTGCCATTGATTGCGATCGAATTTGCTAGTGGTAATGGCTCTGAAGAACGAAACAATACTCCCTTATCTCGCTTACCAGAAGGTGTCAACCAGAAACCCGGAAAGTTTTGGGTATACGAGCAGATTATTCACCTTCCTTACTATGCGATATACATCATTAAAACGAGCGAATTGGAAGTCTATAACTGGGTGAATACTCGTTATCGCCGTTTGCAACCGAACGATCGCGGACATTATCCGATCGACCTGATGGGAGTAGAGTTAGGTGTGTGGGAAGGTAGCTACCAAAATCAGCATCAGCGATGGTTGCGTTGGTGGGATAATGAGGGTAATTTGTTGTTAACTGGTAGCGAACAAGCTAGACTCGAACGCCTCCATACCGAACAGGAACGCCAACGCGCTGAAGCTGAGCGAGAGCGGGCTGAATCAGAGCGAGAGCGGGCTGAAGCTGAACGCCAACGGGCCGATCGCGCAGAACAAACCCAACGGGATGCTATTCCCCAACTGTTGGCAATGGGTTTAACTGTAGAGCAAGTGGCTCAGGCGCTGTCGCTGTCGGTGGAAGATGTACAGAGATTGGGCTGACAGTTAACTTTGATGATTCAGAAACAAAATCTCTTTTCTCGAATTGCTGGTATTTCTACGATCGCCCTTTGTGCAGTCGGCGGATTATTTTTACTTAAAAAACCCGTACAATCTGTTCCCGGAAAACCAGCACCCGAGGAAATTGTACAAGCTACGGAAGTGCGCGAGCTCCCCGGAAAACTCGACAACATCCCCCTCTTCAACAGCAACAGTCCCGAATGGGTCAAAAAAGAAGGCATTTTGCTCTCAACCTTTCCCCCAGACGGCAAAAAAGTCCCCGCAGCTCACCTGAACTTTGCCTTTCAAGGGCAATTCAACCTGTTTGCTCACCACTTTTCTCACACTCCGCTGAATTTGAGAACTTTGTATATCGGCGCTTTGCTCTACAATCCCAGCTCCGAACCCGTGACGGTGGAAGTGTTACAGGCAGCCAGTTACCTGATGGAACCAGACGCACCGTTCAAACAAAAAGCAGCACTAAGTGAGAGTTCCAACGGCGAAGTATATTCCGGCCCTGGGATTCGCGCTGTCGATAACGTTTTGCGGGGAATGCGGCAGCCGGATTTTCCCGAAAAACTGCTCATTGCACCGGGAGAAACCGCATTGTTGATGAATCGCCCTATTCCCGTGCGGGGTCTGGAAAAGCCGATAAATGGTCGTTCTACCTTTGTGCGGCTCAAAAGTAGCGGCAAGGTTTATGCCGCTACTTTGGCAATGTATGCACCTCAAAATGCTGATGGGGGCGATCATCGCCCGCCAACTCTGGAAGAATGGCAGCAATTGCTGAATAATGGCGGTTTGGCAGGCCCCCGCGACAAAACCCCGACTCCCCCCGCCGCGACTTCGGGAAGCCTGATTTACGGCCGCGTGGCAGGGGTGCAGCAAGGTTCTGGATGGGAAGCGGAATTAGTCGATCGCGATGCTAAAAATCTGGCAATTCCCCCGACTGGAAAAGCGATATCCTATGCGATCTCTACCTTGCGCGGGGGCACTTTGGGAACCCAACAAGTGCAAGCCGGAAAAATGCTGGCGCGCTATCCCGACACCGCTTACCAAGCCCACGGCAATTACGGCGTACACTACAATCTGATTTTGCCGCTGCATAACACTGCCCAAAAACCGCAAACGGTAGCGGTGAGTTTGGAAACGCCTTTAAAAGAAGATCGACTCTCAAAAAATGGATTGCGATTTCGCCAACCTCCCCTAGATTTTCCCTATTTTCGAGGTACTGTGAGGCTGCGCTACCAAGATGATGGAGGTTACGATGTAACTCGCTACGTGCATTTGTGGCACCGTATCGGTCAAGTTGTGGAACCGATGGTAAAGTTGAGGTTAGCTGCGACAGAAACGCGCTCGGTAAAAGTTGATTTTATCTACCCTCCCGATTCCACGCCGCCGCAAGTATTAACAGTGAGAACTTTGGAATAATTGATTTAGTCTTCTCTGTTTCCCCCAGACCCAAAAAATATGTGATTTAATTTCTACATTAGTATGTAGGTGACAATATGTCTTCTTCACAACCCCCGTCAGGGGAAAGAAATCCTCTAGGATTGGATGAATTGATTGCGATCTTGGTTGCCTTCGGCACGATGGGAGCAATTTTATTTTGGGTAACAGGTAAAAATCCCGATCGATTGAATGCCAGAAATTGGCAATTTCCAGCCGTTTTTTCTCAACCTGCTGTTACGCCCGCGAGTCCGGGAATATTAACACCCGAATCGCCAAGTTCGGATTTGCGATCGCCCGCTAAAACGCTCCTTCCCTCAGAACCGGATGCCGCACCTGTGGGACCTTTAGGGCCGGTTTTACCGCAAAATCCTCCGGTGGGTGTAATCGTTGTTCCTCCCAAGCCAATTGCGCGATCGACTCCCGCTCCAGCAATTACCAAACCGAAAGCTGATAAACCCAACGCCGATCAACCCAAAGTTGGGCCCGTTAGATTCTCCGATGTTCCCGACAAATATTGGGCGCGTCCGTTCATTGTAGCTTTAGTCGATCGGAAAATTTTTGCTGAGTCCACCGACAGCAAATTTCGCCCCGACGAACCGATGACGCGAGCCGAACTAGCGCGCTTAATTCAGCGAATGTCCGACGACAAACAACCGATCCGAAAACCAATTGATTTTAAAGACGTAAAAGACCAGAGTCCTGCCGGTCCTGCGATCGACCACACCGTCAAAACTGGATATCTTAAAGGATACCCAAACAATGAGTTCCGTCCCGAAAAACAGATTCCGCGTGTCGAAGTCATCGCAGCTTTAGCGAGCGGTTTGAGCCTGAAACCATCCACAAAAGCAACCAAAACTTTACAAGTTTATACAGACAGGGCAAAAGTGCCGAAATGGGCAGTTAACAAAGTAGCATCAGCCACAGAAGCTGGCATTGTTGTCAACCACCCGAAGCGCACACTTTTGCAGCCTAATAGAACAGCAACTCGTGCTGAAGTAGCAGCCATGGTTTACCAAGCTATGGCCAAAAAAGGCAAAGTACCGGCTAAGTCTTCAGAGTATGTTGTGAAGCCTTTAAAGTTGCCCAAGTAATATTTTAGGGGCGTTGCTCCTAGCCCGCCCCACAATAACATTTAATCCTTATTGTTTGTAGTCAGGACTGAAGCCTTCACTACGAAGCAGCTAAATTAATCTTGAAACACCATAATACTGCCCGAATAGCAAGCTACCCAAACCTGATTAGTTTCCGGATCGTAAGTAATCCCGATCGGACTGGAATTAACCTTCACTGTTTGCAGCACTTTCATATCGATCGTCCTAACTTTGCTAACAGTATTCGAGAAATAGTTGACCACATAAAGCAGTTTTCCCTGATCGGAGACTGTCATGCTGCGAGGTGCTTTTCCTGTAGAAACTTTGTCTACCACTTTACCCGTTTTTAGGTCAATTTTGGCCACATTTCCTTCACCGTTCAAAGTGGCATAAAGATACTTTCCGTTGGGATCTATCGTCAAATGACGCGGCGCATTGCCAATATTTCTCAGCCATTCTACCGAAAAGTCTATGAGATTCACTTTCGCAATATTGGAAGAACCCATGATGGCAACATAGGCATTTTTTGAGTCGGGAGT
>JACJNV010000015.1 GCA_014695175.1 Microcoleus sp. FACHB-DQ6 | reverse complement strand
GTTTGTAGAGCATACTGCCCAAATTAGCATAAGCCTCAGCAAAATCGGGATTCAGAGCGATCGCCTCGGAATAAAACCGCATCGCTTCCTCAATTTGGCCGCTTGCTTGCTGCACATTGCCCATTGTCACGTAAGCCGCCGCCCAATCCGGTTGCAATTCCAGAGCTCGGCGACAAGCAGCGACGGCTGCTGCTAAATTGCCTTGAGAGTAATAGGTTTCTGCAACGACTGTCAGCGATGCAGCATCTTCAAATTGGGGTGTTTCGGATTGGTTGGGAAAATCGGACTTCATTTGGCGGCCTATCTGTGCTATCAAGTTAAAGGTTGAATCTATATTATTTTGAAGAGTAGCAGTTTTAGCGGAATTACGGGCGATCGTCACACAGAATTTATGAGCGACAAGCAAGCGACACAGCGCCAACATAACATCAAGTGGAAACCAAACCTCCTGCTGGGGATACTCTTGTTAACCTTAGCAATCCCCTTACCCTTTGCCCAAAAGACTTTCGCACAGCAGCAGCAGACAGCCAGCTTTCGGCAGAAATTATTTCAAACAGCTCTTTATTTCACCCTATATTTTGAGGGCGGATTCAGCAATCACCCTGCCGATAAAGGCGGCAGAACTTATCGGGGCGTTTTGCAAACGGAATACAACGCCTACCGCTACAGTCGTGGGCTTCCGCCCCTCGACGTGACGCAGATGTCGGAAGCAGAGCTCCTAGAAATTTATAAATATTACTGGGATTCGAGCCTCTCGGGCACGATGCAGCCGGCTTTGGCGATCGTCATGTTTGACACCGCCGTTAATTTCGGTATTAATAACTCAATTACCTTTCTCCAGCAAGCATTAGGATTGCCGCAAACAGGAGTTTTTGATGCCCGCACCAAGGAAGCGCTGAAAGGGGCAAATAATAGAAATACCGCGCTGCAAATGATTAATGAACGAATTATTTACCGCTACAAAAGGGTGCAAGAAGATCCGACTCAGATGGCTTTTTTCCGGGGTTGGCTGAGTCGCGATTATAGTTTGTGGGGGTATGTGAACAAGATTAAGAATTAAGCAGGGCTGATTCATTTTCTCCAAGTTGTAGTAGTCCCACGACAGGGGTTTAAACCCCTGTCTCATTGACCCGATAAATGCTATACAGTCAACCCATTCCGATTAGCTGTTGTTGTCAAAATGTACTCAACTTGAGCCGGAGTTAAAGTCGGATTGGCATTCAAAACTAAAGCCGCTACACCCGCTACGTGTGGCGTTGCCATAGATGTGCCAGTTAGGGTGTCATAGTAGTTATAGGGAGTTGTAGAATAGATGTCTACTCCCGGAGCAACTACGTAATCCAAAGGTGTGGAACCCGCACCGTTCGAGGTGTCAGCCATCCTGCCGTTTATATCAATACTGCCCACGGCAATTCCCCAGCGATCGGCACTACGAGCTGGATAATCAGGTTGGCTAAAACCCGAATTTCCCGCTGCTATCACCACAACAGAGCCTTTGTTATTTGCATACTCAATTGCGTCATTCTCATCCTGGGAAGGGTAAAACTCATTTCCCAAGCTGAGGTTAATTACATTTGCTCCATTATCAGCAGCATAGCGGATTCCAGCAGCAACATTATCCGTATAGGCGTCACGAAAGCTGTCTATCACTCTGACAGGCATAATCTTGGCATTGTAGGCAACTCCTGTGATGCCAAAATCATTTCGTTCCGCCGCGATCAAACCTGCTATGTGAGTGCCGTGACCGTAGATATCCAGATCTATTGGGTAGTTGTCGTTATACACAAAATCCCAACCCCGAATATCATCAATAAATCCGTTGCGATCGTCATCGATGCCATTTTCTGCAATTTCATCAGCGTTCTGCCAAATATTACTATCCAAGTCGGGATGGTTGTAGTCAACACCAGTATCGATGACAGCTACCACAATCCCATTTCCTGTAATATTCTGCTCCCAAACATCAGGCGCATTTATAGCGTCTACCCCCCAATTATTCTGGCTCAAATTAGGAACATCAGGGAAGAGAGTTGAGCGGTTAAGGGTGCGGGTAACTGCTGCATTTGCATTGACTAAACCATAGCCGTAATTGCGATTAAAAGCACCGTTAGGTGTAGGAATATCGGGCAAGACAGGAACAGGTGTTGCAGAAATAGTCAGGTTGTAATTGGTAGAGTTGCCTAGGAAGCTAGAGACTTTGACATAGTATGTCCCTGGAGCCAGATTGGATAAATTAATCACATCCGGGATGGTGCCACTCTCAAGAGAGTAACCAATAGTTTCACCCAAATCAACTACACCGTTGCGGTTTCTATCTTGAATTAGGTCTACGTCAGCATCCGCCGTCAAACCGTCGAGACGCAGGCTAAAATTGCTATTAGTGTTGGTATCGAATCGGTAGAAATCGTCCATATCCCCTGTCCCCACGAACTCCCTTAAGCTGATGCTACCGTTCTGAACGCCAACAACATTACGAGCTGTCAAAAGAGAGTTACCTGGATCGGAGAAATTCAACTGAGAGGCAGATATCGTTCCCGTTAGGGGATCTGTGTTTGGGATCGCTGACTGTGACTGCGGTTTGAGTTGAGCATCCCTCACAGAGTAACTGAAGTCAGCGCTGGCCTTAGGTACAAGAAAATTCGCAGTTTGTGTCTGTTGGTCGGTGCTGAATGCTGGGAGATTAGTCAAGCTAGATTCAGCATTATAACTAGAAACCTTGAATGGATCATCGATCGCTCCCTTAAGCAAGTCGTTGTTAACCGAAAAGGCTGATGTGGCGAGATCGTTTGGCTGTTGACTGAAATAAAGGGGAGCGGTAGGATTAGTGTTGATGCCTAACATAAGTTAAAAAATTTGTAAATTTCCACAAATGTGACGTTGTTTGTAGTAAGGAGTTTAGTCCTTAATCTCCCTGGAAGAAAACTCTGCGCCCTCACTACAAACCTATGAAAAATGATGAAAATTCCTGAACGGATATGGTGCGGCTTGGAAGTTGAGCCGGCGTTATATTTTCCACAAACCCTAAGATAGCGTTGGAATTCCTGGCGTTGCATTGGCGATCGACCAAGTAACGCTTTCAGATGTATTGTCCCCCATTAAGCGGGGCGGTTATAACGGGTATATTTTTTAAAACATCAGAGATTTACTTTCCTTAAAAATTTAAGTTTTATAATAACCCAAACTCCTTATAATGTCAATTCCTAAAATTCATAATTTCAAATCATAAAAGTCATATTTGTAAAAATATATTTCAAGAAGTAGACCAACTATCAAAGTAAAGTTAAATCATGTATAAGCTAAATACAGCAGTTTTCAGTGGCCCGCTCGCAACGCAATGGGTACTGGGTAATTGGTGAGTGGAAAGCTGTACCTCATCCCT
>JACJNV010000149.1 GCA_014695175.1 Microcoleus sp. FACHB-DQ6 | reverse complement strand
TGTTTTTCTAAAAATTCTACGCTTTCTTCAATTGTGATTTTTAAAATACGAGCCATAAAACGCACCATCAACGCTACCTCTCTATTATATGCAACTTCACATTAAATTGGTATCAAAATTTTGAGCGGAACCCTGAGTCTAGTCTTACCTGTCGGGGTTTCCGGAGCTAAGTTCATGCTAGATGATGCCACTTTCAAAGGGATTGAAGAGGGACTCGATCTCGGACAAAAAAGCATCGAGTCTACCTTGAAAGGAAGCGATTTAGCGACTAATTTGTCTACCGAAAGAGATGCCCCTGATTGGCAACAGGGCCAAGCAGCCATCCGCGCCCAAGGCTCGATTTTGCGAGAATTACACGCCCTGCTAAAAGCAAAAGATCCTGGCTTTGGTGGCTTGGTGCGGGTGCAGAACAGACGCCGCGAATTTCTGTGGGTTCACGAGCAGTTTGTAGAGGAGTATTAAGATTTTTATCTTGACAGCATTATTACGATCGTGTGAAAATTTAAACAGGAAATCCCTCGTTACCCGGCTCTGCCTGGTAACGCATATCCAGAGGCTCCGCCTCGCCCTAACCCGCCAACAAACCCTCCATTCCCTTCCAGGCTCTGCCTGGTAACGCATATCCAGAGGCTCCCCCTCGCCCTAACCCCCCAACAAACCCTCGATTTCCCTTCCAGGCTCTGCCTGGTAACGCATATCCAGAGGCTCCCCCTCGCCCTAACCCACTAACAAATCCTCGATCGCCCCAATGGGAAGAAGTAGATACAAAGTAATATATTCCGACAACCAACCGCACTTTGTCACCTCTACAATTATCAACTGGATTCCTGTATTCTGTCAAGCAGAAATAGCACAAATAGTCTTAGATTCCTTAAGTTTTCTGCAACGGGAGAAGCGTTTAGCTTTACACGGTTACGTGCTGATGGAAAATCACTTGCACTTAATCGTAACTTCTTCTGAATTGTCAACGCAAATGAGAAATTTTAAATCATTTACTGCTCGCTCCATAATTGACTTGCTTGAAAAAAATCAAGTTACCAACATCCTCGATCAACTCGCATTCTATAAAAAGCTACACAAAAAAGACCAAAAATATCAGCTATGGCAAGAAGGGTTCCACCCGCAAGCTATTTTGGATGAGGCAATGCTGTTGCAAAAATTGGAGTATATCCACAATAATCCTGTTAGGCGCGGCTATGTTGACGATCCGGCTTGTTGGAGATATTCTAGTTATCGAAATTATATGGGTCAGGATGGATTGTTGCCAGTTGATGTGATTGATTTTTGAGTCGGATGATTTGTTTGAAGGAGCGAGGCAAAGCCTGTGGAAATGCGTTACCAGGCAGAGTCTGGAAGGGGAACGAGGGGAAAAAGAATGGAAAAGAGCGAGGCAGAGCCTCTGGATCTGCGTTACCAGGCAGAGCCTGTTAACGAGGAGAGCAATACGAAATCCAGCCTCAAAGCATCTAATCTTCAAGCCTGCCTGGGAATGAGGAAATGGTCTCGCTAAATGTCCTGACTGTTATTTCCCGGCCTAAATCCTGAGCTAGTAAATCGATACCGTCAATAACTTTATCTGGCTCTGCGATACTCAAAACCTCATAGCATTTTTCCCGATAATCGGGACGATCTTGGAAATACTGAATCGCTCGATCGAGCGGTTCCATAACTTGATAAGCTGCTTCCGCTTTGTCGATCGCCTCTTGGGGAATCGGAGTCGCTAACCTTTGAATAGCCAAGTCGATTAAATCTCTAGAATTTACGCGCTCGCTCGGCCATCGATCGGCATTTGCCAACAACTTTTCTGCTATACTATCAATTTGATTCAAGCAAGGAACAGGCGACCAATTTGGATAATTGGGCTGGCCAAACTGAATTCGCCCTTCACAAACCATCTCGAATTTAATAGTAGTGCCGTCAACAATAACAGGAAATCTTATCCCATACTGGTTGGCTTGAATATCGTTCGGGAGAACAATGTGTGAAGCGAAGCTATCCCCAAGGGAATCGCGACTAGCAAAAATCGCATCATAGCCTCCTTCGGCAACTTTTCGGCGCAGGAGACGGTAGCCATTATCCATCGGACACATAAAGTCAATATCCTGGCTCAGCCGATATTCTCCGTGTTCCATACTTACCAGGGTTCCGCCCCCAAAATACGCCCGACATTCCTGTAGAAATTCGACATTCAAGTGGCTGAGTACAGTTAATATCTTTTGATGAATTTCGCGTTTAAACATTGCTTGAGAACTTACCCAATTTTCTGGATTTTTTGGCGGAAAACTGCTTCCCAGTTCTGCTATTAACCAAGACTGATAGTGTTGGCTGATTTGTTGAATAAAAGCCAGTTCCTCAAAGCTAGGTGTTCCCAAAACTCCCCAATAATGCCAGCCAGATTCGTAGCGGCCTAGCATTTCCTTGAAACTCAATTTTTTTACATCAGCAATTTGCCAGCAGATAGCTTGAAGGAATGGGAGTTCGGCGGGAATTGTCAACCCGGTTGCTATTTCTTGATGGTTCATCTGCTTTCGAGGAAAGCGAGGCAGAGCCTCTGGATATCCGTTACCAGGCAGAGCCTGGTAACGAGGAATTTTGTTTGAGTCCGCGCAGGCGGACTTTGTTTGTTTAGCCCCGAATTCTATTCGGCGGGTTCTATTGCGTAGGTTCCTAACTTCTCGATAAAATCTCTTCGAGTGCTAATTTCAGCGTCGGATATTGATATTGAAAACCGCTAGCTAAAGTTTGTTTCGGCAACACTTTCTGCCCTTCCAAAACAAGTTTTGCGCCGTCTCCCAACAACATTTCTAAAGCAAAACCTGGCACCGGCAACCAAGAAGGCCGCTTTAAAACTTCCCCTAAAGTTTGACACAATTCATTCATCCGCACCGGATTCGGTGCTGTCGCATTCAAAACGCCTTCAACTTGCGAATTTTGCAAAGCGTACAAAATTAAATCAACCACATCCTCGCGATGAACCCAAGAAAACCACTGTTTCCCAGTGCCCAGCGGCCCGCCTGCAAATAGTTTAAAAGGTGGCAGCATTTTTGCCAACGCGCCTCCCATTCCCAAAACTATCCCCAGCCGCAAAATTGCTAACCGCGTTCCCGCATTTTTTGCAGGTTGGGCGGCTGCTTCCCAGTCTTTGCAAACTGCTGCTAAAAAATCGTTTCCCGCAGGGCTAGTTTCGTCAAATTCAGCGGTTTCGCTGGTTCCGTAATAGCCGATCGCCGATGCGCTAACAAACACAGATGGTTTAGGATTAGCATTGACGATCGCCTCGACCAATTTTGCCGTCGTCAGTCTGCGACTGTCCAGAATTGCTTGCTGGCGCGCCTCCGTCCACCTTTCCTCCGCAATCGGAACCCCAGCTAAATTGACAACAGCGTCGCAGCCCGCGATCGACTTTTGCCAATCACCAGACTCCGCAGGAGTGTAGGCGACAACTTCTAAATTCGGATAAGCTGAAGCCGGAAAAACTCGGCCAGCCTTCGCCGCATCCCTGCTCAAAACCACAACTTGATGTCCCGCAGCTTGCAGCTTCTCCACCAGCCGGCTACCTACAAATCCCGTTGCTCCCGCGATCGCTACTTTCATCTTTTACCAATAATGCACAGTTCTAGCAGTTTAGACGATCGTCCAAACTTGTGTTAAATCATACAAAAATAAACAGCAGCCTCGATCGCCTCCCCACCAGCTTTCTGTATTTTCATTAAACTGATAAAGGACGCGAGGAAAACAAACCATGCCTGCAAAAAAATCAAAGCTTCTAATTGCTGCCTCCATCGCCGCAGCAGGTAGCGCTGCGGTCTACTTTTACTTCCAGGGTTTGAGCCAAAAAGTATCTAACCCTCAAGACAGCGCCAAAGTTGTACCCGACGAAGCAATGATGGCCGCGTTCATCTCCCCCAACCCCCAAGCGTTGGCCGTGTTGCAGCGATTTGGCACGCCAGGGGCTCAAAAGTTGGTCGGCATGGGTTTGAAGACCTTTCAAGAACAAAGCTTGGCAGGCACTCAAATCGACTTTGACAGGGACTTAAAACCTTGGCTGGGGGGGGCGATGGTCGCTTTGTTGCCCCCTGATGCTGTGGCAAAAACCGAGCCTCCGAAGCTGCTGGTTGTAGTCAGCGTCAAGAATAAAATTAGCGCTTGGAATTTTGCCAATAAATTAAAATCTCAGCCCGGTGCAACAACTCAAGAAACCGAGTATAAAGGAGTTAAAATTTCTGAGATTGCAGAGCCAACTGGCAAGCGCTACAGTGTGGCTTTGCTGAACGACCAATTAGTGATGGCTCCTTTGAGAAAGCCTGTGGAATTGGCGATCGATACTTTTAAAGGAGAACCCTCTCTCGCCACCCAGCAGAGTACAACTAAGTTTTTTGCAGAGAGTGCTGGTGTTAAGAATCCGATCGCAACTGTTTATATTGCGGACTATCCTGCTGCAATTGAGCAATTGAAAGCTAACTTGCCCGCAGATATCCAGTTGCCTTGGACAGTGTTTTCGCAGTTCAAACAAGTTAAGTCTTTGGTAGCGGGAATTGGAGCGGATAGTGAGGGATTGAGGGTAAAAACTATTGCTCAGTTAGACCCTAAATTCGTGCAGCAAAATCCACAATTCGCATCGAAATTGTTGCCACGATTTCCGGATGAAACTATTGCTTTAGTCGGCGGCAAGGGAATCGATAAAATTTGGTCGCAAGCAACCGCCCAGGCAAAAGATAGCCCGGAAGTTGACAGGGGAGTTCAGCAGGTGAGGAGTAGTTTTAAGCGGTTGGATTTGGATGCGGATCGTGATGTTTTTGGTTGGATGAACGGGGAATTTGCGATCGGGGCGATCGGTTCCAATCAAGGGATTTTGTCTCAGTTGGGCATGGGGGCGGCGATGATTTTTGAAACAAGCGATCGCCCTGCAGCCGAAGCAACTCTAAAAAAACTCGATGCGATCGCCAAAAGCAATCCTACAGTCAGCGTCGCCCCCAGACAAGTTCAAGGCAAAGAAGTTACGGAGTGGCAAATACCCCAGCAAGGCACTTTATTCGGGCACGGTTGGCTGAATGAAAATTCCGTGTTTGTAGCTTTCGGCGGGCCTTTAGTTGATGTGATTACTTCGACGCCACCGCAACCGTTAAGCAGCAGTCCGAGTTTTCAGGCGATCGCTACTTCTTTACCGCGGGCCAACCAAGGTTACTTTTACATAGATATGGAAAAAACCATGTCTTGGGCTAACCAATATTTGCTCGCAGTACAGCCAAATTTAGTTTCACCGCCCGCTGCTGAATTGCTTAATTCTCTCCGAGGAGTTAGCGTAGCCACAGCTTCTACACAACCGACAACTGCTGAGTTGGAGATGCTTTTTGCCTTCAAATCTAATCGGTAATTTTTCCTTGTATCCTTCTATCCCTTAATATCGTTTCCGGTTGCATCGGAATAATCAAATCGAGTCAACAGTTAACACTCAACCATTCAGTTTTTCGACCCGCCCGTCAACAGTCAACAGTCAACAATTCCGGAGGAGTGCAACCGGAATTGATATAAATCCCGTACACGGCTTTGTTGTCGGACTTTTTTCTGACCAAAAAAAGATGCTGCCCTCCATAGAGGGCAGCTACTCAAATAAAGCATCTTAAAGTCTCTCAAAACTTCAGAATTAACCTTCAGACATTCCCGATTTATTCGGCAATTGCAAATCATCAGGATCTACATAGTGACAAACTGCTTTGTCCATGCAAATCAAGGCCCAGCCGGATTTATCGATGCTCATCAACTTGTAAGAAGCTGGCTGAATAAAGAAACCTTTGTGGTTGCGGGTTGCTGGTTTGATGTTAACGTGGCTGTCAGTGCTCATGTTTGTACAACTCCTAGTATTATGGTAGAAAAATCTGAAAACCGCTGAGCGGGTTTGTGAATCGTCTAAGTTTTCAAATACTAGCACTGACTTTCTGAGTTTTCCATAAAGTTATTTATTGATTTATTACGATATCGTAATAAACCGCAAAATCGATTTCCTCGATCCCCGCCCAAAAATCGACTTGTTTGCCTGGTTACGGCTCCAGAAGCCACTGTTTAACGCGGGCGAGACTCTTCCAGTCGGGTTTTCTCTTTAATCCTTCTTCAAAATTTTTTTTAACTTCGTCGAGCAACTCTTCGGAAGCCATCACTAATTGCTGAGCCACTTCTACGTGGGGGCGCACTCCTTTATCTTTGAGATCCAGGATCGCTACTGCTAGGTTGATGCGAGCTTGGGGGTCGTGAGGGTTCAATTTAACGGCTGTTTTCGCTGCCTTTTGAGCCGGTGCAGGTTTATTTTCCAACAGGTAGAGCCACGCGAGGCTAGCCCAGGCATTGCCATTTTTGGGAGCTTTTTCGCACACTTCTTTAAACACGGGGATCAGATTAGCCGGGGCTTCGCCAGCTTGGTAGCGATCGAAACCGTCTTTAAACAATTCTTCAGGGGTCATTCGATTTTAGATTTTAGATTTGGGATGTTGCACAGAAAAGGGCATGGGGCAGCTAACAACTTTCTGCCCCATGCCCTCTTTTCCGATTTATGTAGAAAAAGAACTGCCACAGCCGCAAGTTTGAGTTGCGTTGGGGTTAGTAAACTGAAAGCCGCCCCCGATCATAGCATCGCTGAAGTCGAGAACCAAACCGTAGAGATAAAGAATGCTCTTGCGATCGCAAACTACCTGAAAACCGTCGTAGTCGAACACTTCATCGTCGGATTTCACGGTGCTGGGATCTGCGAAATCCATCACGTAGGACATTCCAGAGCAGCCGCCCTGGCGCACCCCTACCCGCAAGCAGAGGTCTTTACCTTGTTTTTCTCTCAGGGCTAAAACTTGACGGACAGCAGAGTCCGTCATTTGAATGCCGCGCTTTTCAGAAATGGCTTGAGTCATAATTTGCCGAACTCCTGAGACTGTCTAATGCAAAGAGTTTAATCTTATTGCTCCATTGTACAGGCATTCGCCAGAAGGCATTCGGTTAGATGCTGAAGGCCGAATTTTTAGCTTCTAATTTTTAATTCCCGCGGGGCCTCGTTCCCAAGCTTGATGCCCTCTCCCCCTATAGGGTTTATGATTGAGAAGCAGCGGTTGACCGGCTACCGGCACCGCAACAATGCTTCACTCAACGGGCTTACTCTATGGCAGCGCTGAATCGCTCTACTCTTCGTCGGCTACAAAACTTACCTCAAATTCCCAGCGTGTGGGAGGGCGATCGCCGACCCTTATCTAATGCTGACTCACACCTGATGATAGATGAGGATGACATTCTAGAAGCGGGTGGCGAGTGCATTCTCTGGGTCGATGGCTCCGAGGGAGTCGTGAGGGCTATGGACATGGTAGGCCCAGATGCCGGCCCAGAGGCGATAGTCCGGGCCCTGCTACGGGCAATGGAACATCCCCAAAGTCCGGCTCCCGCAGGTCGGCCCCAAAAAATAGTAGTCAAAAACCGAGAAATTCAATTTTATCTGCGGGGCGTACTTCAAGATTTAAGCATTTCCATTGACTACGTGCCGGAATTGCCCTTAATTGACGAAATATTTCGCGGCATGGAAGAGGTCGCGATCAACAGACCTCCTGAGTTGCCACCTCAGTATGCTGAAGTTTTAATGGAAAAAGCTGCTCAAATTTGGCAAGATGCTCCGTGGCGGACTTTGAGCGAACACCAAATTATATCTATTGAAATCAATCAGTGGGATGTCGCCAGCCTCTACGTGTCCGTATTGGGGCAAGGCAGAATGGATTACGGAGTTTTACTGTACCGTTCTCTAGAATCCTTGAAGCGGTTTCGAGAACGAGTCGTCAACGATGAATCTTTTGAAGATTTAGAACAGGCTTTTTTAGGGCAAGACTGTTTGTTTCTTACCTTTGAAAGTGCAGTAGATATTGATGAGGACGACGACGAAGAAATTGATTTAGCCAATTTGCCTCCATCGGAAATTGAACCAAATTTCGGCAACCTACATCCGTTAGAAGGATTGCGATCGATTCTTTACGAAGAAGAAGCCCTGACGATGTTAGTTGCTCTCGAAGCATTTCATCGCTTTTTCCGCAACGGCCGCCGGAAATTGGGATCAGACACTTTTCCCAGTCTTAGCAGCCGCTACCGCATCCCAGTTCCGCAGCCTGACGGAGAAATTCAACAGGTATCCGTTAAAGTTTCAACGATGCCGGATGTGTCAGACGAATTATTACAGATGCTCGGTGATGATGACGATGATGACGGTGATGACGATGATGATGAATTTGAAAAGCCACTGCTGCGGGACGATTTGGTGCCACAAAATTCATTTTTGAGTCTCGGCGCCGTACCTTGGGAAACGGTAGAGTTCCTGCGCGAAAGTGTCCAGTTTCACCAAGGTGCAGAAATTGATATTAATACCGCCGGAGATGGTTTGCCGGTGGTGATGATCCAAACTTCTCATCCGAAGGCAAAAACTATGATTCAGGATTTGAAAGAAGCTGGAGGAGTGAAGGGGATTGGTTTTAATCCGGGCGAAAATCCTTTTCAGGATGAGCAATACGACTTGGGTATTTTGCAAACTAAAAATGGGGAGCTGTATTTGTTTGGGGAGTTTAATGAAGACGATCCGGTGCATCAGGAAGCTCGCAAGAAGTGGGATCGCCGCTGTAAATTAACCAACGGTTGGTGCGGTTTGATTATTGCTAAAGGGTTGATGGGTGCTTCTCGCGGTCAGCCTCAGTTTAAGGATATGATCGCTTTGCTTGAGGTGCGCTGGGTGTCTGCTAAAGACTTGGGAATTGGGCCACTTCAGTTGATGCCTATGTTTTGAAGGAAGAAGGAAGAAGGAAGAAGGAAGAAGGAAGACGAAAGAAGGAAGAAGGAAGAAGGAATATGTAAAATTAATATGTAAGGTGCGCCCAAGCGCACCATAGTTTTTAAATTATTAAGGGGAATGATTATGTCAAATTCTACTCAAAAGCGAGAAGTGTTAGTCGCCCTTGATGCTGAATTCGCTGACAAAATAGACCAGCTTACTGATAATTGGACGGAGGCGATCGAACAAGCTCTCCGTCTCTGGTACGCTAAGCAAATCGAAGATAAGTTGCGGAAGTTTTATCAAAACCGCAGCCAAGAAGATATTGAGGAGGAAAAAGAGTGGTTGAGTTTTGTAGAGGAACAGATAGAAGAAACATGGAGTAGCGATGGACTCTAACTCAACAGCGAAAACTTATCCCCGCCAAGGTGAGATTTACCTTTCAAGAGCTTTGCGTCAGTTAGGAGATACCAAAAAAAGACCTGTAGTGGTGGTTTCTCCCGATATCCGCAATGAGTTTACCGATTCTGTCATTGTTGTTCCTTTCACAAGTAACCTTGCAGGAGTAGAAAATCCTACTCGCGTCTTGATTCCTGCCGGTGAGGGAGGATTGCAAGCTGATTCTCTAGCTGTATGTGAAAACGTTTCTGCTTTGCGGCAGACATTCCTAGAACAAGGCCCTTACGGTCAAATTAGTGCCGATGTCCTAGCAAGAATTCAGAGGGCGGTACAAGTGTCGATCGGCATTTATGAACTTTGAATGTTTCGGAAATTCTAAATTTTGTTACAATTTGTAAAAATACTGTAAAGGATAGGTAAAATGCGGGTTGCGATCGCAGGTGCGGGACTGGCTGGAATGACCACAGCAGTCGATTTAGTGGAGGCCGGCCACGAAGTAGAAATTTT
>JACJNV010000148.1 GCA_014695175.1 Microcoleus sp. FACHB-DQ6 | reverse complement strand
GATTTGGACAAGCAGGCTGCTGAATATTTGCGCGAGTTTCATTTGGAAAATAAAGTTCAGGTGAAAGATGGAGTTTTGTCAACTACGGCTTTGTCTCAGGGACAGCGAAAGCGGCTGGCTTTGCTGACGGCGTATTTGGAAGATAGACCGATTTATTTGTTTGATGAATGGGCTTCGGATCAAGACCCGTTTTTTCGGGATATTTTTTACAAGCAGTTGCTACCGGAGTTGAAGCGGCGGGGGAAAACGGTGTTTGTGATTAGTCACGACGATCGCTATTTTGATTTAGCCGATCGCGCAATTAAACTAGATTACGGTAAAGTAGAGTATGACCGATAAAATGGATAACTACCGAATTGTCGAAACTTTGAATGACAGCCAGGTTTCCGACTTGATGGATTTGTACAAAAACGAGTTTTGGAGCGACAAGCGGACGCGGGAGGATGTCGTGAAAATGCTGGCGGCGACTGATGTTATCATTGGTTTTGTCGATGAGAGCGATCGACTAATTGGCATTACCCGCGTCCTTACCGATTTCGTATACAGAGCCATGATTTTTGATGTCATTATCAAGCCGACACACAGAAAGATGGGACTGGGTGCGAAGTTGATGGATGCAGTTTTAACTCATCCCGAACTGCAAGGTGTCGAGCATTTTTATCTTAATTGTTTGCCGAACATGATGCCGTTTTACGAGCGTTGGGGTTTCTCGGATGATATGGGCGAACTTAAGTTTTTGCGGCGAACAACAGGCTGAACTCAGCCCTTTGAAAGCCCCAATTTTTCTCTAATTGCGTCTTCTTTGAAACCTACTAAAACAGCCGTTCCATCTTTAACGAAAAGAGGACGTTTCAGCAGCATCGCATCCTTAGCAAAAGCCTCCACCCACTGTTCGCTCGTCCAATTTTTCTTGTCGTCGCCCAAAGCGCGGTAAGATTGACCGGAAGTATTTCGCATGGGTTGAAAACCCAAAGCAGCTACCCAGCTTTGAATTGTTTCGCGAGCCGGTGGCTGTTCTTTGGTGTTAATGAACTCGTAATTAACATCGCTATCTTTGAGCCACTGCAAAGCTTTTTTACAGGTGCCGCAGTTCGGGATTCCGTAAACTTGAATTGACATAATAATGATTGTTGACTGTTGACTGTTGACTGTTGACTGTTGACTGTTTGCTAATAACAACTAACAACTGACAACTGACAACTGACTACTAACTAATGACTAATGACTACTGACTAATCTAGCTTGTTGAACCCATTTTTGCACGCGATCGACTGAAGGAGTCAAGTCATTGCGCTGCATTGTCGCTACGTGCAGCCTTAAAACTTGTTGGTGCAATCTCTCCACGGGCATTTGAGCCAATTGAGCCGGAGAAGCAACGCCGGCGTGAAGTAACAACCCGCAATATTGACAGCCTACACTCGGAATTCGAGCCAAATTTGCCATCGCTACCCATTTATTAACATATTGAATGTTAATCTGTAATTGATTGGCTAGCAACACTTTCGCCGCCTGCGTTTTCGTCATGCGAATTAGTTGTCCGGTTGTGGTGATGCTGCACTCTTCTAGTTGAGATTGGTTTTCCTTGCTCAATCCCGGTAAGTCTGCGATCGGCCAATCGCGTACTTGCACAGAAGTTTGAGGAGCTTTATGAGAAATTTTCATGTTTTTTCAGTTAATTTTACTTATAATTTAAACTCTAAAAGATCGAACCGTCAATTATAGGCGATCGATCACGTCACCCAATCAACAAAAACGCGATCGAGGAATTTGATTAATTGCAGGTGTTGTGACATTTCTGCTAATTGCTTGCAAAGTAGCACTTTCAGCCTGTTTTTCCTGTCTGTGGCTCAGGCTTACTGCTTAACCAAATCATCCCGGCGATGACGACAAAGACTATAAAAAAGACAGCCTATAAATGCTAGCAAAAAATCAGATAAATATGAGAGTTTTCTCAAAAATGTCTGCCAATTTGGCAGTCTGAATTTTAGTGCTTTAATGCCGAGAATGCAAAAACTTCCCGCTGACTGCAAACCAAACTCAAACTTATCAGTTTTTACCCATGAAAATTACAGAAGGTTATGATTTGTTAACTAATACTTTACAGCAACGGCGGCAAAAACTGGCCAGTTTAATTAATTTTCCGGTAATTCTCTGGTCTGGCCGCAGCATTCCTCGCAATTATCCGGCACTTACTTATCCCTTTCGTGCCAGCAGTCACTTTCTATATTTTGCTGGTTTGCCCTTAGAAAATGCTGCCCTTCGCTTAGAATCGGGCAAATTAGAATTGTTCTTAGATGAGGCACCTGCTAGCAGCACGCTTTGGCACGGAGAAATGCCGAAAAGAGCAGAAATTGCCGAACTAATAGGGGCTGATGCTGCTTTTCCAATGGCCGAATTGAAAGCCCGAGCGACAAATGCAGCAACGATTGCCGTTCAGGATTCTTGGACTCAGTTGCAACAGTCTCAAATTCTGGATCGCCCTCTTGCACGGCCCAACTCGCCAACCGGAATCGACCTAGAATTAACTCAGGCGATCGTATCTCTGCGCCTGAGCCACGATGCAGGCAGTTTGGCCGAATTGCGTCAAGCTGCGGCTGTTACTGTAGAAGCTCACAAAGCGGGGATGGCGGCAACTCGAAATGCTCAAATTGAAGCAGGGGTGCGCGCTGCAATGGAAAGTGTCATCATCTCCAAAAATATGACCTATGCCTATCCCAGTATCGTTACAGTACATGGAGAAGTTTTGCACAGCGAACATTATCACAATTCCCTACAAACAGGAGATTTGCTGTTAGCAGATGTCGGTGCAGAAACATCAACGGGATGGGCGGCGGATGTGACTCGCACTTGGCCGGTTTCTGGCAAGTTTTCTCCGACTCAAAGAGCGATTTATGATGTAGTTTTGGCAGCGCACGATGCTTGTATTGAGAGAATTAGTCCTGGCGTGGAATATCAAGATATTCATCTATTAGCTGCTCGGATTATGGCGGAAGGATTGGTTGATTTGGGCATCTTGCGGGGCAATGTTGAAGATTTGGTAGAGATGGACGCTCACGCGCTATTTTTTGTGCACGGTATCGGACATCTAATTGGTTTGGATGTTCACGATATGGAAGATTTAGGAGATTTGGCTGGCTATCAAGAAGGAAGAACAAGAAGCAGTCGGTTTGGGTTGGGATTTTTGCGGTTGAATCGAGTTTTGCGTCCGGGAATGCTGGTATCGATCGAACCTGGATTTTATCAAGTTCCGGCAATTTTGAATAACTCTGAAAATCGTGCCAAATATAAAAATTTTGTTAAGTGGGACGAGTTGGAAAAATTCGCAGACGTGCGGGGAATCAGGATTGAAGATGATATACTTGTCCGCGAAGGGGGCACAGAAGTATTGACAGCGAAATTGCCAACAAAAGCTCTGGAGATTGAGGAGTTAGTTGCGGTAAGTGCATAAGTATTCATCGAATTAGATCGCTCGCCCGCAGTTCCATCAAGTGTGAGAAAAGATAAAAAAATATGAATAAAGCTTGGCAAATAGGTCTTTTGATGCTAGTTGAAAGGCTGGCGACGCAAGTCCAAAAATTCGCAGCACTGAGACTTGCGCGCATTGTTCGCAAACCTGTATCCCCGCCGCCGATGCAGGCTGCGCCTTTGCCCAGCAACGAAGAAGAGAGGCTAGAAGCACTTCACCGCTACGACATTCTAGATACAGAGGCCGAAGCAGCTTTTGATGACCTAACAGCTTTAGCATCCTATATTTGCGGCACTCCTATTGCTTTAGTAAGCTTAATAGATTCTAACAGACAGTGGTTTAAGTCAAAAGTCGGTCTGGAAGCGCCAGAAACTCCGAGAGAGTTAGCTTTTTGCGCCCACGCTATTTTAAATCCCAACGAATTGCTAGTTGTACCGAATGCTCTAGAAGACGATCGCTTTGCCGGCAATCCGTTAGTAACTTCCGATCCAAATATTCGATTTTATGCTGGAGCCCCGCTAGTAACTGCTGACGGTTTCCCTATAGGCACTTTGTGCGCGATAGATACAGTTCCTCGCAATCTCACCCCACAACAGCTAGAAGCGCTGCAGACTTTAGGACGGCAAATTATTAACCACATGGAGTTGCGAATAAATCTCACTAAATTAAAGCGCGCACAGATCAGGAACAAACAAGTAGAAGCAAAACTCCGTTCTACAGACGAGCAAATTGTCAATTTTTTAGAAGGAATGAGCGATGCTTTTTTTGCTTTAGACACCCAGTGGCGATTTACTTACGTCAATTACAAAGCAGGGCAATTTTGGCAGCGCTCGCCGGAAGAACTTTATGGTAAAATTTTTTGGGAAGAGTTTCCCGAATTAGTAAATTCTGATTTTTATGAAGAGTATCATGGAGCTGTAGCGAAACAAGTTGGAGTGAGTTTTGAAAAATATTATCGCCGCTTAAAAGTGTGGTTGGAAGTCCGGGCTTTTCCTAGTTACGACGGCATTTCAGTGTTTTTTCACGACATAACCAAGCGCAAGCAGATGGAATCTGCACTCAGGAAAGAACAGAACAAAACTGAAAATTTACTGCTAAATCTTTTGCCAGAACCGATAGCCGACAGGTTGAAGGACGAACCGGGGGTAATTGCAGACAAGTTTGAAAAAGCAACAATTCTTTTTGCTGACTTGGTGAATTTTACCCAAATTTCTACCACTATGTCTGCAACTAAATTAGTATACTTGCTGAATGAAATTTTCTCAGCTTTTGACGAACTGACTGAGAAGCACGGCTTAGAAAAAATCAAGACGATCGGGGACGCTTACATGGTAGCAGGCGGTATTCCCATTGAACGCCCAGACCACGCAGAAGCGATCGCCGAAATGGCGCTGGATATGCTAGTAGCAATTCAGGAATTAAATGTGAAGCTAGACGCGAAATTTGACCTCCGCATCGGGATTAATAGCGGCCCGGTGGTAGCAGGGGTAATCGGCACTAAAAAATTCATTTACGATTTGTGGGGAAATGCGGTAAATACAGCCAGCCGTATGGAATCTCACGGCATAACAGGCCACATTCACGTCAGCCACTATACTTATGAGTTACTGAAGGATAAATATGAATTTGAAGATCGCGGCGAGATCGAGATTAAAGGTAAAGGGCAAATGCACACTTATTTCCTGACGGGGAGAAAAACAGCAAGCGATCTCAAAATTGCAGAGTAAATAAAACTAAGACTTGAAAGTACCTGATTGTTGAGGAAATGCCGGAGGCTGCGATCGATCGCCTCGAAGGCGCGACCGCCCTGTGGCAGAACGGCTGCAGCAGAGCAGCCAAATAAGATTATGCTATAGACAGAGATATCGGAGCAATCCTAGGCGCGGTACTCGACGTTATAAAAATACTAAGTTGAAGTCGTCGGAGCCTTTAATAATGGTTCAATTTCATATTCAAACCGATAGCGATATTCCAGCATCCACCCAACTATTCAATCAAATCAGGTTTGCGATCGCCTCGCGACAATTTCCGCCCGGACACCGCTTGCCCAGCACCAGACAGCTAGCCATGCAGACGGGTTTGCACCGCAACACCATCAGCAAAGTATACCGCCAGCTCGAAAATACCGGACTCGTAGAAGCCCAAGCAGGATCGGGCATTTACGTCCGCGCCCTAGGCAACGAAGGCGGCAACAAACTCAAATCTCCGATCCTCGAAGAATATCCCCTGGCCAATAAAATAGTGCAAGGAAGTATCGATCAACTGCTGGGACAGGGCTGTACGCTCAACCAAGCGAGGGAATTACTTTTGGCCGAAATTGACTGGCGGCTCAGGTGCAGCGCCCGCGTGGTCGTCACAGCCCCCACAGAAGACATCGGCGTGGGTGAACTGATGGCGAAAGAACTCGAACAAGCTCTTCGCATTCCCATACAGTTAGTGCCGATGGAACAGCTAGGTACTTTTTTGGATCAAATCTCTTCGGGAACTGTGATCACGAGTCGATATTTTATCGGAGAAGCAGAATCAATTTCGGCACCGCGTTCGGTGCGAGTTATTCCCGTAGACATCTACGACTACAGCCAGGAAATCCAGTTAGTCGGGGGTTTGCCGAAAGACAGTTATTTGGGTCTCGTCAGCCTGAGTCCGGGAATGCTACGATCGACCGAAGTCATCATCCACAGCATCCGGGGAGAGGATTTGCTGGTGATGACGGCATTGCTGTCAGACGCCTACAAGATTAACTCGATCGTGCGATCGGCCAGAACAATTTTTTGCGACCAACCGAGTTTTGCTACAGTAAAAGCTGCCATCAATGCGGCTAGAGAAGATATTATTCGTCCCCCGCAACTGATATGCTCCGAAAATTACATCGGATCTAAGTCAATTAATTTGCTCAAGCGCGAGTTGGGCTTGGGATGACGAAGGAAGAAGGAAGAAGGCAGAGGGAAGAAGGCAGAGGGAAGAAGGAAGAAGGAAGAACAACAATTCAACTTTTTTAAGTTACCAATCCCCATCCCAATGCCAAATGCCCCAATCCCAATGCCCTGTTTGGCCCATGCCCTGTTTGGCCCATGCCCAATTACCAATTACCAATTACCCATGACAATTGAAATCCAACCTTCAATTAATGTTAAAACGGCGATCGAAAGCCGCCGCGCCGCCCGCAGCTTCCAACCCGATCCGATTCCCCCAGCAATATTGGCAGAGATTTTGCGATTGGGAGTGCGATCGCCCTCTGGTTACAACTTGCAGCCTTGGCGGTTTATCGTACTTCAAGACCAAGCTAGCAAAGAAAAATTAAAAGCTTGCGCCTTCGATCAGCGCCAAGTGGTAGAAGCCCCAACAGTATTAATCTGTTGTGGCGATCGACGCGCCGCCGGGCCCAAAAACACCGAAGCCGTCATCGAATTGGGCAAAACCACAGGGGCAATGAATGACAATTTAGCCGGTTATATGCGACAAGCAATCCCGCAATTGTTCGATAACCGTCCCTGCTTCGACTCCCTAGAAGCTTGGACAAACAGGCATACAATGCTCGCAGTAGCCCACTTAATGATTGCAGCTAAAAGTTTTGGGGTAGACAGTTGTCCGATGGAAGGTTTTGTCAGCGCTAAGGTGAAAGAAGCCTTTCAAATTCCCGAAGAAGTAGATGTTTGCTGTTTGCTGCCACTTGGTTATGCAGCAGAACCTTTCAAACAATATGGCGGACGTTTTGACGTGACTCAAGTTTATTACAGCGAAAGTTATGGGCAGGCTTTGCAAGCTGAGATTTGAGAGTTAAGATTTTGTGGCAACTTGAATTTTAAGAGTTAAGATTTGGAATGAATCGGTGCCAAAGTTCAAACCAATCAAAAATCCCGACAGTTCTGCAATCTAAAACCTAAAATTCACAATCTAAAATCGAAAGTGGTGAGATCGGACAGAGGAGAAAATATGACAGTAGCAACGCGACAAAGCAACGCACAAATTCTAGAAGTAAAGTTGCAGCAACACTTGCAAGCAGCCGGATTTAAAAAATTACCTCTTTATATTAGTTGCGATTTTCGAGATGAATCTTTAACGGTTGTGGGAGAACACCCGCGCAGTTTAGTTCTCAAAGCCAAACCGACTTTTGCGGTGCTAGAAGCAGCAATTCTCGAAATAGAACCAGAATCTATTCAACAGATTGGACTTTGCCTAAAAATTACCGGGCAAAAACAGCCTTATGCTTTCCATTCTTTTACCATGCACAACCCTGTTTTGTCAAGACCCAAAACAGTGCAGGTGTTCAAAAAAACCGAGAATACCCCCACAGAAGAAACCGGGATAGTCTTAACAGAAAATGCGACCCAGACGGCGGATGTAGAGGAGGAGATACCGTTAGAAACAGATGCGAAAGATGCGTGGGATGAAGAATATTTCCCCAATTGGTCTGAGAGTTCCAGCAATTCCGATCCGATCGCCTTTAGGGTAGCTGCAATCCCGGCAGATATTGGAGACAATCCCTTCAATCCGCTGGATATGGAAGCGGTAACAGTTGCCCAAAAACCAAAGCATTCACCGTTTGCGATGCTGGCTGCAGCAGGAATGGTCAGCATGGCGGCGCTAATTTTGGCAGGCGGTTATTATATGCTGAGCCGCCCCTGCGTCATCGGAGAATGTACAGCATTAGCTAATGCCAAACAGTTGAGCGAGAATTCGACGAAGACGCTGAAAACGTCAAAAGTTGCCAACAGCCCCGAAGAAGCGCAGCGACAGTTAAAACAGGCGATCGCCCTTTTGGAACCGATTCCCTCTTGGTCAATTCATCGCGGTGAAGCTCAAAGCGCTCTAGAAAGCTACCGGAAGCAAAATCAGAATTTAAACTCTGCGATCGATGCAGCGCGCCTCGCACAGTCAGCAGCCCAGAAAACCCAAAATCCGCCTTATTCTGCCGAGAACGGGCAGGAAGCGCAAGCTCTGTGGCAAAGTGCGATCGCCGAACTCGCAGAAATCCCCCCAGACAGCCCAGCTTATCCATTTGCTCAGAAAAAGTCAAAAGAATACCGGAAAAATTTAGCAACTGGAAATCGGCAGTTAAGCACAGAGAAACAAGCCGAAAAAACCCTGCTCGCCGCCAAAAGTACAGCCCAAATAGCAGAAGCTCGCGAAGCAGTAGCTCACACAGCCGAGACTTGGGATCAAGTGCAATCAGGTTGGGAAGAAGCCCTAGACATCCTATCAGCAATTCCCACGAGCACGACATCTTACCAACAAGCTAAACTGTTAGTTCCCAAATACGAAACCAAACTTTCAGAAGCGATTGAGCGCAAAAATGTCGAAGGAATTTCGGAAAATGCGTATACTCAAGCTGTGACTTTAGCAGCGGAAGCTCAAATTTTCGAGGGCAAAAACGCCTGGTTTAAAGCATCTGAATACTGGCGGAGAGCTTTGAGTTACGCGGAGCAAGTGCCGGCGGCAACTTCATTTTCCGAGAAAGCCCAACCGCTGATCGCTTCCTACAAAACTTCCTTGCAGCAAGCAGAAGTAAGGTTGCAGGAAGAAAGAAACCTGCAAAAAGCCCGCACCGATTTAGATAGAACTTGTAAAGGCAACCCCAAGATTTGCGACTATACTGTTAGCAAAGATTTGATTGCCGTGCAGATGACTCCTAATTACGTGCAGAAACTGCAACAAACTTTCATCCAAGCGGAAAACAACAACGCTACCAAGACTCGCCAAGCTGTAGAAAAGCACGTTCAAACATTGCAAAAAGCTTTGGAGGCGATCGCCGAAAACGCCAAAATCCCGATGCAGGTGTACGATGGCGAAGGCCAGCGAATTGGGAGTCACGAACCGAAGTAGCGCGTTAAAGTGCGTTGAAGTGCGATCGTCCTATTTTTATCCTTGGCCTTGTTCGCTGTTTTAGTCCTCGACGCACGGATGGCCAGAAACCGGGTTTTTTAACCAAAATACCTCGTTGCAGCCCGCACCCAAGGTAAAAAACCTGGTTTCTTGAGCCGGAGTGCGATCACCAACTGCCCTCTATACGTAGGGTGCGCCGGGCCGCGCACCTTACCGCTATAAGTAGCGTGTGAAACCACTTTTTGAGTAAGTCCTGACTTCGTTAACACAGACTACGAACTCGGCAATCAAACTGTATAAAAGGATGTTAGCCATCAAATGCTAGAAAAGGTCAAACTTCATAACTTCAAAAGTCATAAAGATACAGAACTTAGTTTAGATAGTTCACGCCTACACGCACTCGTAGGACAAAACAGTTCGGGTAAAACATCAGTTTTGCAAGCATTGCATTATCTAAGTCGGCTTGCTAATTCATCATTTGACAATATTTTTCAGCATGAAAGAGCGCCTCAATTTATTACAACAATTGGGCAACATAATATGTCTGTTACTGCAACTGGTTTTTGGAAACACCGAGATAGAAATGATTGGAAAGCTTCTTATGACTGGAGACAAAGCGTTAATCATAAGTGGACTTTTAGAGCATCATGGAAGGCCGATAAAAACCCGAAATATAGGCACGTAATCTCTGAAACTTCTTTAATGACTACGGAAGAGCCAATTCAGCAATCTTTGAGAAACGCAGTTCATCTTAAGCTCGTCGCCAGTAATCTTGCAAAAGCAGCTTACAGCGATGCAATTACCCCGCGAGTTGAGTTCGATGGTTCAGGGTTAGCACCTACCTTAGACTATCTTCGTGACGAAGCTCCAGATGAATTTCAATCTTTACAAGAAATGTTGAAACGGATTGTACCAGGTGTACGCGAGGTAGGGGTAAGGCGAGCTAAGGTTATGGTCAATCGCCAACGCTTAATCGAAGTCGATGGCAAATCTATCTCCTACGAAGAAAGTCAGGAAATGGCAGGGCAAGAAGTTGTCCTAGATATGAATACTGGTAAGCGTATTCCAGCCCATGCCATTAGCGAAGGAACAATGCTCGCTCTCGGATTATTAACTGTTTTGATGAATCCCAATCAACCTAATTTAGTGTTACTAGATGATGTTGAACAGGGACTCCATCCCAAAGCGCAACGAGAATTAATCGCTGTTTTCAAGGAAATTCTTCAAGACAACCCCAATCTGCAAATTATTTTTTCTACCCATTCTCCTTACATTGTGGATGAACTTATTCCTTCTCAAGTCCACGTATTAAGTAACAACAATTTAGGTGTGACTCGTTGCAAACGATTGGATGAACATCCTGATGTCGAATGGGCAAAACAAACTTTAACCACCGGAGATTTCTGGGATGCGGAGGGAGAAGATTGGGTGGTTGCAGGAGAAATAAATGATTGAGTTTGTGGTGATTGTGGAAAGTAGCGCAGATGCAAGAACCGCTACTAAATTAGCCGATCGCCTTTTAGTGGATAAAATTGATTGGTTAGAATCTGGACAGCTTCAATATTTATTTCGTTGGAGTGGCTTACAAGAAAATACAGAACATTCCTGTTGGCAAGATATTAATCAAATTATAGATAATTTGCCACAAAGCTTAGGATTCCGTCCTCCAAGGTATTTAGGTCATGGTAAAGATGGAGCATTAAAAGCTGATGGTGCAGCAGCTATAAAAATTCTGAATTTAGTACGATTTATTCAAAAAACACGACAGATTAAAGCAGTTCTCCTGAGCCGGGATTTAGACAATCAACCTCAGCGAAGAGAAGGTATTGAGCAAGCACGTTCTGCACACATCAATCGACAACCTAAATTAGAAATTATTATTGGTACAGCCGACAGAATGCGGGAAGCCTGGGTATTGAATGGGTTTATTCCATCTAATCAAGAGGAAGAACAAATTCTTAAAGATATAACGACACAATTGAGGTTTAATCCTTGTCATGAGTCACACAGACTGCGCTCTAACTCATGGAAAGAACCCGCTCGCATTAGAAATCCTAAAGTTGTTGTCGAAAAGCTAACAGGTGGCAAAATGGAACGCGAACAACAGTGCTGGGAAGAGACGAGTCTGGAACTTCTACGAAAAAACGGTGTTCATACAGGCTTAACAGCCTATATTGATGAAATCGAGGAACGATTAATTCCCATCATTGGATCTGCTGAGTAAGATCAGCCCGATATTCCCTAAACCTGTCCCGACCGGATATTGTGGTCGATAAAGTCACGGGCGCGGCGGGTTTATGATATTTATCATTTGTATGGGAGACATTGGTGAACCCGCCACTACGGTAATCATAATCAATTTACATCTACAATCACCAATTCCACATTACCATTTTATCAATTGTGCATCTTGATTGAAAAACTTCCGGGACAATCCCTCAGTCAACAGCAGAGTTGCGATTACAGTTGCCAGCGCTAACACAAACATAATCAAAATTTGGTAAGATGCTGCATCGAGAGGACTGACACCGCTCAGCATTTGACCTGTCATCATTCCCGGTAAAGTTACTATTCCTACCACCGTCATTGTATTTAAGAGTGGGATTAATCCAGCTTTGATGGCATCTTTGCGGTACTGCTTTACTGCTTGCTGCGGCGTCGAACCTAAACTTAAATGGGTTTCTATTTCTAACTGGCTGCTATTAACTGTACTGACAAGTCTTTCGCCCGCGATCGCCCCGGAGTTCATGGCATTGCCCAAAATCATACCCGCTAAAGGAATCAGGTATTGCGGTTCGTACCAAGGGTCAGGTTGCAAAATTAGCAAGTTTGTATAGGCGAGAGTCAAGGCCGTACTGATAAAAATTGAACCCCAAACTAAGGGCAGTAAGTTCTTGATTTTTTTGCTGATGCGGTTGCTGGCAACCATGCTAGCTGTTGTCAGCATGATTGCTAAAACTGCTAAAACCAGCCAAGGATTTTTCCCCTCCGGGTCAAATACGACTGCGAGCACGTATCCGACTAAGATTAGCTGGATCAGGGTGCGCCCAGCCGCGATCGCGATCGCCCCCTCCAATCCCAATCCCTGCAACGCCGAAAGCCCGATCGCGATCACCACCATCCCCAAAGCCCAACCCAAATCTGTAAAATCTAGCAGAATTAACACCGGGCCACCCTTTCAATAATGTGATTGTTTGCCTGTCCAAATATAAGATATTGCAATAAAGGTTTCTGAGAAACAGTTTTGCTGCAAGAATTTGCTTTGATAATGCTTGAAATTTATGGTGTGAAGAGTGAATAATGTTCCCCCCCTCGACTTAACCCGCCAATACGCGCAGATTGGCGACGAGATAACCGCTGCGGTACAAAAAGTGCTTGCCTCTGGTGGCTACGTAGGCGGCCCGGCCGTGAAGAGTTTTGAACGAGAGTTCGCCGACTACATCGGCGTTTCCGAGTGCGTTGGCTGCAACTCCGGCACCGATGCCCTGATTTTGGCTTTGCGAGCTCTCAAAATTGGCCCCGGCGATGAAGTGATTACCACTCCTTTTACCTTTTTTGCTTCGGCTGAGACAATTAGCGCCGTCGGCGCCACTCCAGTATTTGTCGATATTGACAGCGAGACTTTTAATCTGGATGTCGAACTCCTCGAAGCGGCAATTACCGACAAAACCAAGGCAATTATGCCCGTCCACATCTTCGGCCAACCGGTAGACATGACTCGGTTGATGGAAATTGCGACTCGGCACAATTTAGCCGTAATTGAAGATTGCGCCCAGTCTGTCGGGGCCCAGTGGCAGTCTCGAAAAGTCGGCAGCATCGGCCATGTCGGCTGCTTCAGTTTTTATCCGACCAAAAATTTAGGCGCTTGCGGTGACGGTGGCGCGGTGACGACAAACGATCCAGCCCTCGCAGCTTCGATGCGAATGCTCAAAGAACACGGACAGTCTTCTAGATATTTCTACGAAGAAATCGGGTACAACAGCCGTTTAGATGCCCTGCAGGCGGTGATTCTCAGCATTAAATTGCGGTATCTCGACAGTTGGAACGCGCAGCGGCAGGACAAAGCGGCACTTTACAGCGAATTTCTCTCCCGCGTGCCCGGAGTTGCCGTCCCCAAAGAATTGCCGGAAGCAAAAGGAGTTTGGAATCAATACACGATCCGGCTGACAAGTCCAGAAGAGGCGCAAAATCCCTCTGCCGATTTTCGAGATTGGATGCGGGCTCAGTTGCAGGAATGCGGCATCGGTTCGATGGTTTACTATCCGTTACCTTTGCACCTGCAACCTGTTTACAAATCTTTGGGTTATCAAGCAGGTCAGTTGCCAAAGGCTGAGCAAGTTTGTCGCGAAGTCTTGTCTTTGCCGATGTTTCCGGAACTGTCGAGGGATCAACAAGAGCGGACGATTTATGGGCTGAAAGATTGCTTGGCAAAGGCCGATCGCATCCGGTAGCTGTGGCGTGATCGCATAAGCGAGCGAAACGCAGCAGGAGAAAAGAATTGCAGGGTTGCAGTGTTGTGAGAATGTGCAGCGGTCAGGGAGAGCCGTTAAGTATTTTGACCGATCACTTGTACTTTTATGTACTATATTTAATGAAAAGAAACAAATTTAGGCTAGCAATCCGCCTCGAACGGGTGCATTTTCCGCTCGCCTAAACCTTGCAATGCGATCGGTCAATGATGAAGAAGGAAGAAGGAAGAGGGAAGAGGGAAGAACGAAGAAGGAAGAACGAAGAACGAAGAATAAATAATATTTGAACTTTCGACTTCCATCCCCGATGCCCGATGCCCGATGCCCGATGCCCGATGCCCGATGCCCAATTCTCAATTTAACCTGTAATTTTCATAAGATAAGAGGAAAATAAACGAGTGCCTCAGTATCAATTCACTCAGGCTAGACGCTACGATCCACAAGCGATCGCTCAGTATTACCGCAACCGTCCTTGGAAAGCAATTTGGCGCGCAATTACCGTTATTTGGTCTTTTGCAGGCTTCGTTCTGGGGATGCTGTGGGACAGTTGGCAGCACGAAGCCGCAGCACACCAGCCGGAACGGGCCGCCCACCTGCGACAAATACTCACTCGCTTGGGCCCCACTTTCATTAAAGTCGGCCAAGCCCTTTCTACCAGACCGGATTTGATCCGCAAAGACTTTCTTGAAGAATTGATCAAACTTCAGGATCAATTGCCGCCGTTTGACTCCGTGCGCGCTTTCGAGATTATTGAAGCGGAACTCGATCGCAAAATTAGCGAAACCTACAGCGAAATCTCTCCCGAACCTGTGGCTGCAGCAAGTCTCGGTCAAGTCTACCGAGCTCGCCTCCTCACCGGGGAAGCAGTAGCAGTCAAGGTTCAGCGACCGAATTTGCTGCCAGTCTTGAGCCTGGATCTTTATTTAATGCGCTGGGCCGCCGGATGGTTGGGCCCCTTGTTGCCGCTGAATCTCGGTCACGACCTTTGTTTGATCGTGGATGAATTCGGTATCAAATTGTTCGAGGAAATTGATTATCTTAATGAAGGACGGAACGCCGAGAAATTTGCTACAAATTTTGCCGACGACCCGACAGTAAAAGTTCCGAGCATTTACTGGCGCTATACTTCAAACTGCGTTCTCACTCTCGAATGGATTGAGGGCATCAAGCTGACAGATATACAACGTGTTAAAGCCGCAGGTTTGGATACCGATAGTTTAATTGAAGTCGGAGTCCGCAGCGGTTTGCGACAGTTGCTGGAACACGGATTTTTTCACGCTGACCCCCATCCGGGAAATCTGTTTGCCTTAGCGGACGGCCGCATGGCTTACATTGATTTTGGGATGATGGATCAGATGGAAGAAACAACTAAAGAAACTTTGGTTGATTCTGTCGTTCACTTAATCAACAAAGATTACTTAGAGTTAGCTAAGGATTTTGTCAAACTTGGCTTTTTGACACCAGAGACAGATATTATGCCGATCGTCCCGGCGCTGGAATCTGTACTCGGCGATATCGTCGGCGAAAAGGTGTCAGATTTTAACTTCAAGACGATTACAGACCAGTTTTCGGAGTTGATGTACGATTATCCTTTCCGGGTGCCGGCGAAATTTGCCTTAATTATTCGCTCTCTGGTGACAGAAGAAGGTTTGGCCCTGACGCTGAATCCCAATTTCAAGATAGTCGAGGTGGCGTATCCTTATGTAGCGCGGCGTTTGTTGAACGGAGAATCTCCGGCACTGCGGCGGCGTCTGATTGAGGTATTATTCAAAGATGGCAAATTCCAGTGGAACAGGTTGGAGGACATGATCGCGATCGCCCGATCCGATCGTAGTTTCGACTTGCTACCCACAGCACAACTAGGCTTGCAATTTTTGCTGTCAGAGGAAGGGTCGTTTTTGAGACGCCAGCTAATGTTAGCTTTGATTGAGGACGATCGGCTCCACACCGAAGAAGTTCGCAGCCTGTGGAACTTAGTCAAGGAAGATTTGCAGCCCAGTCGCCTGTTCAACGTTGCTCTAGGCGCTTTGACGGAGTTTTCCACAGCAGGAGCAGCGGCGCTAACTCGGTTTTAATTAGAAGGAAGAAGGAAGTTCGGCAACGGATTCTGTAACGGATGTAACGGATGTAACGGATGTCAGGAAGAAGGAAGTCGGAAGAAGGAAGAAGGAAGAAGGAAGAAAAATAATTCTACTCTTCCCAATTCCCAATTCCCAATTCCCAATTCCCAATTCCCAATTCCCAATTCCCAATTCCCAATTCTCAATTACCCAAATTAAGGAATTATTCGTGTATTATTTTCCAGAACCTCCCTATTTTTTAATGTCGGCTGGACTGCTAGCAGGTATCGCCTCCGGTGTAGCATTTGAAGCAACTCTCAAACAATCCGTACAACTGTGGTCTAAAAATCGTTCTACTAGCACTTTGGCTAACCTGCAAGGGCTGCCATTGCAGATGCCTTTTCTGGGAATGGCGGGCGGTATTTGCGTATTTTTAGCTTCGGGGATGGAGATTTTTGGCTTCCCAAAACTACTTTCTTATGCCCTAGCTTTGCCACTGACGCTACTCACGGGCTGGCTAGTTTGGACTCAGCTAGGTAAGCTTTTGATCGAGTTAGAACGCGGAGGTTCCCAAGCGCTGGATCTGGATTCTTTTGAACAATGAAAGTTAACTATCAACCTCTTTTTATCAGAAGGAAGGGGGTTGATAGTTCTCTAAGATTATCATATTTGATGCTTTTTGAACCGCAGAGAACGCAGACAACGCAGAGGAAGAGAAAGAAAAAGAAGACAACTTATGCAATAATTTGTGTAAAAATTTTAAAATCTAAAATCTAAAATCTAATGAGTATTTTACTTGTTACGGGTGCGGCGGGATTTATTGGATCTAACTTAGTAGAAACTCTTTTAAATCGAGGCGAGACGGTGATCGGTGTTGATGAGTTCAACGATTATTACGATCCGGATCTCAAGCGCAAGAATATTGCACGATTTGAAAAGTATCCGGGTTTTGAATTGGTGGAAGGCGATATTTTGTCTCAAAATTGGCGATCGCTTTTATCCGATGTTAAGGTAATATTTCATCAGGCGGCGCAAGCAGGAGTTCGTGCTAGCTGGGGCGACGGTTTTCGCAGCTATACCGAACGGAATATTAACAGCACTCAAGTATTGTTAGAAGCGGCAAAATATGCGCCAAGATTGCAAAAGTTTGTTTATGCTTCTTCTTCTTCAATTTACGGCAATGCTGAATCTTTTCCCACGAATGAAAATGCTTGTCCGCAGCCGGTTTCTCCCTACGGAATTACAAAATTAGCCGGTGAACGTTTGTGCGGGCTTTATTACCAGAATTTTGGTCTTCCGACTACTTCCCTGCGCTATTTTACTGTTTACGGGCCGAGACAGCGCCCCGATATGGCTTTTCACAAGTTTTTTAAGTCGATTTTGTTTGATGAGGCGATTTCAATTTTCGGGGACGGATTGCAAACGCGGGATTTTACGTTTATCAGCGATTGCGTTGCTGCGAATTTAGCGGCGGCTGAGGTTGCGGAAGCTGCGGGGGAAGTTTTTAATATTGGTGGGGGAAGTCGGGTAGTTTTGAAAGAAGTTATTGATACAATAGAGAGAATTGTCGATCGACCTATTCGGATAGATTTTACTGAAGCTGCGAGGGGAGACGCGCGACACACTAGCGCGGATGTGTCTAAAGCCAAGAAAATCTTAGGTTATCAGCCGCAGGTTGCTTTAGAAGAAGGTTTAAGGCACGAATGGGAGTGGATTCAGTCTTTGTACAGTTAGAGTACAGTTAGAGGCTATCTATCCCAGAAATTCCGCAACTTAAATTGAACATTGTTAACTTTTTGAATTCCCCAACTTTTGAGATTTCTCCCCAAGCGAACCAACAAATTTGGAGGCGTGAGTTTTGGTCGTGTTTGCGGCGAATTCAAATAGCGGTAGTGCAGAAATACCTCTCGGTACGGAATCTCAACATCTTCGCCAGCACACAATTGAGTAAACTTTGCAGCCGAAATACTCATGTAGTGCAAGTAAGTCAGCCGCCGCCCTTTGTCATATAGAACATAATCTATCACCTCAAATTGAGAAGACCAATGATTGCCCGTTACCTGTGCAGGTTGATGATAAGCAAAGTTATAAAAAGAGATGCCGCTACGGGCGACTAAATAGTTAAATAAAGGTTGGTCAGTTCCCCGCAAAGACAAAATTTCTGCTTCGCCTGAAGTTAATTTCTCTAAAAGTTGGCTTGAGTTATTCCGATTTAAAATACCTTTTTTTGAAGCAAACCAACCAGCACAAAAAATATGAGATTGCAGTTGGTCAAGATTGAAAAATATTGCGATTTTTTGGGATGATAAATCAAATACATAATTAAGGTCTGATTTGTATTGAAAATCGTTGGCTACCCAATCAAACTCATCAAGTTTTTGATAGATGTAATCTAGAGAACCCATTGACAGAGTGTCGCAGTCAAAATAGACAAATTTGTCAAAAGGGCCGTCAAAACAGCAAAATTTTCGGTGCATCCCCAAACAGTGAACTTGTTGCCAACCTTTAGCTTGCCAAACTTTTTGAGCTTTGCCATGAGATGTCCAAACTACACTCGCAAAGTCTTCCCAAAAATCGATGGAATCGGTATTTTCAAAGAGGGTGACATTATGGCGAGTTGCAATTTCTACTCGTACTTTTTTCATTCTGTCATCATAGGGAATGATGCAAACTGGAATATCTTTTGCGCCATTGACTTCGAGACTGTTCAATAAAGCGACTAAGTGGTCGAAAACAACATCGTTTGCTAGTATATAAATGCCATCAGCCATAGTTTTTTAGTTAATAAGTAACCCAGCGCATATATATTGCTTTTTAGGGGCGGGCAAGATGCCCACACCACAAGAAATAAAATTTATTGATTGTGGAACAGGCATCTTGCCTGTTCTTCAAAGCTTGTTAGATGTCACAAACACAACAATATTTATGAATTGTGGAACAGGCATCTTGCCTGTTCTTCAAAGCGTGTTGATAATGATACAACATATGATTTTCTCCTCACCTACTGAAAGCCCGAAATATTTTTTGCACTAAGTTTGGTTTTTCCTCATTGAGATAACGATAATGTTTCCAAAGTTTCCAATAAGGACTACCAGATTTAATCGGTATCCCAGCCCAGTGAATATATTTTAATCTTTTACCTTTGTCATAAAGAACATAATCTATTTCTTGAAAATGCTGGGAACCCGCCCAGCTTCCGGGTTCGGTTGCTGAAGCTTTAACCAGATTGCAGCGCTTGGGAATTAGTTTAAGAATGATATAATTTAGTAGAGGTTGGTCTGTGACATTTTGAGTAAAGTCAAAATATTCTCGATGCTGCGAACATTCTCGCAAAATCTCATACATTTGCGATTCTGTAATAGTTCCTTTTCTGGAGGCCCAAAAACCGCTGTTAAAGACATCTTGAAGCTGTGAGTCTGTGAAAATATGCTGTTCTTTTACAAGTGGTGAAAATACATTTCGCAGTTTTTCGTTAAGGTGGTGGTAGTCGCAGCAAAAAAAGTCTACTTCTGATAGTTTGTTTAAGTTGGCTGCGATGTCTTCAAAGACGATGATATCGGTATCGATGTACAGAAATTCGTCAAGGGGGCCAAACCAAACGGCGAGTTTTCGCATTTTGTTGGGGAGGGCTAAAAAGTTGCGATCGAACGTTTGGCCAATTTCTCTGGTAAACTGTTCCACAAACTCCAGATTTGGGAACAATTGCACCCCGTGGAGACTGCTGAGGGCGGCTGCGACTTGCTGATAATTGTCGTCGAAGGGAATCAGAAAAACAGGTACTTGACAATTGTACAGACGTATGCTGTTTAAAAGGGCGATCGCACTTTCGATCACCTTATCATTCGCAACAATATAAATACCGCGACTCATACATTTATCCTCAACCTTCTCAATACCCTTTTTAACAAATTCGGCGCAGAAACCTCAGTATAAGACTTTGGCGCTTGGGCAAAAATCGGACGCTTGGAGGGTTCGCGGAGATAGCGGTAATGCAGGAACAAATCGCGATAGGGAAACTCAATATTTTCGCCCGCACAAACTCTCCGAATTAAATCCGGCTGCACACCAATATAATGAATGTAAGTAAGTCGGTTTCCCTTGTCGTACAAAATCTTATCTTGCTCTTCAAAATGTTTGGAAGTGACGCTACACCCAGTTTTTTCGCCATCCGGGAGGCTATAAGCAAAATTATAGCTATTCATCCCCGTTTTCATCACCATATAATTGAGCAATGGCTGTTCTCCCGCACCTTCATAGAGAATTTCCGCCTCGCCTGATTCCAGTTGAGCTAACAGCCATTCCCTAGTATCTTGCTCAAACAATCCTTGCTTGCTGGCGTAAAATCCCGAACAAAATATTTCCGAGTCGATCCGATTTTGCTCAAAAACTTCGAGGAGTTTTGGTGACTGAATATTGTATACTTTAGTAGGGTCGCGAAATTGAAAATCATAAACCACAAAATCCGATGACTCTAACTTCTGAAAAACAGCATCAAGGGAATTCATCACCAAAGTATCCGCATCCATATAGATAAACTTTTCAAACGGGCCGTCGAAAGCGCAAAAGCGTCGGTGTGCGCCGTAAAGCCGGAATTTTTTGCGGTTCAAACGCTCTGGTGCGGCTGCTTGCATGAATTTATCCCATCGCTGAATAGATGCGCTATCTTCATAAATAAAGACGTTGGGACGGTTAACAATTTCAGCTTTGATTTGCTCTATTTGGTCGTCGAAAGGATAAATACAGACAGGAGTATTTGAGCCTAAGATA
The DNA here is from genome assembly GCA_014695175.1 of Microcoleus sp. FACHB-DQ6. Lineage (GTDB taxonomy): Bacteria > Cyanobacteriota > Cyanobacteriia > Cyanobacteriales > Microcoleaceae > Microcoleus. The sequence continues at coordinate 25,234 of JACJNV010000148.1, read as the reverse complement.
ACTTCAATACTGTTGAGCAAGGCAATTAGTTGGTCGTAAACTGTATCGTTGGCAAGCGTGCAAATTCCATTCATATCTATAGTCTCGCGAAGGCGGACTTTGTTTGTGTCGTTGCGGTTTCCACCGCCAAATTATCTAAAGGGTAAAATGGTAGAGGAGGGCGATCGGGGGGAAACTATGACTAGGGAGAAACCGACGCAACCGCTACACGAAAACCCGTGCTCCACCACCTATAGTCCGCCGCCATCCAGACGCGATAGGCACTTCGGCAATTGGCTGCATCGTATATCCAGGAACCGCCACGCAGCACTAGGTATTCAGATGTGCCAGTTTCCCAGGAACTTCCGTCCGTTGGTGCGCCCTTATAGTTCGAGTTCCACCTATCGCTGCACCACTCCCAAACATTGCCGTGCATATCGTACAGTCCAAAGGCATTGGGGGGAAAACTCCCGACATCGGTTGTTTGCCCGCGGTAAAGTCCTTTGGGGGCCTTTGCGTAGGGGTTGTCTCCGTAATAGTTGACTAATTGCGAGGTAATGGTTTCCCCAAAATGAAATGGGGTTGTTGTACCGGCACGACAGGCGTATTCCCATTCTGCTTCACTCAGGAGGCGATACTTTTTCCCGGTTTTTTGCGAGAGTTTACCACAGAATTCAACAGCATCTTGCCACAATACACATTCAACAGGACGTTTTTCACCTTTGAAACACGATGGGTTGTTTTCCATCTCTGCTTGCCACTGTGCTTGGGTGATGAGATATTTGCCTGCAAAAAAAGCGGGTACTGTTACTTGATGCTGCGGACTTTCACAACTGTCTCTACCTTCTTCTGTTGCTGGCGAGCCCATCATAAATGTACCCCCGGGAATATAAACCATTTCCAGCACAACTCCATTTCCTAAGTCTTCGGGGAAGAAGCGAGCAGAGGAAGTATGGCGACTGTTTTCTTTTCCTTCAGCATCAACTGTTATCACATCAAATTCAAAAATAGGCAAATAGTTCTGTAACTGCTGTTTTATCTTTGGTTCATCTCTATCTTTCAGCAGCGAATAGGCTGCCAACTTCACCGCCATTGATTCATCTTGCAGTACCCCAATTATTAAATCTAAACCTGCATCTCCATATTTGAGCGCTTCAGACAGTGCAGCAATCTTCACTTCGACAATCGGTGAAGCCAAACGGCTCTTAACGCCGGAAATCCCGCCTAAGACAGCAGCATCTAGGGGGGGTGGATTTTGACCGCCTTTGACGGCATCATATTCTCTGGGTTGATTTGGGTTTTCTGTCATGGCGCTATTTCCTAAGATACAAACTTAGACAGCCAATTGAGCAAGTTCAATTCGTGGAGAATGATTTGTCTAGCTTCGGCAATTTTTTCCCTGGCTTCATGCCAATAATCCGGCGTAGCCACAACCTCTTTAATAAATTCTACTCCTTTCTCATCCAAACTCGGCAGCCGCAGAAAACTCCCTGCAGGCAACAACTTATCGGCCGCCGAACCGCCGTAATAAATCGGCAAACACCAAGCTAATAAGGCATCCCAAAGCTTCTCGCTGACATACCAATCGTTTTCGGCATAATTTTCAATAGCTAAGTTGTAATAGTATGGCGCGACGGCGTGCCATTTATTGTTCACAGTGCCGTTTCCGCGCGCCCAAGTTGGCAAGTTTCGCCCGTAAAGGTCAAAATCCAATTCTTGCGATCGCAGCAATTTGATAAAATCTAATCTGTGGCGGTGATTGACGGTGCGGCTAACACCTGAAGTAATCCAAGAACAGGATTTAGTTTTCGGCGGCGCAGGCATTTCATCGAGTTCTCGAAACGAGTTAGAGTGATACCAAATCGCGGGCATATAATTGGGGCTGGGTGCGAAATCGTCGGGCCCGGAAACGTAACCGCAATAAAGTTTGGCTTGTTCGTAGTTGGCTTTGGTAATTTCAATAACTTCTGGTAATGGTGGCTCGCGTATCAGGTAAATTATGCGTTCCTTGGGGACACCGCGCAATTTTTCTCGAATGTCGTTTTCTGGATTTTGATGCCTGTAGTGACGTATTTTATTGACCCACGATTGCTTTTTGGGCGGTTGGGGAAAGTCGAATTGATACATCAGTAAAAAGTCTGGTTCTGGGTGGTTGGCGAGCATTTGAATGTTTCCCCATTTGCCGAAGTTTTGGGGGGTTTGTTGCCACAGCCAGTCGCTTTGGTTCATGCCTGGGTAGGTGGTGATTGTGCCGATGATTTTTGGGTTCATATCTAATAATCAATCTGGTTTTTGCGTGTGGGCGGGGCGGGTTTATGAGATTATTAATTTTAGGCGATGATTGTTGGTAAAACCCGCCCCTACGGATTTTAAAATTATCGGATGAGGATTAATGAATGATTTGCGATCGCACTTGCTCATCCACATAACTCAAAATTCTCTCTATCCTATTTTCCCACGAAAATTGCTTGACAAAATCCCTAGTTTCTGTATAGCCTTCGCTTTTCCTCGGATATTTGGTTAAACTATCTCGAATGCTTTGCGCGAAATGGTGCGGGTTATCCGGTTCGCACCAAGTTGCTGCTATATTTCCCGATTTAAATTCCATTAAAGATGCAATCTCCGTCGCTACAATCGGAGTTCCCGATGCCATATAATCAAAGAATTTTAAAGGAGATGTGAACGTCGCGGCCTCTGTCAAACAGTGCGGGTGAGTCAAAACATCGGCTGCTTGCAGCAAGCTAGCCAGTTGATTTTGAGGGAGGTAGCCGAGAAATTTAATGTTGTTAACTTGCTTGGATTTGGCTAATTGCTGGTAGGCTGTTACTTGGGATGAATCACCGCCCGCGATCGCAAATTGAACTCGCGGCAACTCCTGGGCTACCTCCACTAGCATATCGACACCTTTAAACGGGTAAAGTCCCCCTGCATAAACTGCTAAATGCTGTCTGCCATCTTCTAATAATTGCTGTCGCCAATTCTGGGCAGCTTCTGTTTGTCTCGCGAGAAACAAATGGTTAAAACCGTTGTGCAGCGTAATTACTTTTTCCGATGGCATCCCCTTCTTAACCATGCTGTCTCGGACAGTATCTGCAACAGTTACAGCAATTTGAAATAGAGGATTGCGAACGATTTCTGGTTCAAAATTTTTGTCTTCATGGTGGTGCTGTTCGTAGATAGCGGGAATACCGTTTTTAATGGCAGCTTTGACAAAATTCCAGTCGCGGGTGTGGACAATTTTAGTGGATTTAAGCAGGTGAATCGGTAAGTAGTATTTTGATACTATTGTACTCGCACTCGTCCACTTGCTGTCCAAAAGGTCGATCGGCCACGGCATCGGTAAATCTGCTACTTTTAATTTATCTTGAATATTGTAAATTTTGGCAAGTTTGTCATCTGGTTTCGTCGGTTGAAAAGGAAAAAGCAAATCAACCGGATTCAAAGCACTCCAGCCTTTGCGGAGGTATACCAAAACTGCTGGATAACCGAGGTTTGCTGCGGCATTGGCAGAGTGTGCAACTTGAACTAAGCTCGCTACATTGGGTTGCGGCAAGATATTTCTGGTAAAAAATACATAATATTTGGACATGGTAATTGGTAATTGGTAATTGTTGACTGTGCAGACTGCTGACTAATGACTACTGACTGCTGACAACTGCCAACTGACTACTTTTTAAAAGCCTGACGCTTAATAGTCTTTTCTATAAATTCTAAAGTCGTGAAAATATTAGCAGCAGAGTGAAATGATTCTCGGATTAACTCGTCTCTTTCTTCGGGAGAGTCTACCATTTCATCTACTAGCAATTTGAGGTAAGCTATCATGGGAGTCAGGCGAGTGCGAATTTCGTAAGAACCTCTAATTAGAGCTTCATCGCGAGCGGTTTCTTCGGCAAATTGCACTGAATACAAGCGAGTGTAGTAACCTCCTTTTGCTAGCAATTCTTCGTGGGAACCCATTTCTACTACTTGTCCGCGATCGATCACGGCGATTTTGTTGGCTTTTTGGACTGTGGAGAGGCGGTGGGCGATGACTAAGGTTGTGCGATCGCAGCTCAATTTCTCGATCGCCGCTTGCACGTACCTTTCCGAAACCGTATCCAGCGAACTCGTTGCCTCATCTAAAATTAAGATTTCCGGGTTTTGCAGCAGGGCTCTAGCAATTGAAATTCTCTGACGCTGCCCTCCCGATAAGATCACGCCCCGATCGCCAATTTGAGTATCCAACCCCTCCGGCAACAGTTGGATAAACTCGTAAGCATTCGCTCCCTTCGCTGCTTCCACAATTTCTGCCTCAGTCGCTTCGGGCCTAGCGTAAGCAATATTTTCGCGCACTGAAGCATTAAACAAAAACGTATCTTGGCTAACAATACCCATCGCTTTTCTGAGACTTTTCAGCTCAAAGTCGCGCAAATCCGTGCCATCGAGCGAGATATGACCTTCAGTAGGATCGTAAAATCTAGGCAGTAAATCTGCCAAAGTTGACTTGCCAGAACCCGAAGTTCCTACCAAAGCCAAAGTAGTGCCGTGAGGTAGAAATAAATCAACTCCTTGAAGAACTAAATTTTTGTGGTTAGGATAACTAAAAGATATTTTATTAAAATGAATTCCCGATTTCAACTGAGTGTAAGGCACAGAACCGTTCAGCATAAATGGCTTGTCCTGGCAGCTCAAAAAATCATTAACCACCTCTACACTAGCCCACGTATTCGCAAATTGACTGCGCCCGCTATTCAACTGAGAAATTAAAGGAATTAGTCGAAAAAGTACCAATAAATAGGTTAATAAAATTGTAGAAATCGACTCTATCTCATTCGCAAATATGGTGCGACCTATAAATACAATCAAAATTATAACTATCAAATTAACAACTTCGTTAATTGGGGCGATCGCCCCATAATTTACCTGAGCCTGAAAATCCGCTTTTTCTCGCCTTTGAATTAAATGCTTGATCCGCTGATACTCCCTTTCCTCGTTCCCCGTTGACTTAACCAGCCGAATCCCAGTAATGGTTTCGAGCACCCTAACCGAATAATCTTTCGACATTTCAGAAAGCAGGTACCCAAAATGCTTGGAACGGTTAATAATATATTGATTTGTCCAAGCAACTAACGACAGCAAAAATGTAGCTGTCACCGTCAATTTCCACGAGATAGAAAGCAGCAGACCCACAAACACCAAAACAGTGATTGAGGTAGTAAACATTCCGATTGCCGTGCCAACTGCACTAGCAGTCCGACCAATCTCTCCGCCCAATCTATTAATTAAATCCCCGACTTTTGTTTTAGAGTAAAAATCTAAACCTACGTATAACAACAACCGCAAACCTTCTTCTCGCAAATCAAAAGTCAGAGAGCGCGTCAGAGAAGTAGCTACTAAAGTATTGATATAACTCGCAACATTTTTTAAAATTATTGCCAGCACAATCGCCGCAGTCATCAACATTAAACGCTGATTTTCCGGCAATCCCTCAAAGGGATACATCAAAGTTTTAATTAGAGGTGGAGCGCCGCGCAGCTCGATAGTTTCCTCTAAAAAACTTAAAAGCACTGGTACAATCAGAGTCGTGCTGATACCGTTGAATAAAGCGCCAGAAAAGCCCAGCATGACAGTTAAGAGAATCCTGCCGGGATATCGTCTGGCAAATTTTAGGAGTAGCTTATTGGCAGACATGAAGCATTCCCAGCTAAACAGTACGACATCTCAATATATTCTTTAATGACAGCCAGTTTTTCTTCCTCCCTTGAGTCGAGTGAAAATTACCTCTACATACCTGCAATTATATCTGAGAGTATCGGTGTCATTGCTTGAATGCTATATTTTTTCACGCATCTTTCCCGAGCTTTCATTCCTTGCAAATTCGCGGCTGTCAAATTTTGAAATATCCATTGAATTTTTTGTGAAATTTGAGCGGGAGAACTCGGATCTACTAAATAACCGGTTCCCCCTAAAATTTCTGGAATATCCCCCACTCGCGTAGACAAAACAGGCTTAGCCATTGCCATGCCATCTGTCAGCTTGAGCGGAAACTGAGCCACGGCTGTGAGAGTTTCTCGCTGAGGAACAACGACAACATGAGCCGCCGCTACAACCGACGGCATCGTCTCGACTGGAAACCTTGGTAGTTTAACAATCCAACGCCCCCATTGTTCCACAAGTTTATCATCATAATCATCATAAGGACTTCCGCCGACGATCGCTAATTTTAAATCGGGCTCATTTAACTGTTCGAGGGCCATCAAAACATCCTCAACACCTTTGTGAGGTCGCGGCGCACCGGGAAACATCAGAATTCTATACCCGGACAAGCCGTAACGCTGTCTGCTCAATTCAGGATTGTATTTACCAGGGTCGAACATTGCAGTATCCTTACCATTAGGCAAATATACACCACCAAAACGCTGTTTTAAAAACTCAGTATCAACGGTGACTGCATCTGCGCGGGAAACTAAACTTTCCATCCACTGGATATAAAGCGGATGATCGGGTTCTCTCAACTCACCATTGTATTTAAAAATATCTCGATAAAGTTGTTTAAAAGAAGGACGGTATTTCCATTCATCTCCGCCGTACCAGCTAAGTTCCCAGTCGTCTATATCTAAAATTATAGAGTTGCGAGTAGCCAGTTTTTTTATAAGTGATAAACCAAAGCTTGTAGGTTTAGGTTTTACTGCATAAATAATATCTCCATCTATTTTTTTCCAAATCTTTCGAGCATCCATCAAAAACCCCGGATATTTTTTACCCGGTATCGAACATACCGGGATGTCTCGCGGAGGAATAGCATACAATTCCTTGCCAAACTGAAATCCAACAACTTCTACATCACATTTAAGATTGAGCAAGACTTGAGCTAAGAGAAAAGCACGAATTGCACCTCCTCCTGACAAATCGCTCACTACTAATGAAACTTTCACTGAGTATTTTGTTTAAAACCTTGGTTTGATTTTCCTGCTTAACCGAGCTTTTGTCAAGGCGATTGGAACTGACGCCCTCCAGACCAAAGAAACCTAGTTTTAACCAGGAGAAAGGACAGCAACGAAGTATTTGGGTAAAAAAAACCAGTGATGAATCCAGGACTGTTATTCAAGCCAGCAATAATTCTTCTAGGTAAATTTTCGGATATGTTGAGGCTAATTTTTTTTATTGTGGGCGGAATTTTGTTGTTTTTGATGCAGTTTGCCAACAAAATTTAATTATTTTAAACGCCAGGGATTGTTAAGTTGATTTGGTAAAAATATTTTAGCCGTGCGATCGACTATTCTAGTAAAGAGCGATCGCGTCACGTTCTTGGCGTACTGAGGGCGGTAAGGATAAGTGCAGTGTATTACTTTAATCGGTTTGTCGATCGTATAAACATCTTTCCACTTATCCAAGTAGTTGTAAACCGGGGACAAAGTTGTCATTTTCGGTTTCACCGATTCAACAGCCGCCGCAAAAGCGCCTTGGTCTTTCAAGAGTAGCACATTTTGATTCGCCACTACCATATCAAAATATTTCTTAAAGTTTGTGAACAATTCCTGAGTTTTACTGCTTTTCGTAAAAGCGATAAATCCACCATTGTATTGAATGCTATTTTCATTTAGCGGCAACCCGACAGACTGCAAAGTTGACAGAATATCCTGCTTCACTCTTAATAAATTTGCCGCTTTAGCAATCGCAGGCTGCACATCTTCCGTCACCAACAAATCCACCCCATCAAGAAAATCAAACACCTCATCTATTGGCGACAGCAAACAAATATCACAATCCATATAAATAGTTTTCTCAAACAGAGATTCCCCGTACAAAGCCAGCTTAGCTAGCCGCGACGCTAAGACAGGATTTTTGTGAGACGGTGCAGGTTTCAATATGACATTTCCAAAAACCTGAAGTAAAGGATATAAAATTAGAGGGACTCTATCTATTAAAATAATAATTGGTTCGCGGTGAAACTTCCTGACAGACGCCAGAAAATGAACGCAATCCTGGAAAGAGTAAAGACCGGTTAAAATAGTGATAAATCCCTTAACGGCTAATTTATTTGAATTCATTAATTTACTTATTAATTTACTTATTTCCGTCAGTGTGTCCACTCCCAAAAGCTCTCACTCCAGTCATCTCGACCGTGAAAAATTCCTTGCCATTCATAAAAATGTACAAAATCTTTCAGGTTAATTGTTTTATTGACATGGCGGATCATATAAAGAGGTTTATCTCCATAAAAAGAAGCCCACATAGTATAACTGCTAGGCGGCCCGACAACATAGTCGCACTCAGCCAAAGCATACATATCTTCAATTAAATGACCGCTGCCAAATCCACAGTTAAAATTATCAAATAAACTCGAATTTTGCGGAACATTAGAACAAATCAAAAACTGGATTTTTTTTCCTTCAAATAGCCTTACCACAGAATTCATGACTTCTAAATATTGCTGAGTTGTGTAAAAGTATCTCCCCTTTTGATGCTTAGCATAATCCCCTTGACGGATGTGAATTCCGACGAGCAGATCAGAGTTATTTTTTAAATTCAATATCAAATTATCTACATTGATTTTATATCTCTCTAATGGTACAAAGTAGGCTCTAATCGGATCGGCGTACTTGTGGAAATAGGGGAGCTCTTCTACAAACCAGCCATCTCGAAATAGCCAGCCTTGAAAACAAACAATTGAACCGTGCTTGATTTGTTTGATGTCCTGATATTTGAGCCAACTAAAAGGTTCTTTTCGGGTTATTTCTTGCGTTTTTAATATTTTTTTATCGCTTAAATACTTAATAAAATTATAATATTTGCTTCTGACAAACTTGTTGCCTGCTGCGGTAAAATATGGAGGAGGATAACAACACAAAAAATTCCCTGCGGTTCCCACAAAGAATTCTGCATATTCCTCAAAAGCCGGATTTAGAACAGTCAAATTATGCTCGATCGCCCAAGCAATAAAATTAGCAAAAAGCAGCAGTCGGTTGCCGAGTTGTCCCGATTTAGCAGAGATTATTAGCATATTGTATTTTTGGGGCGGGCGGGACGCCCACCCCACAAGAATTCAATCAAACTTTGCTGTAATGGTAAGGTGTGCAATCCCCACCCTACATACTAAGAGTTGTGGCGTTTTTGGTGCCACTGCCAAGCATGGGAGATAATGTTCTTAATGTCAGGATATTCTGGAGACCAACCCAAGGTTTTGATGGCTTTCTCGCTGCTGCCAACCAAAGCAGGCGGGTCTCCGGGACGCCGATCGCACTCAACAGCCTTAATCTCTTTTCCAGTCACTTGGCGAGCCGTTTCTATCACCTCTTTCACCGAAAACCCGCCGCCGTTGCCCAAATTAAAGAAATCAGATTTGCCACCATTTAGCAAATATTCTAATCCCAAAATGTGAGCGGATGCCAAATCGTTAACGTGAATGTAATCCCGGATGCAAGTACCGTCAGGAGTATCGTAATCCGTGCCAAAAATCGCGATCGAATCTCGTTTCCCCAAAGCAGCGAACAACACCAGCGGGATTAGGTGAGTTTCTGGATTGTGATCCTCTCCTAACAACCCGTTCGGATCTGCCCCAGCCGCGTTAAAATAGCGGAAACAAACAGACTTGAAATCATACGCAGCGTCAAAATCCGACAAAATCCGTTCTACCATTAACTTAGTAGCACCGTAGGGATTGATCGGGTTTTGTGGGTGGTCTTCTGTGAGCGGGATTTTCTGCGGTACGCCGTAAGTCGCGCAAGTAGAAGAAAACACAAATTTCTTCACGTCAGCAGCGAGCATTGCTTCCAAAAGGGTAATAGTACCGATGACATTGTTGCGGTAATATTTAGCTGGGTCGGTAACAGATTCGCCCACGTAAGCGTATGCAGAAAAGTGCATTACCGCATCAATTTTGTGCGTAGCAAACAGGTTATCGAGAAGAGTGCGATCGCTCGTATCGCCCACTATAAACTCCACCTGCAAAGCCTGCTCTACTATATCTTGGTGACCGTAAGCTAAATTATCCAAAATCACCACACCGTAACCGGCGTTTTTCAGCGCTAATACCGCGTGAGAGCCAATATATCCAGCTCCGCCCGTCACCAAAATAGTTGGTTTGTCTGCACTCATTTTCTTCTGCCTGTTTTTGTAGCTGGGATTGCCAAGAGCCTTGTTAACTTGAGACTGCCACATCAGACGCTTTCACACTATGCCTGAGCCGGAGAATTCAAGCGAAATATATAGGCTTTGCTGTGCGAGAGGGGACGATCGCACTCCTAAAAAACGCTTTTTATACTCCAGATAGATGCTGACTGTGCAAGTCTTTATGTTCAATCGATAAACTTGAGGCGACCAATTTGGATATAATCAAATATCCGATTGATTTGATGTCGATCCTCTTCTGAAATTTTATCATCTGATAGGATAGCCGAAGTCAAAACTAAGTGTTCCCGGCGAGTGATCTTACCAGACGCTACAATCCGATCGACTTTTTGAGAAATTGTTAAGTTCGATTTGTTGTGAGATGTTCGCATTTATTCTTCGATCGCTTGTATGCTAAAATAATTAAAGCCGATTGCACTTATTGACCTAAAAATGGTGCGTACCCGACCGTAAATCACTTTGCTCAACAGCATAAATAACGTATCATAGTTTTACTTCCCAAGATAGATACGCGGACTTAATCAATCTGCAATCGGCCTTCGGATAGCGTTCAGAACTAATTTAATTATATAATATTTTTCCTAGAGAGGCACTTTTCTATGCAGGTTTATCGGCTTCCGGTACTGTCCGACAATTACATTTTCTTGCTGCACGACCCCGATAGCCACACAGCAGCAGTCGTCGATCCAGCGCGATCGCAGCCAGTATTAGAGCAACTGCAAGCACTCGGAGCCGAATTAACAGCAATTTTCAATACCCACCACCACAGCGACCACATAGGCGGCAATCAGGAACTGATCGATCGCTTTCCCCAAATTAAAGTTTACGGGGGCGCAGAAGACCGAGGTAGAATTCCCGGACAGCAAGTGTTTTTACAAGCGGGCGATCGAGTTTCTTTCGCCAACAGAACCGCCAAAGTCTTCTTCGTACCCGGTCACACAAAAGCTCACATCGCCTACTATTTCCCCCCCCGCAACCCAGGCGAAACAGGCGAATTGTTCTGTGGCGACACTTTATTTGCTGGAGGCTGCGGCAGACTATTTGAAGGCACTCCAACTCAAATGGTAGCCTCTCTGGGACAACTGCGAAACTTGCCCGACAATACCAGAGTTTGGTGCGCCCACGAATACACGCTGAAAAACCTGCAATTTGCCATCAGCGTAGATGGCGACAATCCCGATTTACAGCAGCGCTTCGCCGAAGTCAAGGAAGCGCGGAGTCGATCGCAACCTACAATACCATCATCGATCGGCCTCGAAAAAAGCACAAACCCATTTTTGCGCTGGGATTTTCCCAACATCCAATCAGCCGCCAACACCCGCGATCCAGTGCAAACCTTCGCTCGCTTGCGCGGCATGAAAGACCAATTTTGACCTTAAAGTTTTTGTTTCTTCAGATAACTCTTAAACTTGAGTATTGGTTCGCTCAACCATCGGTCAAGTCTTTTGTATTTTACCTGAAAGCTCGACAGCCCCTTAAACTTATGGGGAATTTTTTCCAGTTCGTCCTTAAACGGTGTTTGAGACAACATATCAAGCCATAATTGATTGGGGGCGGAGCTTTCCCACGGTTTCGGTCTTGACATAAAGTGCATCACTTTACTTGACCTATCATCAGTCTTGTGGTTGTTCCATATTTGATCTAATTGCTTCCACCTTCCCACTAAAACTGAATTTAATGCACCTTGATCGCGATCGCCCCAAACGTGAAACCTAGCGTTTTGGAGCAACTTTTCGGACAGTTGCTCTTCCTCCCAAAGCTTCATGTTGTAAACTAAAACACCACTATTGAAATAAGGGTTTCGATCTTGATAATTGTTGGGATTTCCCCAGACGTTGGCTGCGGCTGCTATCGGCAGAGTTTGAAAATCTAGGTTCCACAGCCCCTCTAAGCTACCCAGAACGATCGTATCGCTGTCGAGCCAAAGTAGCCTTTCTGTTTCCTTGGTATATTTTCGCGGCTCCAATTTAACGTAAGGAAGTTTAGAAGCTGATACCGAAAGAAGTTGGTCGTAATTAGATTGCAATTCTTGCCATTCAATCTGGTATTTGCAGCAATTCTGTAACTGTTCCTTTTGCTGTGAATATATCCTGGTAGATACAACGCTAATTTTGACAGGCTCCTCCCCCGATTTGCTAACATTCAGATCTACAGACTTGAGAAGTGCTGCTAACCCCAGAATATAGGTGCGATCGGCGGCTGTGAATATGTGCATACGATTAAGTTTGTGGGATGAACGGCAAACGTGACACAAACGTTGGGACTGGAGGAAGCAGGCGACCCTGTATTGAGGTAAATGCGATCGCCCGTTTACCGTTGAGACGAACAAAATCTTGCCTAAATTTCCGGTTAGATTTACACAAAGAAACGGGGTTTCTAAGTAGGTAGGCGCAAATAAAGTTTACAATGTAACAGAATGTAAGGCGGGCATAACTAGAGCAATTGCTTCGTTTCACTCGCTGCGAGAGAGAGGTTATTTATTTTCAAGCTTCATCTACTTATTTATCTGTGTGCAAGTGCCATCTGTTCGCACCCGAAAACGAGCAACAGCCATTGGTAATATGCAGCAACGCGAAAAATAATGAGATGGACTAACCTGGCATTTGAAACAGCCAGAAAATTCCTCGTCGCCTGTGCTGAATCCCGCAAATGGTTCAGACGTGGGACTCTACGATAAAATAAATTGTCTAGAGCTCGATATTACCGCACAACGATCGACATCCATCTTAGGTTTGAAGTGTCACCCTGCTCCAATCACAAGTTCCTCTGGTTATTTCCCTATTATTGAGCGCGATTGGCTTTGCCCAAAGTAAAATAAGCGTTGTTAGAAACCGATGCAAAACCCACGCAATACTGAACCCCAAGCAAAAATCGACCCCTCTGTTTCAGCGGATTCTAACAAAGCCTTCTACCCAGCCGCGCCTTTGCCAACTGATGTAGGGATGGTTCTGCAATTGGCAGATGGTAGCATTCAGGGGTGCAATTCTCACGCCCAGGATCTGTTGGGGATGACAGCACAACAGATGCTCTTATGCACTTCAATCAACAGTCGGTGGCAGACTCTGCGTGAAGATGGCTCGGATTTTCCCGGCGACACACATCCGGCGATGGTGGCGCTGCAAACCGGGCAACCATGTTTAAATGTCATCATGGGGTTTGATCGGCCACAGGGAGAATTGATTTGGTTGACGCTCAATTCTCAACCTTTATTTCAGGGAGATCGATCGACTCCCTATGCGGTAGTAACAACCTTCACTCCTATCGCTCAACCTCAGCCCGAACCAGTCTGTAACGCGCCCGCGCAACAACTCTCAGACACCCTCGAAAGTATTTCGGACGGCTTCTTTGCTTTGGATCGAGACTGGCGATTTACCTACCTCAATTCGCAAGCGGCACGGTGGCTGAATCGACCCTCGAAAGATTTGATTGGCCACAGGATTTGGGAAGAGTTTCCCGAATCAGTGGGCAGTTTGTTTGAGCAGGAATATCGCCACGCCGCCACATTCCAAGTTACAGTTAGTTTTGAATCTTTTTATCCACCGCTCAATGCTTGGTATGCGGTACGAGCGTATCCGATCCCATCGGGACTTGCCGTTTATTTTCAAGATGTAACTCAGCAGAAGGCGGAGCGCGCTGTTTTTATTCAACAAGCGCAAACGGCACACCAACAACTAGCAGAAATCGAGGCGATTTATGCTAGTGCGCCGATCGGACTTTGCTTCCTCGATACTGAATTGCGGTTTGTCCGCCTCAACGCTCGCCTAGCAGAAATTAACCGAGTTCCAGCCGCCGCCCACATCGGCAAAACATTGCGCGAAATCTTGCCAGAAATGGCAGATGATTTAGAGCCGCTTTACCGACAAGTTATTGAAACTACAGTTCCTCTCAAACAGCTCGAAGTTCGCAGGACGAACTCAGCACAGCCGGGAGTCGAACAGGATTGGCTGTTGAGTCTCTATCCGCTGAGGGCCGAGGACGATCGCGTGCTGGGCGTGAATGTGACGGTGCAGGAAATTACCGAACGCAAAGCTACCAAAAAAGAAATTCAACGGCTCAACCAAGAACTAGAGCGACGAATTAATGAACTGCAATCGATACTTGATGCTGTACCTGTCGGTATTACGATCGCCGACGATCCAGAGTGTAAAGTAATTCGCGCTAACCGGTTTGCCCAGTCGATGTTGAAAGTGTCGCCCGATACCAATGTTTCTGGAACCGGAGAGCAAGCGGCAGTCCTTCCCTTTAAACGACTCCGCAACGGACAGGAAATTCCGGGAGAACAACTCCCCATGCAACTAGCCGTGGCTTCCGGCGTCGAAGTGCGAGATGTGGAAATTCAAATGGTGCGCGAGGACGGGGTGGCCTTTGATTGGTTGGTGAATGCGGTGCCGTTATTTGACGAACAAGGCGCAGTTCGCGGCTGTGTGGCGGCGTTTATGGATATTAGCGATCGCAAACAAGCTCTTGCTGCTTTGCACCGCTCTGAGGAACGCTATCGCACTTTGTTTGAGTGCCTAGACGAAGGCTTTTGCGTCATCGAAATGCTGTTTGACGCCAACGAAAAGCCGATCGATTACCGCTTTTTGGAAGTCAATCCGGCCTTCTTGAAACAAACCGGACTAGAACAACCTGTGGGTCAAACGGTGCGACAGCTCGTTCCGGATATCGAAGATTATTGGTTTGAGATTTACGGCAAAGTCGCGCTGACGGGGGAACCCCTGCGCTTCGAGTACGGCTCGAAAGTCATGAACCGCTGGTTCGATGTTTTGGCGTTCCGCACTGCTGAGCCACAGAGCCGACAAGTCGCCATACTTTTCAAAGAAATCAGCGATCGCAAACAATCGGAGAATCGGTTGCGCCAACAGGAAGAACAACTGCGGCTGTTCGTCAAACATTCGCCTGCGGGAGTGGCGATGTTTGACCGCCAGATGCGGTATATGCTGGTGAGCGACCGCTGGCTGTCAAGTTACGGGCTCGGTGATCAAAACATTGTGGGCCGATCGCACTACGACATCTTTCCCAATTTGCCCGATAGTTTTAAACAAATCCACCAGCGCTGTCTGGCGGGAGCAGTCGAAATCTGCCAAGAAGATCAGTTTCCCCGCCCTGATGGCTCGCTCGACTGGGTGCGCTGGGAAATTCATCCTTGGCGAACCAACACCAATGAGATTGGTGGCATCATGATTTTTTGCGAAATCATCACCGATCGCAAAAACGCTGAACTCGCGGTGCAAGCGGCCAACCAGCAAGTCAGCAATATTCTAGAAAGTATTACCGATGCCTTTATGGCGCTCGATTCACAATGGCGCTATACCTACGTTAATGCCACTGCTGAAAAACTGCTTTCTCGCTCTCGATCGGACTTGCTAGGTCGATCGATCTGGGAGGTATTCCCCGCCGAGCGAGAATCCAATTCGAGGACATATCAAGAATTCCATCGAGTCGTTAACGAGCAAGTTTCTGTCAAGTTTGAAGAGTATTCGCCCTCGCTCCAAATGTATATAGAAGTGAGCGCCTATCCTGCGGCCGAAGGACTTACGGCTTATTGGAGCGATATTAGCGATCGCAAACACACAGAAGAAGAACTGCGGCAAAAAAATGCGATTTTGAATGTGATTAACGAGTCAGCGCCCACGCCAATTTTTGTCAAAAATCGAGAAGGACAGATTATTTATGCAAATCCAGCCACGCTGGAAATAATGGGCAAACCTGCTTCTGAAGTAATTGGTGGTCGCGATATCGATTTATACCCAGTAGTAGAACTTGCAGCCAGAGTCACGGAAAACGATCGGCGCATTATGGAATCTGGACAAACAGAAGTCCTCGAAGAATCTCACGATGGCATTCGGACATTTCTGGTAATGAAAGCTCCCTACCGCAATCAGGCGGGAGAAGTCATCGGCTTGATTGGCATCTCCAGCGACATCACAAATCGCAAACGAGCAGAAGTCGCTCTGCAAGAACAAACTAAGTTACTGCAAGTAATTATTGACAGCATTGGTGATGGTTTGGTTTTGGCAAACCAACAAGGGGAGTTGGTGTTGTTTAACCGAGCCGCCGTAGGCATATTCGGCCCCCTATCGAATGAAAAATCCTATGAGGAATGGTCGAGCACCTACGGACTATTTTCGCCTGACAAAAAAACCCTTTTCCCCAACGCTGAACTACCTCTAGCCAGAGCAATCAAAGGTGAATATGTCAATGATGTAGAGGTATTTGTGCGCCGCAAAGATTCCGAAGGTCGCTGGATCAGTATCAGCGGTTATCCGGTAGTTGATACTAGCAGCGAAATCAAAGGCGGAGTGGTTGTCTGTCGGGATATCACAGAACGCAAACAAGCCGAAGCAGCGCTGCAAGAAAGCGAAGAACGATTCCGCAATATGGCTAACAACGCTCCTTTTATGGTATGGGTAACAGACTCCACAGGCTATTGCACTTTCCTGAGCGAAAGCTGGTATGAATTCACAGGTCAAAGTGAGGAAACAGGTTTGGGATTGGGTTGGGTAAACGCGCTGCATCCAGAAGACCGAGAATACGCCAAGAACGCATTTTTGACCGCCAACGAACGCCAGGAACCTTACCGCGTAGAATTTCGCGTCGGGCGCAAGGATGGCGGATATTCTTGGGCGATCGATGCGGCTGCTCCCAGATTTTCCGAAAGCGGACAATATGAGGGTTATATCGGCTCTGTCATCGACATTACAGAGCGCAAACAAGTGGAAACCGAGCGCGATATGGTTCTGCAATTAGAACAAACTGCCCGCGCGGAAGCCGAGCGAGCTAACCGCATTAAAGACGAGTTTCTGGCGGTGCTTTCTCACGAGTTGCGATCGCCCCTGAATCCGATTTTAGGCTGGTCGCAACTGCTCGTCGGCGGCAAGCTGAAGCCGACTCAAACTGCCAAGGCTTTTGAGACGATTGAGCGCAACGCCAGACTGCAATCTCAATTAATCGAAGACTTGCTTGACGTGTCTCGGATTCTGCAAGGAAAACTCAGATTGAATGTTGCTCCGGTGAATGTGGCAACCATTATCATGTCTGCTTTGGAAACCGTGCAATTAGCAGCCGAAGCCAAAAAAATTCAAATTCAAACAATTTTAAATCCCGATGTCGGGCAAGTTGTCGGCGATACAAGTCGCTTGCAGCAAATTGTCTGGAATTTGCTGTCAAACGCGGTGAAATTCACGCCCGAAGGCGGTAGAGTTGAAGTTCGATTAATGCAAATCGAACGCCAAGCTCAAATTCAAGTCATAGACACTGGTAAAGGCATTCTTCCCAATTTCTTGCCTTATGTTTTTGACCATTTCCGACAAGAAGATGGCGCTACAACTCGCAAATTTGGCGGCTTGGGATTGGGATTGGCGATCGTCCGCCAACTCACTGAACTTCACGGCGGAACGGTGTTTGCAGAAAGCGCCGGAGAAGGTCAAGGAGCGACGTTTACGGTGAGATTACCGCTTTTAAATGATGATTCTAGAAGGCAGGAGGAGGAAGCGGTCAATGGGGCTGCTTGTCCCGAGATGTCATCCTTGCAACTAGCTGGATTGAGAATTCTGGTGGTAGATGATGAGCCTGACTCGCGAGATTTTGTCGCTTTCGTGCTTGAGGAAGCGGGTGCAGAGGTGATTTCCCTGTCATCTGCTGCTGAGGTGCTAGAGTCGATCGAACAAACTGCACCGGATTTGCTCGTCAGCGACATTGGAATGCCGGAAATGGACGGCTATATGTTGATCGATCGCATCCGCACTCAGCTTGCACCTGAGTATCGGCAGTTGGTGGCGCTCGCCTTAACGGCCTATGCTGGAGAAGCGAACGAGCGCCAAGTTTTGCAAGCCGGATTTGACAAACACTTAGCCAAGCCGATCAATCCGACTGAGTTGGTTGCTACTGTAGCGCGATCGATCGTCGCCAAGCGCCTTGAAAATAAAGCCTGAGTGCTCGGTAAGACATTGGACTGTAGTTGATTTGGCTCATTACAGCACCCCCGTTTTGCGTAATTTCAAACTGAATTTGCCCGTTAAAAATATTATCCCTGTTTCTTCCCTCGAACCTCGAATCTCGAACCTCGAATCTCAACATCCATCGGTTACATCCGTTATATCCGTTACATCCGTTACCAAATCCGTTGCCGAACTTCCTTGCGATCGCCCCTCAAACTTCGCTATTATAAAAAGTTGCAGTTAAAATCCCAGAACCCACGATCATGGCCAAGCGCGTCCAATTAGTTTTAAATAAAGATGTCAGCAAACTCGGTAAAGCTGGCGACGTAGTAGAAGTAGCCCCGGGCTACGCCCGCAACTACCTAGTACCCCAAGGAATGGGATTTAGAGCCACTCCGGGCATTCTGAAGCAAGCAGAGCGCCGCCGTGAAGAAGAAAGACTGCGCCAGCTAGAGCTCAAGCAGCAAGCTGAAGTCCGCAAAACCGCCCTCCAATCGGCTGGGCCTTTCATCATCTCCAAGCAAGTTGGCGAAGCAGACGCGATTTTTGGTACTGTCACCAACCAAGAAGTAGCAGAACTGATTTTCAACTCTACCAGTCAAGAAGTCGATCGGCGCGGCATCACTCTGCCCGAAATTCGCCAAACTGGTACATACAAAGCTGAAATCAAACTACACGCAGAAGTTACCGCCGAAGTTGATATTCAAGTTGTTCCGATGTAATTAAGAGTTATCAGTCATCAGTCATCAGTCATTAGTTGTTAGTCATTAGTCATTAGCTAACAACTAAGCACTGCTAACTTGCGAAGTGAGTAACGCTAACTTACAGATTGAAAACTGACGACTAATAACTGGCAACTAATAACTAATGACTGAGAAATATTGACTAATGAGCGATTTGATGCCGACAAATATAGAGGCAGAAGAAGCAATTTTGGGCGGGATTTTAATTGACCCCGAAGCTATTTCCCGAATTGCCGAACTGCTGCGACCGGAGTTTTTTGCCATCACCGCTCATCAAGTCATTTATCGATCGGCATTAGGCCTATTTTTACAGGGTCAACCTACGGATTTAATGACGGTAACAACTGCACTAACCGACCGCAACCAGTTAGAGCAAGTAGGAGGACTAACTAAATTAGCACAATTAGTCGATCGCACAGTTTCCGCAGTCAACATCGACCAATATGCAGTTTTAGTTGAAGACAAATATCAGCGCCGCAAATTAATCGAAGCTGGCAACAACATAGTACAATTAGGTTACGAGACGGCAACACCACTAGAAACAGTCTTAGACCGCGCCGAACAAGAAATTTTCAGCATAACTCAAGAACGCCCGCAACAAGATTTAGTATCGATCGGCGAAACATTAAACCAAACATTTCAAGACCTAGAAAATCGCAATGAAGGCCTCACACTTCCCGGTATACCCTGCGGTTTTTATGACTTAGATGCCATGACAGGAGGCTTTCAGCGATCGGATTTAATCATCGTTGCAGCCAGGCCGGCGATGGGCAAAACCGCTTTCTGTACCAACATCGCCCACCACATCGCCGCTGGACAGCAGAAATTCCCGGTTGCCGTTTTCAGCTTAGAAATGTCGAAAGAACAGCTAGTGCAGCGTATTCTGTCCAGCGAAGCCAAAATAGAAAGTAACCGATTGCGATCGGGTAGAATCAGTCAAAACGAATGGGAACCAATCAGTACAGCCATTGGCAATTTATCAGAACTACCGCTGTTTATTGACGATACTCCGAATATTACCGTCACAGAAATACGATCGAAAGTCCGCCGCCTCCAAGCAGAACAAGGCGGAACTCTAGGATTAGTCTTGCTAGATTACCTGCAATTAATGGAAGGTACCAGCGACAACCGCGTGCAAGAACTATCTCGAATTACCAGAAGTCTTAAAGGTTTAGCCCGCGAACTCAACGTGCCCATTATTGCCTTATCTCAGTTGAGTCGGGGTGTGGAAGCGAGGACAAACAAGCGACCGATGATGTCAGATTTGAGAGAAAGCGGATCGATCGAGCAAGACGCAGATTTAGTAATTATGCTCTACCGCGATGAATATTACAACCCTGATTCGCCCGATCGCGGAATTGCAGAAGTAATTATTACCAAACACAGAAACGGCCCCACAGGAATTATCAAACTATTATTTGACGCCCAATATACCTGCTTTCGCAATCTGGCATCTCCGAAGCGATCGTAAATCCACCAGGGCTTATAGCAATCCTCGCATCATTTGTGAATTTCTTACTCCCTCCCCTTGATAAGGGGAGGGTTGGGGTGGGGTAAAAAGTTTACGACTCCTGCAAGGATTGCTATATATTATGTCCGTTGAATTGGCCGTTATAAAATTTTGTCGCTCAAGTGGGGGGCGGCTTTATAGATATTGTCGAGGTGAATGGAAGATTGTTGGTGAAACCTGCCACTACCAATATTGTGGTTAATTTACCAGAGGTGATAAGCTAATGTGCAGCTAACTTTTACAGTCAAATTTGATGAAATTATTGTGGGGTGGGCGTCTCGCCCGCCTGAAAAATACAACTTAAATGCGGAACAGCTTATTACACAGAAACCCGGTTTCTTAAAAAAAACCGGGTTTCTAAACACCGTAAAAGTTTTACGTTGAATTAGGTTTTGAGCTACCTAGCCAGCGATTTTCAACAATTCCACATCAAAAATCAGCGTAGCATTAGGAGGAATCACCCCGCCCGCACCGCGAGCACCGTAACCGAGTTCAGGGGGAATAATCAACTTGCGGCGGTCTCCAACTTTCATCGTACCGACACCTTCATCCCAACCCTTAATTACTTGACCTACGCCAATTTTGAACTGAAAAGGAGAATTGCGATCGCGCGAACTGTCAAACTTCGTGCCATCCTCCAAAGTTCCAGTGTAGTGTACCACAACTGTCTGGCCGGTTTTTGGAGTCGCCCCATCACCCTGTTTCAATTCAACATATTTCAGACCGGAATCGGTGGTGACAGTTTTCTCAGTATTATCAGTCATGTTATTGCCAGCGATAGTAGCTGGTACCTTCGGTAAAGTAGCATCCGCTACTAGCAAGCTATTCTCATTCAAAGACTGCGCTGACAACTTCTCAATAGCAGTCTCGGGTAAAAGATTGTTCAATTCGGCTGCAACTGCTTGGGACCCAGAACCGCCCATTTGAGCGACTATCAAAAACAAAAAGCAAACCAGCATTACCCCCAAGCTGACTAGAACTCCTCGCAAAATTAATCCTCCTGATACTTTTAACCGCGATATCTTAGATATTTAAGACATCTACAACAACAAGAAATAGAAAATTTTATCTGAACTTTTCCACCAAAAAACGGCAGATCCCAGATAATTTTCAAGGCAAAAGTATGAAGTCAGAATGTTTGTAATTCTACATAAATGGCTTCTACATGAGTGCCTTTTTTAGCCTTCTGGCTTCGGGTGACAATCTTATCACAAGATAACAGCGAACTCCTCGCGGGCGTTAGCGAAGCCCTCGAAGAGGATCGAACTCAGCGCCAGTTACGGTTTTCTAAATCCCGCATCTGACGTTCCAAACGATCGAGCCTTCCGCGCAACTCATCCATTTCGGACTGTCGGGGGACTCCCATATCTTGGAGAATATTCCGCAATTGCCGCTGCAACTGCGTATCCCAATTGCCCTGCTCAGACTTGAGCTGCTCCGTCATGTCATCGACAAAGGTTTTGGCTTGCTCGGGATTGATTTTGCCATCTTTGACCCATTGCTCGCTAGCTTCCTGCAATTTCTCGGCTACCAGGGAGGTAGTACCAATGCCCAGCATTACCAGTTGTTTGAGTAAGTTGCTATTGTTATCCATAGATTTTTCCTAATGTTTGCCCTTTCATACCCGATCGGCTCAGGTAGCCTGCTGTCGCTGCGAAACCATCTGTAAACTTAAAGTTACATCAGCGCACACCTACCTTTCTATTTTGGAGCATCAAGCCGCCTGATGGCGAGCCGATCGCGCTAATCGGCGTTCGGAAAACCCCCTAATGAGCCTACCCACCACCTTACCCCATAACCCTGCTGTCTATGCCTGATTGCCCCCGCTGCCACCAACCTGTAGACGCCCGAGCGCTCGCCTGTCCGCACTGCAAAATCACTCTCAAAGCTTTCGGTCATCCGGGTATCCCTCTTTATCGATCGAAACCCGAAGAATTTCTGTGCACTAACTGTATTTATCACGAAGACGACACTTGCAACTACCCGCAGCGTCCCTTTGCCAAAGAATGCACGCTTTATCACGATCGAGCTGAGCCACTTGTGCCACAGACGAGCCCTTACAGCAGCGGCGACGGGCTGCAATCGATCAAAAATTGGTGTCAGCGCCATCTGGTTTGGTTAGCATTATTAGGTTTAATTATTATTAGCATTGCTCTGTCGATTTAATCGGATTGTACAAAGCGTAGAATAGACATATCTCTGTTAATCTGGGTTGCTCTATTATTCTGTAAATTATTCATGAGCTACGTATTCGGCATCGACGGCGGCGGCACTAAAACTATCTGCCTTTTAATGGATGACAACCACCTTGTTTTAGGACGGGGGGAAGCAGGGCCGTCAAATTATCAAACCCTGGGAATTGAGACAGCCAAACAATCCATTCAATTGGCGATCGAACGAGCAGTTCTGTCCGCTCAGGTCGAGGCAGTAGGCAATCTCAACATAGAAGCAATTGGTCTGGGACTAGCAGGCGTCGGGCGTCCAAAAGATCGTGAAATAGTGCAATTTGTAGTGCAGAACTTGCAGTTGACGAATACTTTACCAGTAACCCGATCGTTCCTGCCCAGGAATATAGTAATTTCCAGCGACTGCGCGATCGCACTTGCTGGCGGTACAGGCCATCCAGTGGGTATCGCCGTTATTTCAGGAACCGGTTCGATTGTTTTCGGGCAAAACCGTCACGGGAAAACTAAACGAGTCGGCGGTTGGGGATATATTTTAGGCGATGAAGGCAGCGGATATAACATCGCCCTTCAGGGTTTGCAAGCTGCTTTGAAGTTCTATGACGGACGCGAAGATTTTACCGTGCTTGCGGAAAAATTTCAAAAGCATTTAGGCCTCAATAACCTAGAAGAATTGGTAGAAGTCGTTTACGGGCGCGGTTGGGGAGTCAAAGAAATTGCAGCTTTAGCGCCGATTGTCGAGGGAGCAGCAGCAGAGGGCGATCGCGTCGCTGACAGCATTATCAATAATGCTGTGGCAGAATTAACCTATGCAACAAAAATAGCCATTTCAGCGCTATTTAACCAAACAGAAGAATTTGAAATTGTGATCGTAGGAGGTGTGTGGGGCGGCGAGGCAAATTGCCGAGGTCGGTTTGAAGCGGCCATAAGTGCGATCGCCCCAAAGGCTAAGGTTATTTCGCCCCGATACGAACCAGCTTTCGGTGCTGGATTGTTAGCCTTAAACGCTCTCAACAATTAACCTGGCGATCCCAGCCTTCGTGCTGGAATTTCACCTTAACTAATTAGAGGCTAAGGGGGAGGATGAATGGAAATCGCTCCTTTATCCTCCTTATCTTCCCAATCTTGCCCATTTTCTCGATCTTTCCAAATTTTAAAATTTTCGATTATCTACCTTATCTTCCCAACTTGTAGAATTTCAGCCTGCCATAATCAAAACATCAGATGAATGCGAAACAAGAAACAAATTTAGCAGTATTGCGTTCCTAAGTAAACAAAAACCGCAGCAAGGAGACAATTTATATGATTACTTCTCAAAAATGGCGTTCAGCAACAGCAGCAATCCTCGCACTGGGCATTACAGTTGGAACCAGCGCGCCGCTGGTGGTAGCTACTCCTGCAGAAGCCCAACAACGAATTTCACAACTTGATAGCATCCGAATTCCGTCGGGCAGTGTAATTCCAGTTAGCTATGAAAAAGACAAAATAGTTGTCACCCGCGAAGAAACTGCACCTTTAACTTTAACAGTGGCGCGAGATATCCGCACACCTCAAGGCAGAGTATTAATCCCCGGAGGCAGCCAGATAGTCGGGACACTGCAACCTGTCAGAAGAGGCAATCAAAGCGGTACTCAATTTGTTGCCAGAGAGTTAATTATCAGCCGCCGCCAACGCTATCGGATTGATGGCTATTCGGGAATTATTACCCGAACCGAAAGAGTCCAAAAAGGTGCTGGCACAGGTTCAGTAGCCCAAGGTGCAGCATTGGGTGCAGCAGCAGCAGCAGCACTAGCAGGCATTACCGGCGACAAAGCGATCGCGACTGAAGAAGTATTGGGAGGCGCTGGGATTGGCGCTTTAGCGGGAGTATTGTTGGGGCGGCGCAGCGTTGACGTGCTCGTGATTCGGCCGGAACAAGATTTGGCAGTGACATTGCGATCGGATATCGTACTCCGCTAATATTGGAATCTTCGGATTAATTATTTGCAGTAAAACATTGTCGATCGCTAACTTGTGGTCTCCCGATCATTGGCTAGGCCTACTATTAAGGTTGTGCCTAGCCATGTTAGTTGGCGGAATTATTGGATGGGAGCGCCAACTCAGACACAAACCAGCGGGATTAAGAACTCATATGCTAGTAAGTATGGGTTCTGCGCTGTTTGTTTTAATACCGCTAGCAATGGGTAAAAATGAAAATGGAGGAGAGGCTTTTGGGCGCGTAATTCAAGGCATTGCTGCCGGGATTGGGTTTTTGGGAGGCGGAGAAATCCTGCGGCAAAATCAACAGGAAATAGGCAAAGTTGAAGTTCACGGACTCACCTCTGCGGCCGCTATTTGGGTGTCAGCAGCTTTAGGAACTGCGGCAGGATGCGGCTTGTGGCAACTGGCATTAATTGGCGCTTTAATGTCGCTGTTTGTTCTGAGAGTAATTAAAGAGTTAGAGCGTCGGAGTCGTAGGAAATAGTCTCAGTTATCATATAAAATCGGGTATTATAACCGTTATAACGTTTGTAGTGACGACGGGAGTACGAGCGAGTTTTATGAGGGTTAAAGTCCAATGGCACTGAAAAAGTGAGCCAAAAAAAATCTGTAAGGCAATATCTACATAGATAATTGCCTTACAAACCAAAATATCTCCCTCTAGTATGCCAAATCGGGCGTTGCACATATATGGTATGATATACAGGGAATGTGTATCAAGTTAAAATATGATTTGTCCTGAATGTCAGTCCACCAATATAAAGAAAAATGGCTTGAAAAGAGGAAAAC
>JACJNV010000147.1 GCA_014695175.1 Microcoleus sp. FACHB-DQ6 | reverse complement strand
GGGTGATGCAAGGCTTTTGTACTATTTTACCTGTTTATCTTGCACACTTTCCTTGATCGGACGATCGCATAACCAAGCCGTGTAACCTTTCTGCACTTATCCAGCAAGCCCTAATTACGAACTTAATCTTCGTTACGGAGAGTTTTGCCACTCGGCGGTAAGCTTGCGGAAATTGTATTGAGACGCGCCGGGGTGACAAGTAACGCAACTGCTGATATTTGCGGGTTGTGGCAGTTTTACTTTGGGGTGCAGTGCTTTGAAATAGCGAGAACTGGCGACTCGGTAGGCAACTTCTTCATCTTTTGCTTGGGGACGGGAAAAAGTTTGCAGGTAGTTCCAGACTAGCAGGCGGGGCGGGTCTACTAGCAGTTTGATGGTTTGCCCGTAGTGTTGGGAATCTTGCAGCAAGCGGCGCCAAGTTTCTGTAGGTAATACTTGCGGCGGTAAACCGATGTGACAGGTGGCGCAGTTTTCTAGGTACAGTTGCTGTCCGAGTTGGTAGCGTTCGGGAATGCGATCGACCGTACCAGTATCCTCGATCGAAGACACCTGAGCAAGTCGCGCGGGAGTGCGAGAGTAGGCAGTCTGAGCTGCAACCCATCCGCCACAGGTACAGCAGATAATTATCAACACTAGCAACGTTGAGTAAAGCCCCCGCAAGCCTACTCTGCGACGTTTGCGGGGTTTTTGCTGTTTCATAATTCTGAATTTATTTTTGGTTAAATCACTGGTATGCTCATGCCTTCGCGGGCTAAGCAGGCATTGGCGAACGTTGCCTGCACCTCTGCTTCGACTCGATCGAGAAAATTGTCGTCGTGACCCGGATCGTGGTGAAACATCACGATTTTTTTGACTCCAGCAGCTTTCGCTACTTCTACTCCTGCTTGCCAAGTCGAGTGTCCCCAGCCGACTTTCGGGGTTTTGAAGTTGTAATACTCTTCGTTGGTGTAGTTGGCGTCGTAAATCAGCACGTCGGCGTTGCGAGCTAGGTGTACCACGTTCTCGTCGAGGCGATCGGGAAAATGTTCTGTATCGGTGCAGTAGACGGCCGTGTGTCCCTCCCAGGTGACTCGATATCCGATCGCCGTATTAGGATGGTTGAGCAGTGCTGTTTCTATTTTCACATCGTCGAGTTCGAGAATATCCCCAGGCGTCAAATCGTTGAATTTGAGGTCTGACTGCATCACTTGGATGGGGACGGGAAAATTGGGGTGCACCATTTGGTCGGCAAGACGGTGTTTGATGGTAGTGCCGTTGGGGGCGATCGCACCGTAAATGTGAAAGCAGTTCCCAGGGATAAAGGCGGGAGTAAAAAACGGAAACCCTTGAATGTGATCCCAGTGAGTGTGGCTGAAAAACATATGGGCTTCCACCGGCATTTGCCGTAGCAGGTTGAGGCCCAGAACTCGCAGACCGGTGCCGCCGTCAAAAATCAGGCGTTTTTTACCCAAGCGCATTTCTACACAGGAGGTGTTACCTCCGTAGCGAAGTGTTTTGGTGCCGGGGGTGGCTATGCTGCCCCGCACGCCCCAAAACTGAACGACAAACTCGGTCAAAGGACTATTTTCCATTGTGGCTTTGCGATCGGAAGGCTGTGGATTGGGTAGAGAGGGTGCGGAATCTGGCATTTTTTTTAGTTTTGGCGGCAGGAACTTGGGAGTTGAAATCTTAGTTTTTACTTTTTAGTTTTTACTTTTTAGCAATCTGTACTATAATCAAGCGCTTTATCGGGAAACCATCCGAGTGCCGAACACTTGGGCTGTTAGAATTCTCAACCTTACGGGTTGGTGTAGGAGATGTCACGCTTGAGAGATTATTTTTTGCATCATGCGGGCTGCCCGGCGTGTTCTGTGTTCTGAGATTAAGATAGCGCCGATCTATCTAAGTGTTAGGGTAAAATTTCCTCAAACGTAGAACGCATTCCCCAGGGGTATAATTTGCGCTTAATCTTACTCTAGGAGTAGTATTTTTTTCAAGATTGGGGCTGGGGCCGGGTTTTGAGGAATGCCGTTCGGGTGACTCGGCATTGACGACTGATTTGACATTCTAGCTAGCCGTTCCTCGACTGCATCGCCTGACGTGCAGCGGTTGCCTTAAGTTCGGCCTCCTGAGTTTTTAGTCGGGTTGTAGTCGAGGAGTGCGGGCTAGGGGCTTATTTGCGATCGGCTGCGATGCACTTTTCCACTAAGGGCATGACTTGATCGACATCTTGCCAACCCAGAATTTCCGTGACTTTTTTCTCCAAATTTTTGTAGGTTCTAAAAAATTCGGCTATTTCGTCCAAGCGGTGGGGGGCTACGTCTTTGAGGGACTTATAGTGAGCGTAGCGGGGGTCTTTGTCGGGAACGCACAAAAGTTTTTCGTCCCTGTCGCCTCCGTCGATCATTTCCAGCATTCCGATCGGACGGGCTGCGATTATGCACCCTGGAAATGTCGGCTCATCCATCATGACCATGCCGTCGAGGGGGTCGCCATCATCGGCTAAGGTATTGGGTATGAAGCCGTAGTCGCACGGATATTGGACTGAGGAAGAAAGCACCCGATCGAGAGCAAAGGCTTGCAAGTCTTTATCAAATTCGTACTTGTTTTTGCTACCGGCGGTAATTTCGATGAGGACGTTGAGCAGTCCTGGTTTCGGCTGTGCCGGAATTAGCGATAAGTCCACAACAATATCTCCAAGTTAACAGATGATTGGGATGAGTGCTACTTGCCAAATCCCTTTGATAGCATTTTACGGGCGATCGGGCCTTTCGGCTGCATGAGATTGACCGAAAGCCCAGGAGTGCGATCAGCGTTACACAATTTGAGGATGAGGCTTGTGGGGTGTCCCGCCTGCTGTGAAAATACACCGGAGGGGCGGGACGCATCCCACAGCTTGAAAGGGTAATGCTTTGTTTTGGCGAGCGACAGATATTTTCACATCAATATATTCTTTTTACCATCTGTCTAAGTTCTTTGAATTTTCAATCCCAACCACTGGCTTAGTTCTGTCGCTAACCACTCGATTTCTGATTCACTTAGTCCCTGTTTCACTCCTAGTCGATATTTTTGTTTGCCGGCTTTAATAATTATGTGAGAAACTTTGTCTCCAATTTTTTCAATTTCCAACTGCCTAATGTGCTGCCTGGGAGCTGGCTGGAAATGATTCCATCTCAGCCCCAGCAGATGGCTGCTATAGGATATTTGTTGGCGATCGATTACCAGATGCAATTCCCGAAATAGTGCAAAGATCGACATTACTCCACCCCCTACTAATAAACTTCCTGACATCATCCTCAAAACCAATGGAGTTATCGGAATTTTGTAATAATTAGTCCACAATGCGATACTCGCAGCAACCGCACCCGAAAGTATGGAAACCCAATCAAAAGCGAATCCATGTGGCGGAATTACAATCTCTATCAACTCCGAATTTTTCGTTAATTTAATATCGCTGCCTCGCGGCTGCACGGGCATAATACTTTTGGATATCTCGCGGGGATTTGCGAGCGAGTTCCATGCTTCCCCAGCCGAAGATAACCGTTTTTCCAAACTCGGTTCTGTCATCCACTCCAACCAATCAATTAAATTAGGATTGAGGTACGCGGCTCGATCGGCAAATAGAATTTTTAAATCCTGCTGCGACAGTTCGGTGGGATGCAAACCCGTTACCAAATAAATTAAAGTCGCACCCAAACCGTACAAATCCGAAGCCGGAACGGAGCGCCCGCCAAATTGTTCCGGCGCCATATATCCGTAGGTTCCCACTACTGTAATCGTGCCGCCAAATTTTGCAGCTTGGTTCTGCACCGAACCGAAATCAACTAAATAAACTTGTCCGACAGTGTGACCGGATCTGTTGTGCAGTAAAATATTGCTGGGTTTAATATCGCGGTGGATGACAGGGGGATTGCGCTCGTGCAAATAAATCAAAATTTCTAACAGCGATTTAGCTAATTCTTTTACCTCGCTTTCGCTAAAATTACGGCCCGAGCGCAAATGCTCTTCTAAAGTTTTTCCCCCTACATAAGTCTGTACCAAGGCAAATCCTTTACTGTCTGGTTCGTCAATTTCCAGGTAATCGAGGTAGCGGGGAATTGCTGGGTGAGAAAGCGTTTTTAAAGTTTCCGCTTCCCGTTCAAATAGCTTGATGTCTTGCCAGTCAAAATCGCTGCCGAGGAAGAGCTGTTTGATGACAACTAATTCTTGAGTTTCCAAATCGCGAGCTAGCAGTGTTTGGCGACCAGTTTTTTTTCCCAGTTGCCGCTGCATTTCGTAGCGTTCTGCTAATATTTTGCCACTCATTTTTTTCCTTTAATTTAAATTAAAGTCCACTTTCTTTTTGATACCACCGGGCAAAAGACTTGCTACCTATCCCCATTGACAGCCCTGCAATGAGCGATGGTGCCACAACTACAAAAATATAATCAGTCAATGAGGGTACATAACTAAACGTATCGTCCCAAGGGTCAAAAAAAAGAGACTCTAAACCGAGCGTCTTCATAAAGAGGATGCTTGTAAAAGTACAGATTGCCATACCTATCGCAGTTAAAACCTGTCGGTGAAGCTGGGGATTAGTTAGGGGAAAAAACCACGCGATCGTCCCAATTGAGATGATTATTCCGTTCTCCAAACCCAGCAGCGCGCCGAGAAAAAAGCCGAGGATTCCTCCCCCAATAGTCCCCAGAATCGGCAACAGAAAGGTAGCATAAAATGCTGCACAAATTCCTACAGCTAGAGCTCCTGTCCCAGTGCTGCGCCAAATCGCATTTTTGAACAAGCTAGAGGTATTCACAATTTTCCCCAGTCTTAATGGCTGGGAATATTTATTTATTCCCTGTGGTTTTTCGAGAACTTCTTTGGCAATCTGGACAGAGGCGGGACGGCGCTCTAAACTGGGATGCGTCATCCACTTCAGCCAATTGGTAAAACCGGAACTCAGTTGGGTGAATTGCTCGAATTCGATCTGCAAATCTTGCTGCGGCAAGTCGGCTGGATGCTGCTTGGTAATTAAGGCGATTAATGTTGCTGCCAAACTGTACAAGTCGGAAGCGGGAACGGCCCTCCCGCCAAATTGTTCGGGCGGCATATAGCCATAAGTTCCGACAACGGTGACTGTTTTCCCTTGTTGGGTTGCTAGGGTTTGAACTGCACCGAAATCGACTAGGTAGACTTCGCCGACGCTGTTGCCCGATCGATTTTTGAGTAAGATATTGCTGGGTTTAATGTCGCGGTGAATGACCGGGGGCTGTCGCTGGTGCAGGTAGGCGAGGATGTCTAATAATGCTGTTGCTAATTGTTTGACTTCGCTTTCGCTGAAGGTGCGACCGTCTGAAAGATATTCTTGTAGGGATTTGGCTTCGATGTAACTCTGAACTAGGGCGAATCCTTTGCGGTTGGGGGTGTCGATTTCAAAGGAGTCTAGATATCGGGGAATTGCGGGATGGGATAGGGATTTTAAGGTTTCGACTTCTCGCTCAAACAGTTTTAAGTCTTCCCAGTTAAAGTCGCTGCTGAATGAGAGGAGTTTGACTACTACTTGCTGTTGGGTTTTTAAGTCGCGGGCGAGTAAGGTTTGCCGTCCTGCTTGCTTGCCGAGCCGCCGATCGCACTGATAGCGATCGGCTAATATTTCTTTTGACAAATCGCCGATTTTTTGTCCGCTCATGTTCTCTTGCCCTAGAACCGATTAAACCTAGTGTAGTTGACAAAAGCGCAATAATCGGAAATGTTCGGGCTACGGCAAAAAAAATTTTATGTCAAAGAGCAACTGCCTTTAAGAGCCAGCGATCTGGCACAATAAAGACGCCCCTGAATAAAGCTGGAATTTAATTTTGGATTTGCTTGTAAATTGACTGCACTACGTCGAGCAGGCTCAAGACTTGCTGCCATTCGGGGGCATCGGGGTTGTAGCTTTTGGCGCGCTGAGTTTTTAAACTGTGGTGCAATAGGGAAAGCAGCGCGTCTGGAGACTGTAAAGAATTGTCATCTTCATCTGCTGGGGTTTGGGCTGCATTTTCTTCGATATCTTCTTTAATTTTTTGTGCTCGATCAGCGAGGGCTAAAGATCGGCCTGCAAGGTTTTCCGGCATTTTGGGTTGTTCGGACAAAGACGCGCTGGTTAGTTCTACCAATAGTTGGCAGACTCGATCGACCCATTCGTGATCGTTTACTGAAAAGGAACCGGATTTGAACACTTGCCCGTCAGGTCTTTGCTGAATGCTTTGTACCTTCTGGATCAGAGGGATAGCCTTAACAGTGATGTTTTCCGGGATTCTGGGGATATCTGACAGGGAGCTGCGAGCAATCTCCAGCAATAGTTGGTAAACCTGATCTACCCACTCAACATCTCCCGATTGCGAATTCCAATTATTCATAACTGACGCTAGTGGTTTTCTATATTTAAGACTAGAACATTGACTATCTGCGAAGGAAGCTCTTTTTAGGAGCCACTAACGCTATTAAGACTTACGCGGGCGGGGTGAGAAACCCGGTTTTTGAGCGGATGTTTCGTCGCCTTTGTCCAAGATTTTTCTCAGAAACCGGGTAACGCTGCCGCCAGTCCTAACTATTTTTAAGCGCTTCAAATAATAGAAGTGCTAAGTTTGTTGCGGTAGGTAGTGCGAACGAAACACCTAGGGCGAAACCTCCGGCATCTCGCTTGCAAATTCAAATCCGGTTATTTGACATACTCACCGAGATATCTTCAGCGGTGATTCTTGACAGTTCATCGGGTCTTGCTACCGAAGTAGTCTTACAGTCCCTCCCTGTCCGTTTAAAGTCTCCCAATGCCCTATGGCGACTTTTACTCTTGCCTTCCGGGTTACAGTCAACCATTGCCCTTCTAGCTGTCTTTAAGTTTGCTCTCATCGTAGCTGTTTCAACGTGTCTTGAGCCTAAAGATCCTTTGAGTATTCAGAATTTTAATACGAAGCCGTCTTAAAAGGACAGGGTTTTAAACCCATCTTCCTGATAACCATAATACCTGTTGGAGCTTATTTACAATTACCTCAATCGGAGATTAAGGTTAATTGGTGGTGCGATGGGAGGCGCACCCCCGATCGCGCGCGATCGCCCCCGCCCCGAACCCTGACGCCACCGCCAGCATTTGCTGTGGGCCACTGCTATTTTTCTGTGAGATTCCACACACCATCCCAGTTGAGTACGTCTGAAAACCGATGTTGAAATAACATACAGCGATCGACGTGCAATTTAGCTGCCTTGTTTTTCGGGTCAACTTTCAGAACGGCGTTAAATTCGCGTTCAGCGTCTGTAAAAGCTTGCTTGGCTTTTGGTTCTAAAGCTTTCTTAAACTCGCTCAGCACTTTTTTAACTTGATCGAGTCCCAGATTTTCAAATTCCTCATCTAACATTTCTGCAACTGTCTCGCAGGCCCGACTTTTAATTTTCGCCTGCAATAGCCGCCTGATCTCTGCGGCTTTCAGCTTCTTGATTTTGGGATTTGATGGTTCTAAGATGTCTGCTTCCAACAGCTTTTTGACTTCGCCTTCTTGCAAGTATTTAATCTCGTCTGCTGATAGCGGCTTGATTTTTGCTTGCAGCAGCATTTTGGCTTCCTCTTCCGAGAGGTTTTTGATGCCTTCCAATTTCAGCAGTTGGATTTCTGGCTGCAACAGTACGATGAGTTTGTCTGCTTCGGACAGGTTTTTCGGGTCGTACTCTGACAGCTTTTTCAGTTGATGTAACAGGTTCTTGAGTTCGTGTTCCAACTGTTGCTCTAACTTGTAATTGGAGAGGTTCTTAATCTCTGCCTCCGGCATTTCGGCGACATTATCTAAGATATTTTTCACCTCACTTTCTGAGAGTCTTTGGCTGACTGGAGTTTTGTAATGTTCGCGCCCCTTGGTGTAATGTTCTATAATTTGTTGCTGTGTTTCGGTTAGTGACTTGCCCACTGGCGAGTATCCCTCGCGGATGCCGACGAGTTCGTAAACGATTACGGGTTCGCTTTTGCCTTTGACAGTAATAAAGTCGAGTTCTCGCACGTAGAGCCGATCGGCATAATCTCGGTAAGTATTGTCGCTGATGATCAAGTCGGTGCCGTACTGTTTGCTAGCGCCTTCTAAGCGAGAGGCGAGGTTTACGCCGTCTCCGATCGAAGTCAATTCCATGCGTTTGCTACTACCGATGTTGCCGCTGACAACTTCATCGGAATGCACGCCCATACCGATGCCGATCGGCAGTTCGCCATTTGCCATGCGCTCTTGATTGAACTCTGCCAGTTTTTCCCGCATTTTCACTGCGGTTTGCATCGCGCACCAAGCATGATCCTCTAGGGGCGCTGGAGAGCCAAAAACTGCCATCAGAGCGTCACCGATGTATTTGTCGAGAGTGCCTCCGTACTCGAATACGACATCTACCATCACTTCAAAATATTTGTTGAGCATCACTACCACTTCTTCGGCTTGCAATTTTTCCGTAAGTGTGGTATAGCTGCGAATGTCTGAGAACAGCACCGAAACGTTTTTGCGCTTACCGCCCAATCCAGTATCTCCTGAAGCTAACAAAGCTTCGGCTACTTCTGGAGTCATGTAACGGTACATCAAGTTTTTGATTTGCTTGGCGCTGCTAATATCTTCCATGACAACTAACGCGCCGTTGACCTTGTTGGGGTCGGTAGCGTCAGTCATTGAATTAATCGAGAGATTGATGCTCTGCCCTTCTCCTTCCAAGGTAAGCAAAACTTGATCGGGGTAATACTGCTGGCGGTCCTTATCGTCTTCGGGAGACAAAGACGCATCAAACCATTTGGCAAAATCGCCTTTTTCTAACTTAATTAACTCGCGCAAAGATTGACCTTCGGCTAATTCTGCCTCGCTGACACCCAGTAATTTTTGGGCACTGGGATTGGTCGCTACTATATTGCCTTTTTTATCTGTAGAAATCACGCCGTTAGTCAGGGCGTGCAGCATATCTTTTTGTCTTTGTTCTTGCTGTTTGACTTCGGCAAACAGTTTGGCGTTTTGTAGAGCGACTCCTGCTTGGATGTTAAACGCCTTCATAAATTCCAGGTCGTTGCGATTGAAACTGGCTTTCCACTGTTCGGGGGCGTGCGGCCAGTTTTCTGGATTGTAGGGGGGGTATTCTCCTTGTCGTTTTTTATTCATTAATTGGGTGACGCCAATCAATTTGTGGTCGGCGTTAAATATTGGCATACAAAGCATACTGCAAGTACGGTAGCCAGTTTTTTTGTCTGTTTCTTTGGAAGTTTCGGCGCGGGGGTCATCGTATACGTCAAAGGGAATCAGCAGCGGTTCGCCGGATTGGACAACAATGCCTGCAAAACCGGCGGTTCTGGGTATGCGAAGTTCTTTCAGGCTGCCGGCGATCTGGATTTTCGTCCACAGTTCGTCTTTATCTTCATCGATCAGCCACAGGGTGCTGCGATCGGCGTTCATGAGTTCTTCTGCCTGATCCATCACCCTCTTTAGGGTATC
>JACJNV010000146.1 GCA_014695175.1 Microcoleus sp. FACHB-DQ6 | reverse complement strand
CTGCCAATTCCTTCAGAGTAATACTCTTGTAGCGGACTTCTCCCTTCAGCAACACTTCATCGCCAAGCTGGGGCAAATCTTCTTGCGTGGTTAAAATCCAAATACTGCCAGTACCATCCTCAAGTTGATAAGCCGCATTCCCCACAAACGGAGCGCGATTTTCCACCTTTCCCCGGAGATAAACTTCAGCATCCACTTGCCGCTTTTGTTGAACGTCGCCAATGCTAGCCACATTAAAACCAAGATTAAGTTGAGACAGAGGTAAATTGCCACAACTGAAAAAACCGCTGGCGAGGATTAGCGATAAAGAGCCGGTGCAGAATCTTTGAACCCAAACTTGCTTAATTGCAGTAGTCATTGGTCAACTGATTTGAGATTTGAGATGTGAGATACGACTTACTTTAACAGAATCCAAAGAATCGATCGCAAGTAAGAAATTTCTCTAGTGTAGTCCTTGGCGGGGATTAAGCTAAAATCTAAAATCGTCCGCCCCTAACCCAGAGTCTACAATGGATGCCAAAACTGCTCAAATACTAGATGGCAAAGCTTTAGCGACAAAGATTCAAAGCGAGCTGAGCGATCGAGTCCGCGCCCTACAACCCCAAAAGGGGCGTCCTCCGGGACTTGCGGTGCTGATGGTGGGCGACAACCCAGCTAGCGCAGCCTATGTTCGCAACAAAGAGCGAGCCTGCGCTAAGGTTGGCATAGCTTCCTTCGGCCAGCATTATCCCGCAAACGCTACTCAAGCCGAACTAGAACTTGCAATTCGTGCGCTCAACGAGGACGATCGAGTAGATGGCATTTTAGTTCAATTACCGCTACCAGAACACTTAGATGCAATTGGGCTGCTGTACCAAATTGCTCCCGACAAAGATGCTGACGGACTTCACCCTGTAAATTTAGGCCGTCTCGTGCGCGGGGAGCAAGGTTTGCGGAGTTGTACTCCCGCCGGAGTGATGCGGTTATTGCAGGAATACCAGATTGATTTAAAAGGAAAAAATGCCGTTGTTTTGGGACGGAGTATTTTGGTGGGTAAACCGATGGCACTGATGCTATTAGAAGCCGATTGTACCGTTACTGTAGCTCATTCGCGGACGAAAAACCTAGAATCGATTACCAATCAAGCCGATATTTTAATAGCTGCAGTCGGCCGAACAGAAATGATTACAGCTAATATGGTCAAACCGGGAGCAGTAGTAATTGATGTCGGTATTAACCGCGTCGTCAATCCAGACGGTACGAGTCGTTTGGCGGGAGATGTTGATTTTAATGCTGTTAAAACAGTAGCCGAATTTATCACGCCGGTGCCGGGAGGAATCGGGCCGATGACTGTTGCTATGCTTTTGGAAAATACCGTATCGAGTTATATTGAATACGGTTCTAATTGAATTATGACCCACTTGTGAGCCAGTATTGGCTCAAGTAGGGTTAGTAATCTACTAACAGACAAAGATTTTAGCTATGGCTTTAAAACCGGATGCGTCAGGGATAGTGCGCTTAATTGGCGACAACACCTCGGAATTCATTCAACTTTTTCCTGGAGATCTAACAAATTTCCCTTTAGGAGCTTGGTTACTCGATGGCGACGATACAGTAAATGGCTCAGAGGCTAGCGAGTTAATCCTGGGAAATGAAGGGGAAGATATTCTCACAGGTTTTGCAGGCAACGATTCTTTATTTGGGGGAAAAGGAAGAGATGCCTTGTTTGGACAGGAGGGGAATAACTCCCTCAGCGGTGGTCTAGATGCTGATTTTATTCTTGGAGAGGCTGGCAATGATATTTTATTTGGGGGTAGAGGCAATGATGTTTTAGACGGCGCAGGGGGGGATAACACTCTGGTTGGCGACTTGGGCAGAGACTTGTTAACTTGTGGGTTTGGCAATAATTTATGCGTTCTGGGAATAGATCCTGCCACTACAGATATCAATTCTAGTGATATAATCGAAAGTTTTGATCCTGATTTAGATCGCATTGGATTAGCGAGTGACTTAACGGTCAATGATATAGTGTTGGAGTCGGTACAGAATGTGGCATTAACATATACGTTCGATCTACCGCAAGCTTTACAACCATTACTCCCTCCAGATCCGGCCGGCGCAAGTGAATCTGCTTCAGGAACTCAACCCAGAGGCGGAATTACCGGAGTTTATTCAGGAACTCTAATCAGAGTCAGAAATTCTAACGCGATTTTAGGTTTTGTAGACGATGTAACGCCTAATGAACTACAAAGCAGGATTGTTTTCGTTCAGGGTTTCTAGTTTTAGGAGAATCACTGGTAGCCTGAAAAACTTATCATATTGTTAGCCACAAATTAACTCCTGATATTTACAGGACTTACGCAGAAAGGCTAGTAGTAGGATGCGTATTTCGTACCTTACTACTATGGGTAGTGTAAAATTTGACTGTGCAGCGTAAGTCTTGTAAAATTATTTACTCTTTGAGTCGGCCTTGGCGGACGAAAGTTGGTGTAGTAGCGATTTCCAGCTCGGATCGAAATCACTAATCACTAAGATTTAGCGTGAGGAATTCAAGATAGCAACAACGCGAATTCGGCGTCGTCAATCCAGACGGTACGAGCCGTTTGGCCCCAGATGGGGACTTTGATGCTGTTTTAACAGTAGCCGGATTTATCACGCCGGTGCCGAGAGAAATCGGGCCGATGACTGTTGCTATGCTTTTGGAAAATACCGTTTCGAGTTATATTGAATACGGTTCTAATTGAATGAGTGCCAACTTGTGAGCCAGTATTGGCTCTATTAGTAGGGTTAGTAATCTACCAACAGACAAGGATTTTAACTATGGCTTTAAAACCAGATGCGTCAGGGATAGTGCGCTTAATTGGCGACAACACCTCGGAAGGAATTCAACTTTCTCCTGGAGAGCTAACAAACTTCCCTTTAGGAGCTTGGGCACTCGATGGCGACGATACAGTACTTGGCTCAGGGGCTAGCGAGTTAATCCTGGGAAATGAAGGGGAAGATTTTCTCACAGGTTTTGCAGGCAACGATTCTGTATTTGGGGGAAAAGGGAGAGATTTCCTGAATGGATCTGATGGAAATGACTGCCTCAGTGGTGGTCTAGATGCTGATTTCCTTACTGGAGACGCTGGCGATGATATTTTATTTGGGGGTAGAGGTAATGATCTTTTACTCGGCCAAGATGGGAATAACACTCTGGTTGGCGGCTTGGGCAGAGACTTCTTAAATTGTGAGTCTGGCATTAATTTATGCGTTCTGG
>JACJNV010000145.1 GCA_014695175.1 Microcoleus sp. FACHB-DQ6 | reverse complement strand
TGGGGGTAGAGGTAATGATCTTTTACTCGGCCAAGATGGGAATAACACTCTGGTTGGCGGCTTGGGCAGAGACTTCTTAAATTGTGAGTCTGGCATTAATTTATGCGTTCTGGGAATAGATCCTGCCACTACAGATATCAATTCTAGTGATGGGATCGCAGGTTTTGTTCCTGATATTGATCGCATTGGATTAGCGAGTGGCTTAACGGTCAATGATATAGTGTTGGAGCCGGTAGAGAATGTGACATTAACATTTAGGTTCGATGTGTCGCAAGCTTTACAACCATTAATTCCTCCAGCTTTAGTCAGCGGAATTAGCGGACTTTCTTCAGGAACTCTAATCAGAGTCAGGAATTCTAACGCGATTTTAGGTTTTGTAGAAAATGTAACCCCTAATGAACTACAAAGCAGCATTGTTTCCGTTCAGGGTTTCTAAGTTCAGGACAATCAGTGGTGAGCTGACCAACTTATCATATTGTTAGCCACAAATTAACTCCTGATATTTACAGGAGTTACGCAGAAACGCTAGTAGTAGGGTGCGAAATACGCACCTTACTACTATGGGTCGTGTAAAATTTGACTGTGCAGCGTAAGTCCTGTAAAATTCTTTACTCTTTGAGTCCGCCTCGGGGTAGGAAAGTTGGTATAGTAGCGATTTCATGGTTTGATCGACATCACTAATCACTATGATTTACCGGGAGGAGTTTTTGACAGCAACAACGCGAATTCGCCAATAATCGGCAATCCAATTACCATCGCGGTACAGCGCCGATCGCAAACGTTCTTCAACTGCGTTAATTACCTGCGATCGCACATTATCAGACAACCCCGACAAAAACCCGCCCGCAAACATCTCAATCCAATTTACCATACCCGCGCTGCCGCCTTCTAGGGGAGTCGGGCGATCGAACAAAACCGCATAACCCACATCAAATCCCTGCTTTTCCAAAAGCACAGCATACTCGCCAATACTCGGAAAATACCAAGGATTAAGCGCTTCAGGCTCCTCGCAGCCAATTTCTGACAAAACACTCAAAAGTGCGCGGACGATCGCCCCCACGTTCCCCTTACCGCCAAACTCAGCCACAAAACGCCCTCCCGGCTTCAGCGCTTTTGCCACACAATTAATCACAGCATCCGGCTGTTTAATCCAGTGCAAAACTGCATTAGAAAACACAGCATCTAACGGCTCTTCTACTTGAAAACTCCTCGCATCTGCGGCAGAGAAGTTAATGTGAGGATAGTTTACTTTTGCCGTGGAAATCATTGACAAAGATGAATCAATACCTTGCACAAAAGCACCACTTTGAGCAATTTTTTCAGTTAACTGTCCCGTACCGCAGCCCAAATCCAGAATTTGTTCACCAGCCTTCGGAGCGAGTAACTCCACAATTGATTCGCCGTACTGCCAAACAAAAGCATGATTTTGCTCATAAAGAGCTGAATTCCAAGAACTTTCTGACATCTCTTCTCTTCTTTCCTCTTCTCTTTTCTTCTCTTCGCGTTCTTCGCGCCTTCGCGGTTCGTTATTAAATTATTTGCCAGCAAGCAGATTAATTGCATTCCCATCAATACGGCAAACCCTAATATTTTCCAAAATCCGCGCTCCCTGCTTTTCATAAAAAGCAATTCCCGGCGCATTGCCAGTATTAACAGTCCATTCAATCCGCCCGCAATTTGTGGACTCAGCAATTTGTGCCAAATACTTTAACAGCGCTGTACCGACTCCCATACCGCGCATAGGAGCTTGCACAAATAAATCATCAAGCCAAAGACACGGCTGCGTCAATAAACTTGAATAGGAGGAGTAAAAAAGAGCAAATCCTACCGCTGTTCCGGCAACTTCAGCCAACAAAACCCGCACTAGCGGAGGCTGGCAAAACAACGTTTGCTGCAATTTATCTGCTGTTGCTGTCAACAGGTTTTTAGCTCCATCAAACTCGCTTTTTTGGGAAATAAAATTCACAATTAATTCCAAATCTGCCCGATCTGCTTCTCTAATTTTGATATCCAAATTAGCCATTGTTTAGTTCTCAATTTCGCCTATTAATCACTGTATTAAATGCCATCATAAATGTCCAATATATGTTTAACTAGCAACTTATACTTTTAAAATATAAATGATTGGGGAGCTATGGAACTTCGGCATTTGCGTTATTTCATTGCAGTTGCAGAGGAACTGAATTTCACTCGCGCAGCGGAAAAACTGCATATTGCCCAACCTCCGCTGAGCCAACAAATCCAGCATTTAGAGGCAGAGTTGGGGTTTCAACTGTTTCGCCGCACCAAGCGGACGGTGCATTTAACGGCAGCGGGACAGGTTTTTTTCGAGGAGGCCTCGAAA
Organism: Microcoleus sp. FACHB-DQ6; assembly: GCA_014695175.1. GTDB lineage: Bacteria > Cyanobacteriota > Cyanobacteriia > Cyanobacteriales > Microcoleaceae > Microcoleus. The sequence goes on along the minus strand of JACJNV010000145.1, from coordinate 39,197 downwards.
ATTCTGCAGCAAGTCGATCGAGCAATTCAACTCGGCCGACAAACCAGCCGGGGCGAACTCGGCCAACTGACGATCGGCTTTGTGAGTTCTGCAGCACACAACGTGGTTCCAGCTATTTTGCAGGCCTTTCGCACTCAGTGCCCCGCCGTCAAGCTCGAACTGCACGAACTGACGACAAACGAACAGTTGCAGCGGTTGCGGTTCGGGCAAATTGATATCGGCTTCGTGCGCCCTCCGGTTGAGGAAGACGGGATAAATTCTGAAATCGTTTTTCGAGAACCGCTGATCGTGGCACTGCCAGAAACGCATCATTTGGCCGACCGCACGCATCTTGAATTACGCCAACTTTCCACGGAACCGTTCATTTTGTTTCCGCGCTCCCTAGCTCCGGGGTTGTACGATCCGATCGTCAGTCTTTGTCAGCAAGCAGGTTTTAGCCCTCGCGCGGCTCAAGAAGCAATTCAAATGCAAACCATTGTCAGCTTGGTAGCCGCCGAGATGGGAGTGGCGATCGTCCCGGCGTCGATGCAAAATTTCCAGCGCAGCGGGGTTGTTTACAAAGCGCTGCCAGAATCAACCTGCATTGTGGCGATCGCTCTGATTTGGCGCAGCGATCCAACGGCGGCGGTGCAGCGGTTTTTGGAAGTCGCCCGAGAAATCAGCGGATTTGAGATTTGAGATTGTAAATTTTAGATTGACTGGTAATTTGACAAAGTTATCAAAACTCAAAGATTTTCTGTGCAACAACACCCGTAGAATGATTAATTGATGCTCGGAGTTCGAGCAACTACTGCCGTAAAAGTCGGCACGATGCGACCTGAACGGCTCAGAATATCCCACATAACTATTCAGTACAAGAGAGCAAGGGATGGTATTGGCAACAGAAATGGGTTCGTCCCAACCGGAATCCTCTTTCGACTTATCTACTTATCTAGTCAATCGAAAAGAGGCGATCGAGGTAGCTCTCGACAGTGCACTCCCGGTCATCTACCCAGAGAAAATCTACGAAGCAATGCGCTACTCGCTGCTAGCGGGGGGCAAGCGCCTGCGTCCGATCCTGTGTCTCGCTAGCTGCGAACTCGCCGGCGGCACTACATCTATGGCAATGCCCACAGCTTGCGCTTTGGAAATGATCCACACCATGTCGCTAATCCACGACGATTTGCCGGCAATGGACAATGACGACTACCGGCGCGGCAAACTGACGAACCACAAAGTCTACGGCGAGGATATCGCCATTTTGGCTGGCGATGGTTTGTTGACCTATGCTTTTGAATTTATCGCTACTAAAACTGAGAACGTACCCCCCCAGCAGGTGTTGCAGACGATCGCCCATTTAGCGCGGGCATCGGGTGCTGCTGGACTCGTAGGCGGTCAGGTGGTTGATTTGGAATCGGAAGGAAAGACAGATGTTTCTCTGGAAACTTTGAATTACATTCACGCTCACAAAACAGGGGCGCTGTTAGAGGCCTGCGTAGTGTGTGGGGCAATTCTGGCTGGGGCCTCGGCTGCGGATTTGCAGCGGCTGTCTCGTTTCGCTCAAAATATTGGGCTGGCTTTCCAGATCGTTGACGACATTTTGGATATTACTGCTACCCAAGAAGAACTGGGCAAAACTGCTGGCAAAGATGTTCAAGCAGGAAAAGTCACTTATCCGAGTTTGTGGGGAATTGAGGAGTCTCGGCGCCAAGCTTCGCAGCTTGTTGCTGATGCTAAGGCTCAATTGGCAGTGTTTGGGAGCAAAGCTCTACCGCTGCTGGCAATCGCCGATTTTATTACCAGCCGCAGTAACTAGAAATACCAAACACTATGCAGGAAATTTGCAGCAGCGTCTTAAACAATCATGTACTGGTGGTTGCTTTGCTCGCTTGTCTGGCGGCTCAGATCATGAAGCTGCCGATCGAGTTGGTCAAAAATCGCAAGTTTAATCTTCAGTATTTGGTAACAACGGGGGGAATGCCCAGCGCTCACTCGTCTTTTGTGGGCGCTTTGGCTGCTGGAGTCGGACAAACGATGGGATGGGAAAGCCCGGACTTTGCGATCGCTGCGATCTTTGCAATTATTGTGATGTACGACGCAGCAGGCGTCCGCCAAGCAGCAGGCAAGCAAGCTCGCATCCTCAACCAAATTATTGACGAGTTTTTTGAGGAAGATCACAACCTTAATGAGGCTCGCCTGAAAGAGTTGCTGGGACACACTCCTTTTCAAGTGCTTGTCGGTTTGGGGCTGGGAATCACGATTGCTTGGCTCGCAGGGCCTGCATATTAGTTAACTGTTAACTGTTAACTGTTAACTGTTGACTGTTAACTGTTAACTAATGACTACTGACCGAATTCTGTTTGCAGCACGTCGTCGTTGTCATCGGCGACTGTGGCGACAATAGTAATAACCCGAGAAATTTCCCCGGTCGAGATTTCGGCCATCGTCCGAGTAGATATTACCGCAACTTGATTGTCAACAATCGCAAAATGAGATTCCAAAGTAGACAGCCAATTCATTTCTAGAAGTTTCCGCATTAATTGAGCTTCATTCTTCGCCGGCAACTGCAGTACAAAAGCCCAAACAGTCAAAGTATCATCTTCGGTGTCGCCGGTGAGTTGCACGAACACTTCAACACTGCCGTACTTAAACTTCCAAAGATGTCCGCCAGCTTCACTTTGACCGACCATCACTTTTTGGTCTACAGCCATGCTGGCGATGACAGTTTCAATTTCTTCTGCATAGGTGACGGCTGTGGCTTTTTCGACCTGCTCGGAGGCGATCGCGCTTTCACTTAAAAGGCTTTCTGTGGAAACTGTTTGTATGTTCGGCTCGCTGGTAGTCATGATTATATTTAGATGGAAAACTATTCCAATAATCAGTTTACTTGCTAAAGCTTAAAATTATGACTTTAAATAACTGGTTCCAAGGCTATGCCTCGGAACCAGTATATCTCGCTTGTTTGCGGAGGCAGGCGCAAGTTTGACTTGCAGAGCGGTTTCAACCGGGTTCGCGATCGTGTTTAAGCCTTGGGCTTAGTCGCCGCCGGCTTCTTCTCAATGGTATTCAAGCCGTTGAGGAACATGGGCACCAATTTCTCCATAAATGCCTGCGGGTTGCGGTTCCAGGCGCGCTGAGCTACATCGACTCTGGTCATTTGTAGATCGGGGGCCAGCAGGGTTGCGGGCAAGCGTTCCATCAGGTATTGCGGGCGTTCCCACATCGGCATGGTGTTGGCAATGTCTACCAGGCGGGTGACGCGGCGGAGTTCGGCCCCCAGCATGATATCCATTCCCGATTCAAAAGCTGCTTGTTCGATCGCCACATACTTGCGCTTTGCCTGTTCCACCTTCTGGCGGTGTTCCGGGCTTTTGTCGGCGATTTGGGCCAGCCAGCGGTTGCCCCAGCGGACGTGACCAGCTTCTTCGGGAAAAATCTTTTCGATGGTTTCGCGGATTTTGATGTTTTCTGCGGTTTGGGGAGCCTGTTTGAGGGCGTGGATGTGCGCTGAGAAGAATTCGCAGCCCCGCTTTTCGGTGACATTGATTGCGACTAAGCCTGCAATTATACTGTCATCGAGGTTGCGTTTCGGGTCGTATATATCTTTGTCCAGCAGGCGGTCAAATTCGTCAATGTAGGACATTCCCGGCGGCGTTCCCACATTGTGGCCCAGGTCTACCAGCAAGTCGGTGAGCCACATAGCGTGTCGCGCTTCGTCGGAAATGTGCCGGGAGAGGTCGCGCACGAGTTCGGCCGGTTCGCCGTCTAGCCGTTCGATCACGTCGGTGAGGTCTTTGCAACTGCGCTGTTCGCTGTAGCGGTAGCGGTTGAGGGTGATCAGGTGAATTTCGCGATCGCGCACTACATTAGCTAAAATTTCGCGCGCTCCCATTGCGTTGCGGGGCTTGCGGGGATAGGCAACTGTCATACTTTTATGTTGTTTTGTAAAGATACTTGTATAAGTGTAACGCACTTTTTTTGACAACCAATTACCTCGCAAGGCAGAAAGTTATTGTTTAGCATGGAGATTCAATTTTATACAGACAATTTTTTTACTAGCTCAACCAATGACAATAGTTTTGAGTGGCGACTCATACCATTTTAGATTTTAGATTTTAGATTAAAAATGACTGATGACTATCAGGGTTGGGAGCTTTTCTACAGTTACGTTATTTTTTTAAACTGCTATCACGCAAGGGTGGCGCGGATCGCAGAAAGCAATCTCACGCACTCAAAACTCTTCAGGTTCCGTCGAGTCTTTTGCCTCAACACTAGCAGACTCTTGTTGAAATTTTCGCGCCTCTTCTACTTCCAACCTAGCCAGAGTTGTCGCCACATCGGCTAACTGTAAAGCCAAATTCATCCGACAAACCGGGTTTTTTTCCCTCCAGAGGTCTTTTGCCAAGAAATGTACTCGATAGCGAAACATTTTAATTGAATTTGGCGGAGTAACTTTCACGGTCATAGTCTTTCTTCTGTTGAAGTTTGAATGTGGAGCAGCACCCGTTCTAGCTCCAAGTAAACAAATGTCAGCATGATTACTTTATCTTCATCGGTGATTGTAACACTACAGGTTGCCGATCGAGGTTCAACGCCTTCGTGCCTGACAACTACAGTATATTTTCCCTGCTTCAGGTTATCAAAATTCACATCTGCCTCAAACAGGTCCACTGTCTCCTCAGCCAGCACTCGTCCCTCCCGAGTCAGTAAAGTGACAAAGGCAATGCCGTCAACTGAAGTCATGGCGACGTTACTCTGATTGCGGACCATCACAAAAATATCGGACATCGTTTGGTCATTGTTAATTGCTAATTGCTAATTTAAAATGAGTGCAGCACCTCACAAACAAAGGAGCATAAATACAGTGAATCATTTCAAGCTTTTGCTAATTTTGACTGTTAGTGCAGCGGTTCTCGGTTTAGGAAAAAGTGGGGTCCTAGCTGCTGTCTGGAATATCTCTAAGACTGAACCTGGTTTGCAGCTTCACAGCCTGCAAATAGCAGAAAAGAGCGATCGCAATTTAACCAACTCGAAAGGTACATTAAAAGAAGGCAGTGTCCTCTCTATCGATCCTGATGAAGTTACGGGGATATCAAAAGCGGAGGCGCGACAGCGTTTCATTTTGAATAAGATATATCGGGTTCAGGAAGGCACTACCGCTGACGATTTGTTTATTGTTGATGAGAAAGCAACTAAATGGGCTGTAGAGGATGTCTCTGAGGCTACAATGGGTCCTACTACTAACAGCGTTGCCCAGATAGTTTCGGGTAACGGGAGAGTCTGGGCTCTGATCCAGAAGTTCTAAACTCCAAAAAAACGCCGCTTTTAAGGGCGGCGTTCTTATTAATTAAAAATCACAGGTTAAAAATGGTATAATCACCTTTTTTAACTTTTAATTTTTAATTATTTATTTTCTAACAGTCGTAGTAGAGAGCAAACTCGTAGGGGTGAGGACGCAGCCGCATCGGGTTGACTTCGTTGTCGAGTTTGTAGGAAATCCAGGTTTGGATGAAGTCTTCGGTAAATACGCCACTTTCAGTTAAGAAACTGTGGTCTTTTTCTAAAGCTTCTAAAGCGCCTTCCAAGGAACCGGGAGTCGAAGGAATTTTGCTCAATTCTTCAGGGGAAAGGTCGTAGATATCCACGTCCAAAGGTTCGCCCGGATCGATTTGATTCTTGATGCCGTCTATGCCGGCGCACAGCATGGCTGCAAATGCTAAATAGGGGTTGGATGTGGCATCGGGACAGCGGAATTCTAACCGCTTGGCTTTGGGGTTGGTTCCCGACAACGGAATCCGCACTGATGCCGATCGATTCCCTTGAGAGTAAGCTAAGTTTACAGGCGCTTCAAAGCCCGGAACTAAACGCTTGTAGGAATTGGTCGTGGGGTTGGTGATTGCCAAAAGTGCCGGGGCGTGCTTGAGAATGCCGCCGATGTAATGCAGTCCCATTTGGCTGAAACCTGCATATTGATCGCCTGCAAATAGAGGTTGGCCGTCTTTCCAAATCGACTGGTGAACGTGCATCCCGGAACCGTTGTCGTTAAACAGCGGTTTGGGCATGAAGGTGATGGTTTTGCCGTATTTTTTGCCGACGTTTTTGATGACGTATTTGTAAGTCAGCAAGTAGTCGGCTGCTTGTACTAAAGTGGCAAAGCGGAAACCGAGCTCGCATTGACCGCCGGTGGCGACTTCGTGGTGGTGTTTTTCGATGGGTACGCCGCATTTTGCCATTGTCAGCAGCATTTCCGTTCTCATGTCTTGTGAGGTGTCGGTTGGTGCTACTGGGAAATAACCTTCTTTGTAACGCGGTTTGTAGCCGAGGTTGCCGCCTACTTCTTCTTTGCCGGAATTCCAACGACCTTCGATCGAATCTACGTAATAGTAGCCGGAATTTTGGGTTTGGTCGAAGCGAACGTCATCAAAAATAAAGAATTCTGCTTCCGGACCAAAAAATGCTGTATCGCCGAGACCGGTGGAAAGCAAGTAGTCTATGGCTTTTTGGGCAATGGTGCGCGGACAGCGACTGTACGGTTCGCCGGTTCGAGGTTCTTTGATGCTGCAAATGAAGCTGATGGTCGGTTCTGCCATGAACGGGTCCATCCAAGCGGTTGTCGGATCGATGACCATCGTCATGTCTGATTCGTTGATGGCTTTCCAGCCCCGAATGCTGGAACCGTCGAAGGGTACGCCGTCTGTGAATGAGCTTTCGTCGATTTGGTCGTGGTACAGGGAAAGGTGCTGCCAGATCCCCGGCATATCGATGAATTTGAGGTCAACGATCTGGATCTTATTTTCTTGTATGTAGTTTAAGGCTTCTTGGGGTGTCTGGAACATGACTTACTCCTGATATTGGTTGTGTCTTGGCGATCGGCCGATTTCAGACTGTTTGGGCGATCGTAGGCCTTCAGTACCCACTATTTTGTATCTATGGCTACAAAATTTTGAAATTGGTGTCCAGTGCGGCCGGGCAGTTCGTGATTCTTGCCCTGTGGATTATTTTTCGGCTGAAGATACAAGGCAAACCGCTGAATTTTGCTGCCGTTTGCCGAGGATAGACTACCTAGAGTGAAAATCCCATCTCAAATCTTAATCAAACGCCGATTTGTAGTAGTCTACAATAGGCGGTCTGTCTCAGATAGCAAAGTATTGATAAAGATTTTTGGGAGAGAAACTTATGCGCGATGCAGTGACGAGCCTGATTGAAAATTATGATGTTGCTGGTAGGTATTTAGACCGAGATGGTATCGATCGGTTGAAATCTTATTTTGCAACGGGCACGGCACGGGTACAGGCGGCGGCTGCGATTAACAGCAATGCTGCAGCAATTGTCAAGCAAGCTGGTATCCAGCTATTTGCTGAACAACCGGAACTAATCCGTCCCGGCGGAAATGCCTACACGACTCGTCGCTACGCGGCTTGTCTGCGGGATATGGACTACTACTTGCGCTATGCTACTTACGCCCTGGTGGCTGGAAGTACCGACGTGCTCGACGAGCGCGTGCTGCAAGGTTTGCGGGAAACTTACAATTCTCTAAGCGTTCCCATTGGCCCGACGGTGATGGGGATTGGCATTATGAAGGAGATGGTTAAGGCTCAGGTGGCCGCTGCTGGCTTGTCTGTGGGGCCTTTTTTGGATCAGCCTTTTGATTACATGATTCGCGAATTGAGCGAACAAGATATTTAAGTCAATTTGCTAATTCTTTTAACAGCAAATTGCACTTGTGGCTGGCAGTTAGCAGCAGTTAGATCGATCGCTTTTTTTGGCCTCACAGCCTCCAAGCGATCTTTTTTTATGGGTTATACAATTTTAGATTAAAGATTTCAGATTAAAAATAATAGATTAAAAATAATAGATTAAAAATTTGAATAATTGGGAATGACTGATGAATTAAGGGTTGGGAGCTTCCCTACAATTGCATTCTTGTTTGAAACAGGTGCTAAAAATCGTCAACACATCCCCAGACAAGGCATTTGTCCAGGGGATTTTTGGTTTGGCCCAGATCCACTTGTTCGGCGGTTGTTGCTTCTACTTCGCCGTTGGGGTAAAGAATGTGGATGATGTCACCGCTGACGAAGGCGAGGGGATTTTCTTGACAATTGCCCGGATTTCTGATAGGAAAGTTAATTGTTTTCATGATCGATCGCCTTGATGGTATTTGTAGCGCTTTTAGCTGCATATAAATCATCCGCTAGTAACAAAAATTATTGTGTGATTCTATGAATGTTTATCTGTGATCCAACTACACACTCACAGCGATCTCAGTCACATCATGTGAGGTGGGGGCGATCGCCCCGCGACAATCGCAAAACCAAAATAATCGCCAAAAATTAGCAGTGGGGCTTGTGCGTAAGTGCTAATCTGGTACTGTTCTTAACCCTATCCGTACAGATTAAAAACCTTGGCTAAACAGCGACTAGACACATTATTGGTCAGCCTAGATTTGTGCAGTTCCAGACAGCAAGCTCAGGCCTTGATTCGGACTGGGAAAGTCTCTATCAACCAACAGGTAGTTGACAAACCGGGCACTGAGGTCGATATTTCAGCAAAAATTCAGATCAAAGAGCGATCGCGCTATGTTTCTAGAGGCGGCGACAAATTAGCCAAAGCTTTAGAAGTTTTTGCGATTCCCGTTGCAGGCAGAATTTGTCTCGACGGCGGCATCTCCACAGGCGGTTTTACCGACTGTCTGCTGCAAGCCGGCGCCGCCCTAGTGTACGGCGTAGACGTTGGCTACGGTCAAGCAGATTGGGGCTTGCGTAACGATCCGAGGGTAATTTTGAAAGAACGCGCCAATTTGCGGTACATGACTGCTACTGAGCTTTATGGCGACTCTGCGCGAGCAGATTTGGCGGTAGTAGATGTGTCGTTTATTTCCCTGGATAAGATTTTACCGGCGCTGTGGGAATTGTTGGCACCACCGCGAGAAGCGGTGTTGCTGGTAAAGCCGCAGTTTGAGGTAGGGCGCGAGAGAGTCGGGAAAAAAGGCGTAGTGCGAGACTCAGCAACTCAAGCCGATGCGATTTTTCAAGTGTGGAAGGCAGCCACAGCTTTAGGATGGCAGCAACGCGGCTTAACGTGGTCGCCTTTACTTGGCCCGGCCGGTAATATCGAGTATCTTTTATGGTTGGGGATCGATCGCGAACAAGAAACAGAGCCGAGGGCGATCGAAGAGGATGTTGTGAAGGAACGGATCGCACAAGTCACCAAAGCGGCGGCGCGGGAACTTGTCGATCGATTGTAGATTGTAGATTTTAGATTGATTTCAAGATGTCAAGCTAATCGTATTTTAAAAATCAAATTTGGAACTCCAGATTGCTCTAAATTTTAAAAAATTTTGTCAATCAGACTCCTAAACTTTCACAAGAGTGAATAATTCCATGCAATCATTCAAACAAGCCGGTTCGATTTTCCTGTACGTTCTAGGTGCCATCGGGTATGTGGCGATTGTAGCTACTCTTGTAGGCGTTTCAATTCTCATCAAGTGGGCCGCTCTGCTACTAGCCGACAAATTATTATATACAATTCTGATTATCGGCGATTTGTTGAGGGGTATCGAAATTATTGAACTGTTAAATATATTGGTATTTGCTTTTATCGGTATGGGAGTGGGTGTGGCGACCAGGCTTTTACACCCTCAATACGGTCGCAAAATTAGTGCTGCTGTGTTGATAGTTATAGTTCCCTTAGTTTTCATGATTACGCCAGCCATTAGATATAATTCTTGGCTGGAAAAAGTGGAAGAATCGGATAAATTATCGCCTCCGCAAACTGCAACCTTAACTAACTCATTTTTGAATAGGAAAGTAGGATTGCCTGGTTTTATCGGTTATTACGTATATACTGGTCAGTTTCCGGTTATTCCGACGAAACAATCGGAGATGAAAGACCTCGACAGCTTTGAAAAAAAAGTTAATTCCAGATTTGTACAGTTCACAGGTATTGCTCCGACTATTGTTTCTTGGTCAATGCGGGTTTGTTTTTGGCTGATTAGAATATTTTACTTTTCTATAGCGGTAATTGCGACGATCGCCCATTTTAGGGAAGGTGTTAGAATCGCGAGACGGTAATACGATTTTCGATTTTCGATTAAATAATTGGGAATCACTGAGGAAGATCGTGGTTGGAAGCTTAGCTACAGTTGCATTCTTTTTTGACAATTGTATAAGAGTAAAAGCACTAGGGTGCGTCAGATCCTAGCTCTTCGATTATTCACAAATAACCATCTGCTGACGTACCCTACTCAACTACTAGGGCAATTTTTAATTGCCAATTTTAAACTCTTGCTGCAAGCGATCGATAATTGTATTACGCTCGATGGTGGCAAGAATTTCTTGAATTACCGTATCTTGTCCCAGGGGGCCCCAGGTGCAGCCTTTTTCTAAGTAAACTTGGGCGGCGCGACCGACAGCGTAGGTTCCATAAGCTGCTAAACTAGCTTGAGTGACAGCGACTCCGGCAAAAGTAGAAAAGCCGATGTGCGGGGCCGCAGCGGCAGCACTTTTGCCAAATCCCAAGAGGAAACTGCTACCCAATTCTCCCAAAAGTACGCCGCCAGCACTGGAGAAAATAGTCTGCCAAAGTTTCCCGGCTTCGTAACCAGTCATGGGTAAGCCGTAAAGTCTGGATAAAGAGCGAATTAAGGCTAAATCTGCGACACTTGCTCCCATTACATCCAAGAATGCCACTGGATTTAAACCGACAGCCAAAGCTTTATATTTTGCAAATTGCCAGATTAAATCTTCGGCTTCTGTTTGTCGCAATTTGAGAACGTGACGGGCAATGTTTGCTTCGGCATCTCTAGCTTCAACTAAAGCATTTAGAGCGAGGAGCGATCGACCTTCTCTGTTAAGAATTGTGAGAATTTTATGTTTGAGTTCGTCTATCTGCGCGGGCGGCGACTCCCATTCGTTAGTTACTCTTCCGTCAGACCATTCCACCCGCACTTGCACCAGCGCGGGTTCAGCGGCTACCATGACTATTTCTAATGATTTGGCAATTTTAGGCGGTGATTTTGCGGTAGATTTATCGGAGGAGTTGTTTGGGCGATCGGACAAATTTTCGCTATCTGTTTGCTCTGTTACCGCAGCGGCTGCTAACTCTTCAGAATTTCCCAGCGCTTGCAAACTTTGGTAAATAGCTTTTCTGTCTAATTCTGGATAAAGGTCAATTTTATTAAAAACTAAAATTACCGGTTTTTGAGCTGTTTGCAATTCGCACAGTGCTTGATATTCAGTTCGGGTGATATCGCCTGCAACGACAAACAGAATTAAGTCAGCTTGGCGAGTTACTTGTTTCGCCATTTCGCCGCGCACTTCGCCGCCAACTTCATCAAGTCCGGGAGTATCGATTAATTCTACTTGCACCCCTCCTTTCCCACCCTTGCCAAGGGGGGGTTGGGGGGATTCGTCGCTGTCAAGGAAGGATAAAGGCACACTCCAGCGCACGGAACGCGGCCACTGAGTCACGCCGTTGAGAGGGCCTGTTTGCAGAATTTTTTGACCTAAAAGCGCGTTTAATACGGCTGACTTGCCACGGCTGACTAAGCCGAAAGTAGCAATGCGGATGACGTTGTGGTCTAGTTTTTCTGAGGTGGAAGTTAAGATATCTAACTGATATTGCAGCGCCGCTTCTAATTCTGTATTATTCGAGTTTTTTTTCCCTTGGCGCAGGTGGGAATAGCGCGCCAGGGCTTCGCGCAAACTGGCGCGGGCAAGGGATAAGCGATTTTCTTGAATGGAATTGTCAGCCATTGGCGATCGGCTTTTTTAAGCAGGTATAATTGATCGTCGAATTATAAATCCTATTTCTTATTTTAATACAATTTTTCATAAATTTATAATTTTTTACTTTTGAGTTTTCCAAAAAATATTGAACGGGCAAGATGCCCGTTCCACAACAATAACAAAAAATTTATTGTGGAACAGGCATCTTGCCTGTTGTTCCACAATAACAAAAATTTATTGTGGAACAGGCATCTTGCCTGTTCTTTTCCCTAACACTAGGCGCCGCCTCGGAAAATTTGATCGACATTCAGCTCCATATTGGGAAATGTAGGTGAAATAATGCGATCGCTGCCTCTGAACTGTGTAATTCTATACTCTCCGTCCACAAGCTGGCAAACCGAGATGGTGGGTTCTTTGGGGTCGCCAATATGACGTATTCCGCCGAATGCAGCATAATCCGCAATCCAATATTCGAGGATGCCCATCATTTCGTAATCTGCCAACTTTTTGAGATAATCGTCGCGCCAGTTGGTACTGACAACTTCAACAAGTAGCGGGATAGATGTTCCTTGGGTGATTGTTGCTGACTTCAACCATAAGGGTTCCGACGCTAAAGCCTGACGGTTTAATAGCAAAACATCAGGAATATATCCTGTATCTTTAGCTGGTGGCTTAACTAGCGCTTTCGAGGGAATGCGGTATGGAAGTTGCAGTTGGGTGTAGAGCAGCGTAAATTCTTGAACAAGGTATGCTGTGATATCTTCGTGTTCTCCTGTTGGCTGCATTTCAACCATTACCCCGTCGTGGAGTTCGTAGGATTTGTTATCGGGTTTGTCTTCTATAAATTGTTCAAAGGTTAGTATTTTTGGGTGAGTTTGTATCATCGTGCAAACTGTCTTTGATTGTATAACAGAAGGAAGAAGCAAGAAGGAAAATATTAACTGGTTTCCAGGCTCTGCCGGGGAACAGGCAAGATGCCTGTTCCACAACAGAAAAACTGTCTTGTGGAACAGGCATCTTGCCTGTTCCTTGATTTTACTTAATTGGCCGCCGACTTAACGGTTTCGGGCCCAGATACCTGAGATGAAAGGCGACTCGCGACTTGGTTGACGAAAGATTGCAAGAAGGAAACTTGCTGATTTTGCGTAAATACTGCTTGCAAAGTTTTAGTCAACTGGTCGAGATTGAAAATGCCTTTGGCAGCATTTTCCAGTTCTTGACTTTGGAAATATTCAATTAAACTCAGTCCTGCTATTCTGGTAAAATATGCTGCACTAATTCCCTGCACCGCGCCTCCTGCTACATAGGTGACGGCATTGCTTTTCAGCAGTCCAGTAATAGTTTGAGTAGACAGTTCTACTAATCCCAATTTGAACATTTGATTAGCCAAAGTAGCCGCTACTGTCTTAGCTTGGTCTAAGGAAAACTTTCGCTGGTAGATAGCGCCGAGATCGATTACGAGTTGGGTGCTGATGGCGGTTGTTGCTAGCAAGTCTAAAGCGGGAACCGGATTAGCAAACACGGTGGCGGCGGCGATGTACTGATATTGTTCGATAATCGGAATTGCCCGATCGCGCCTGACTGCATTTAATAAGGTTTTTGCCTCTAACTTGATACTTGCAGCCTCGCGCACTGCACTCGCCCAGACCAACTGTTGCCGTTCTTCAGTTAAGATTTTAGTCAATATTTCCGTCAGCGGGTAGAGTTGAGAGACTTGCTTTTCGATGCGTTCTTGAACTGTGCCGTCGGCTTGGTGTCGGCGCACTTTAATAGCATTGGGAGAAGCTGCGATCGCAATTATATCTTCTGTCCCCAATATTCCTTGCATTTTTTGCTGCAAAGAGTGCAAAACCTGCGACTGCTGTTCTGGCAAATATTGGTCTTGTTTGTTCCAGACTAGCAGCACGCGCTGACCTGCAGCAGCTAGCTGAGATAATGTTTGAAATTCGGAATCTGTGATGTCGCCCGCTGTCACAAACAGCGCTAAATCACCATTGATTTTGGCATCGGCATTTGTATTAGCAAATAGCGGTGCTGTTTCTTGTAAACTAAGCTTTTGCGGGTGTTGAGATGCCCAATTAGAATTTAAAACTTGAATTAAGGCAGTTTTGCCGACAGCTTTGCCGCCCGTGACGGTAATCCGCAAATCTTGTCTGTCTAATTCGCTTCTGAGCCGATCGAGCTTTGCTGTTAGATTCGCCGGATCGGCGGAGTTTGGAGCTTCTGAAGCCAGCAATTTAATAGTGGCTTCGGAAGTCGCGATCGCTTTTTCGGCTGCTTCCCGGTTCGCCAGGGGTTGCGGGAGTGCGAGTTCGAGTTTGGGGGATTGTTGCTTCCACCACCAATACCCCGCACCGGCAGCAGCCAAGCCGATGAGTGCCGTTTCGCCCATTTCTGAACCCGAATGCTGTAGAGTTTCCAGCAGCCACAGCGCTGCTGAAAGTCCTATTCCGCCTATTAAAATCGGTCGCCGCAAGTTAAGTGTCATTTTTTCCTTCCTGTGGGTATTGTCACCAAGCTTAACCTTCGCCGGCTTGGCCTCCCTCCCTATATTCCATCGTACCTCTGTGACATCCAAACTGGCAGGCGGGGGATCCGACTTTTTGCCATCGGGATTTGCGGCCCCGGCGACAATCAACTTTTTGCACTTCTACAAACGCGGAATAGGGGACTGAAGTCCTCACTACAAACCAATAGATTTTTATAGGATTTTGCAAATATAATAGTTGATTTTTTCTCTATGTTGGTAATGCTTGAGATTGTGATTCAAAAATATCAATTATTTGTTTGGGAATTGCTCGCGGTCGCATGGTGGTAACTTCAACCCAAACCCAAAGCGCCTCGGCTTTTAACAAGATTTCGTCACTTCCAGCTAAGCGAATTTCGTAGCGGCGGACAGCGCGCGGGCCGCGCATTTGTTCGATCCAAGTGGATATCTCCAATCGATCGCCCGCAGCGGCCGATCGCAAATAGTCAATCTCTATCCGCCGCATTACAAAGACGCCGCCCAGTTCCCGGTAGCGATCGAGTGTAAATCCCAAGTGTTCTAAATGTTCGATCGCAGCGTGTTCTAAATAATGCTGGTAGACAGCATTATTGACGTGACCGAGGGCGTCCATTTCGTAATGGCGCACTCTAATTTGTGCAGTAAATGGTGTCAATTTCTCACCTTTCTACTTGGTGCGGTATTTTGTAGTTCCGAGCGCGATCGCACTCGAGGTCGATACTCGCTCGGAACTAATTGCAAGGTACACTAATCATAGTTGAAACGCCACTACTTCCAGGTTAATATTAGTCCTGGAAGCACTGTCGGTGAGCACCTTGGTTTTTTAACCACAATACACTGGCTTAAAACCCTCAGTCTCGGTTAACCCAGTTTCGTGGTTCTGAGTGCGTCCCCGACTAAACCTTTGAGAAATCGGACGGGTAATTGTTTAGTCTCCCAGACAAATCCCTAAACCGCGGGCCGTTTTAACCAGAGTACCATTGAACTCTACAGGTCTGTATTTGGCGATCGCATCTTCCAGAGGAACGCTCACAACTTCCCGCTTTTGCCAAGATACCATGCAGTCGTATTTCTCTTCGGCAACTAAATCAACTGCTGCCACGCCAAAAGCCGAAGCAATTAATCTTTCTAGCGGTGAAGGAGTTCCCCCGCGTTGAGTATGTCCCAAAACGGTGACGCGAGTTTCTGCACCGCTACAGTCAGAAATTGTATCAGCTAAATACTGACCAATTCCGCCTAATCGACTTTGACCTAAGCGATTTGTGTGCATTACTAACTCGCCTGCTTCTGTGCGAACTGCCTCCGCTACTATAATTAAACAGTAGTTTTTTCCCCGGTCTTGGCGTTCTTGAATTTGGGCACAGATTTGGGAAATTTTGTAAGGGATTTCCGGAATCAGAATTATATCAGCTCCCCCAGAAATTCCGGCACTGATCGCAATATGTCCGGCATCGCGTCCCATGACTTCAACAATCATAACGCGACTGTGACTAGCCGCAGTAAAATGCAAGCGATCTAGTGCTTCAGTAGCAATATTGACAGCCGTATCAAAACCGATAGAACGCTCAGTAATTCCGACATCATTATCAATAGTTTTAGGAATAGCAACTAAATTCAAATTACCTTGTTGAGCAATCTTCCTGAGAATGGCAAGACTGCCATCGCCACCAATGCCAATTAAGGCATCCAAACCTAGTTGGTGATAGCCTTCGATAATGTCCTCAGAACAATCGCGTAGAGTCCCATCAGACATCGGGAAGGCAAAAGGATTGCCCTCATTTGTCGTGCCTAGCATCGTACCGCCAATGGTGAGCCACGAGTCTACTTTCTCAATATCCAAGGGAATTGCTTGAGGGGGACGACTCATCAATCCCTTGGTGGCTTGACGAATGCCCATCACTTTCCAATTGTAAGTTCCCGTTGCGCGGTGGACAACGGCTCGGATAACTGCGTTTAAGCCTGCACAGTCACCCCCGCTGGTGAGGATACCGATACATTTTTGTTCTCCCATAATTAATGCCCGACTTTTGTTACTCAGAACATGACTTGATTTTTTTAGATCCCGATCGCCCAATCGTGATTTTCAACGTAAATAGGTAGGCGAAAATAAACTTTACTCTGTTACAGAATGTAAAGCTATCATAACTTTTGTGATTGCTTTCCTAAGAGATCGCTCATTCAGAGAGCTTTTCACTCGCTTTTGACTACTTATGTATTTTTAAGCTTAATCGACCTAATGGAGTGCCTCATTTCTGACGCATCCCACAAGTTCGATCGCCAACTAAGTAGCATCGCCAATCACCGTCTCCAACAAAACATCAATTTTACTTGGGATTGAGGCGTTTAGAAACTTGGTTAATTATACCGCTGAGAATAGCACCGCCCATAAGAATTCCCAGGGCGGGATTAAATACGGGCTGCCAGAGACTGTACCACAAATCAAAACCGAGATTCACCCCGGTCGATCGACCTGCTACTGCGATCGCAAACCACGCAAAACTGGCAAAGACGAAAAATACATCAGCTACTAAAATCAAGTTGAGAAAGTTAAGAAATTTATCTTTCATTGTCGAGGGTTCCTTTTGAGTGTATATGTGTCAAGTTTTGGCAAGCGGTTGGTAATGGAGCGGATCGATAGCTGCAACTGGCGATCGAATAAAGATAAAATATCATTCAATTGTTTTCGCGCACAGGCTGTCAAAATATGGTTCGCTATACACTTCCTCAAAGCCCCGAAATTATTTTAACTGTCAAAGGGAAAGATTCAGCCAAAGCCCGGGAAGAAGCGATGGATCGGCTGATGGATCTCATGGATGAGGGCAAGCTGCCTACGGAACTCGTGGAGGGATTTGGGCCCAAGCAGTTTGTTGAAGTTAAGGATATCGAAGATGCTGCGTCTGAAGGCGAGGACGCGATTACTGAAGCCGTCCAGATTTTGAGCAATTTGGCAAGTCTCAAATTGAAAGTCATGGAATCCCGCGAAGAAGCACTCAAAATCCGGGCTGCGATCGACATTTTGTTTACCGATGAGGCTGTAACTGCCGAGGAAATTGGTCGTTTGAAAGATGGTTTCAAGGTTCTCAAAAACTTCGCTCAAGCTAATGTCCGCTATCGAGAAGCTAGAAGTAAAGCCGAAGAAGCACGGGCAATTCTCGACGAAGCTTTGCAATCTGTCGAACCGGAAAACAAGGCGCAGAAGTCGGCGAAATCGTAGCAGGTTGCGTTGAAACTCACATCTTGCACCATACTCAAGAACAGGCAAGATGCCTGTTCCACAATAAAATTCACTCTTTGTGGAACAGGCAAGATGCCTGTTCCTAAAAAACTGCTTTAGAATGGTGCAACATCTCAGTTAAAACCTATTTCTGTCATTGCGATCCGAAGGGAAGCAATCGCCGAGGTTTGCGATTGCTTCGTTTCATTATTCGGACATACAATAACTCTGCTGCCAGACATAATATTAATTATATCCACATTGAAATCAGGAAAAAATTGTGAGCCAACAAACAGGAATTCTCAGAAACTCGATGTCAGGCAGCTTGCTGCTGGCTAAACAGTTAGGTTTTGAACCAAAAACTGTGATTGATGTCGGTGCGGCCTTGGGAACTTTTAACCTTTACGATACTTTCCCTAATTCCCGACATTTGCTAATTGAACCCATCGCCGAAAATGAACCTTATCTCGCCAAAATTTGCCGCAAGCTCAAAAGTGCAGAATACATTATCGCTGCAGCGACCAAAGAAGCGGGAGTTTTCACGCTTAACGTCAGTCCCTCTATGTTGCATTCTTCCATTTCTGAAAATCGCGTTACTGACAGCAGCGATCCTTATTTGAGAAAAATACCAGCAATTACCCTGGATGGAATATGCAGGGAAAGAAATTTGCCAGGCCCGTATTTAATTAAAGTTGATGTAGACGGACAAGAATTAGATGTTTTAGCAGGAGCAACTGAGATTTTGCAGCAGACTGAATATGTAATTGTAGAAGTTACTTTGTTCGGTCAGATGTATGATGTAATGAGTTTTATGAAGTCCCAAGGCTTCGCAGCTTACGATATTGTTGATTTGTCATATCGCCCGGTTGATTCAGCTTTGTGGCAAGTTGACATGGCTTTTGTTAAGGAATCCGGTCACTTCAGAAGAGAGAGGGGTTTCGCGACAGGAGAGCAGGATATCGAAGCACTTAACTCGCATCTCAAAGCTTATCGGGAAAGTTTCATGAAATACATTGACACTCATTACAGCGACCCAATAGAGCCGGAACCACAGGTCACTCAATCTGTTGTGGGCGAAGATTATGTCATCATTTAACTCAAGTTGCTTCCATCTGATACTAAATTCGGGTCGCACTTCGTACTTGATTTAATTAATCCTCAACATCTAAAAAACTGGTTTTCTAAATGCTGCTATTGCCGTCTATAAGCCAATACGGTTCAGTTAACACTGTTAATTCCCCGGAGATCCCCCTAAATCCCCCTTAATACGGGGGACGCAAGAGCAACTTCTTGTCCCCCCCTTTTTAAGGGGGGCTAGGGGGGATCGGTCTTATCTGAACCGTATTGGTCTATAAGCTTGCCATCTGCTGTAAATTGGCTTTCATATCATTTCCGGTTACACCGGAATGATGTTGACTGTTGACGGTTGACTGTTGACTGTTGACGCCGTGAACAGTCAACCGTCAACAGTGAACTCGAATTTACTATTCCGAATTTGAGACGTAGGGCATACCTCAGTAGCTTCTGAACCTAGAGTAAGACCAAGTAAAGGCACTGCTTTTACTTGGCATCAAGCTGTGAAGGAAGAATCCCCCGTCAAGCTACGTTGTGACGGGGGAGTGTCAACTACCACAATTAATCCCAAGGCGCTTTTGTTGTGAATGGTTGAGTTGCTGGCGGCCTAAGCTGTCAACCATCAACCAGTGGAGGCGGTCAATTCTATTTCTTTAGCCCAAGGTATTGCTGCCAAAATATAGTAGATGTTATCTCCTGGGCAGCACTTTTCCATTTTTCCCTTACGGATGACCATTCATTACTACCTTCAGCAGCAACTTTAAACCACCTAGTCAAAAGGTTAGTACCAGCTACTTTATCTACCTCATTTTGGTTGTTATAGCTTTTACTAAGCTTTACAATGCTCATGTGAAAGCTTTCTGGGTCAGTGTTTTTGATAAAATCTGGGCCTTTTAGATAGTCTTCAAAAGCTTTTACAACCATCTCTACATGATTGTAATCAAATTTTGCTAAAGCCTGAAGTATTACTTTTGTCAAATGCTCAACTGCAGCCATATATTCTGGAGAATAATGGATGGAATAAGCTATTAAATCATTGCGGATATAATAATAATTTTCCCAATTTACATTTTTGGCCGCCGCTGGTTGATGCCACACCGCCAGTGATGGAAAAGCTACAATGTTATTGCCCAACTCTTTTATTCTTAAGCCAAACTCTACATCATCTATTTTGATAAATAAAGGCAGCGGTAATTTAGTTTGTTCAACGAGTTCCTTAGAAAAAGAGAAAAACCAAAATCCGCCATAATCTACATCTTCTTCCTTCAGCAACCTGTTGAGAGAATTAGAATCTCGTAAATCGATATTATAATTTAAAGCAATTAATGCCCCAGGTCCAAATCCTCTAGTTTTAGAATAGGCGTTGTACGATGCTCCTGCTTCATACAACATATACTTTTTTTGTAAATTTAGCAGTCCACCCGCTACAGCAAAATCAGAATTGGCGTATTCATACAAAGGAAATAATTTATAAATACATTCACTTTCTAACTCTATATCATCATCCATAAGCAAAAAGTGAGAATATTTTTCTTCCTCTAAAGCTTCGACCAACCCTCTGGTAAAGCCCCCGCTTCCACCAGCATTTATATTAGGAACTAGCCTCAGTTTTGGCTTTCCGAAATCAGCTTCATCTAAAGTTCTACCATTATCAACAACGAATACTTTAAAGTCCTTGGTTTCTAGTAATTCATCTTGAAAAATTGCACTTAATGTATTTTGTATGAAGTCCTCTTTTTTAAAGGTGCAAATTACAATTCCCAAGGATGCTTCTCTAGTTTTACTTTGATCGGTTGCTATCCATGCCCCTTTAAATTCACCCTGTTCACTAGAACAAGTTATTTCAAAATATATTCTGCCCGCTTTTTTACCTTGAAGGAGATTTATTGGTGAGATTTTTACAGGGTCAGAGAATTGACATTTCTCAAAGCTCTCTTCAGAAATTATTTCTTTGTTTTTTTGTCCATCAAATTCTCGGTAAACAGAAACTTTAAAATCGCCTTCAAGTTTCAGCACATAGTAGATAGAGCTAAGAGTTGTATATTGAGTATAATATCTCTCGTAAAACGAATTAAAGTAAGAATTTGAGGAGACAACACCACCCCGAGATAAAACAACTTTTTTGTCATCTTCCTGGTAGTTTATAGAGACCGATTCATTACACCGTATATATACATCCGAGGTTTCGGCTGATTTTGGTAGCTTAATTCCAGCTAATATATTCATGTAATATCTCCCTCTTCTTGTAGTAAATTTAGGTATTTTATTTGACTGATGTTAAACAGTCTTAGCTTAAGAGTAATTTGTGGATAGGTTCTAGTACCTCCTCCTTTAGGCATAACTCCTATGACGTTTTTTTAAGTCGTGGATAAAGGGATTGATATCGAAACCAAGCCTCTTCTAGGATTGGATCAACTGATTGGGGAGAGGCAGCAAGCATTGGTGTGGCTGCCAGTTTGATGGTGTCATTAGCATCTGCGTATACGCCAATTCCGATACCCGCCAGTAGAGCAGCACCACGTCCGGAAGCCGCAGCAACTGTAGTTGCATAGAGGGGTATTCTCAATACATCGGTCAGTAATTGTTTCCAAGGCATTTCTGCAGTTCCACCGCCTGCTAAACGCAGTTCTGTCGCCTTAAAACCTGTTGCTTCAAGTGCCTCAAAACCTTGTCGCAAGGCAAAAGCAACTCCCTCTAAAGCTGCCCTCATCAGGTGCGCCTGTGTGTGATGAAGTCCCAGCCCCACCCATGCCCCACGTATATATGGATCAAGGTGTGGAGTTCGCTCACCCGTGAGGTACGGCAAAAATGTCAACCCTTCACATCCTGGGGGAACAGAAAACGCTTTAGTATAGACTTCCTGCCAGCTCAAGCCGAGGATACCTCGCACCCACTCAAGCGCTAACCCGGCATTTTGCATTGCTGCAAGGGTGTACCACTGGTTAGGTAGGGCGGTTCGATAGAGATGGGTACGACCATGACGATCGATAATTGGTTGCGATCGAGGTGTAATGATTTGAGCGCCTGTGCCGATCGTTAGTTGAACCAATCCAGGCTCTAGTAGTCCGTTACCAAGTGCCGCCGCTGCGGTATCCGCAGCACCAGCGATAACCGGTAAGCCAACAGGTAAGCCGAGATGCTCAGAAGCAATAGTTGTTAGGTAGCCGGAGATCGCACTAGAGGGGATAATTTTTGGTAACCAATCACCACGTAGATTCAGCGCCCCGATTGCTTCCCCAGCCCAGTTGTCCGATACAACATCGTAAAGCAAAGTACCGCTAGCATCAGATGGTTCGGTTGCGACTTCTCCAGTCAGCCGTAACCGCAGCCAATCTTTTGGCTGGAGTGCCCAACGCGCTTCGGTGTAGACAGTAGCCTCGTGTTCTCGTAGCCACAACAAAGTGGGGCCCGCCATTCCAGCCGTAATCGGGTTGCCCAAGCGCTCTAGAATAGCAGCATCGAGCGAATGATAAGTGTTAAGCGTGGCACTAGAGCGAGTATCTGCCCAGAGGATAGCAGGGCGCAGGGGCTGACCCGACTCGGAAGCTAGGACAACACCGTGCATTTGTCCTGAAAGTGCGATCGCCTCTACCCGATCGGCGCGATCTCCCACTGCCTTCCTAACAGCCGAGGCAACAGCTAACCACCAATCTTCTGGTTCCGACTCAGCCCATCCAGGGTGGGGTGAATGAACGGGATAAGAGCTTGATGCTTCACCTATAGTGGTTCCGTCTGTCGCTAGGAGCAATGCCTTAGCAGAGCCTGTTCCTAAATCTATACCAAGCAGCATGATAGCTAATCCTCAAATCATTCAGTGTCTCAGCAAACGGGCGATCGCATTTACCAATTCTTCAGGTTCAACAGGCTTGGAGATATGCATCTGAAATCCGGCAGCTAAGGCTTGCTGCTGATTGATCTCTCCGGCATAGGCAGTAAGTGCGATCGCAGGAATCGTGCCTCCCTGTTGGGTTGACCACTTTCTAATTTGCCGAATCAGGGCATAGCCATCCATCTCTGGCATTCCAATGTCACATAAGAGCAGATCGGGGACAGATTGATTCAGGAGGGCCAACGCCTGTACCCCCGAAGCGGCTGTCGTAACTTGTGCGCCAGATTGCATCAGGGTGAATGCTGCCAACTCCCGCATATCTGCATCGTCGTCCACAACCAAGACCCGAACACCTGCTAAGTCTGCCGCACTTTCTGAATGCCTGTCATCAGAAGAGGGTTCCGGCTCTACGATGTTTATCGGTAGCCGGATGGTAAATGTAGCCCCTAAGTTCTGTCCTAAGCTGTCTGCTTGAACGGTTCCTCCATGCAGTTCGGTAAAATGACGGACGAGCGCCAGCCCTAATCCCAATCCGCCGAATTGTCGGGTTATTGTACCATCTTCTTGGCGGAAGTAGTCAAACACATGGGGTAAGAACTCTCGTTTGATGCCTTTTCCAGTATCTTTAACTTGAATCTGAGCGTACATACCAACCTGTTCTAGTTCCACGTCGATGCGTCCTCCGGTTGGGGTGAACTTGACAGCGTTGGAGAGGAGGTTCCAGACTACTTGTTGGAGGCGATTGCTATCGCCTGAAACCGTTCCTGAAATAGGATTAAATGTGGTCTGGAGTTGAATGTGTTTGGCTTCGGCTGCCAGTCGTACTGTTTCTAGGGCAGCCTCAATCATTGCCGGTAGATTCACAGGAGCAACGTTTAACGTCATTTTTCCTTGCAGAATGCGCGAGACATCCAACAAGTCCTCAATTAATTGGGCTTGCAGCTTGGCGTTGCGTTCGATCGTTTCCAGCGCTTGCTGCGTTTTTGTGCCATCTAATCGCCCAGTTCGGAGCAATTTTGTCCAGCCCAGAATCGGATTGAGGGGCGATCGCAACTCGTGGGACAATACGGCTAAAAATTCGTCTTTAATTCGGTTAGCGGCTTCTGCTTTTGTGCGATCGCGTTGAGCCGCCCGGTACAACTGAGCATTGTCGATCGCCAAAGAAGCACGACGAGCCAATTCCTCTGCCTGTTCCAAATCTGTCGGGGTGTACTGGCGTCCAGATTCGGCGGAGATAAAGGAAATGACCCCTAGAATTCGTGCCTGAGTTCGTAGTGGCACCGTCATTACCGATTTGAATCCAACCTGTCGCAGAATGTCTAAATGCTCTGAGTCACGCGCTGCCTGTACCAACAGTTCATCGGGAATCTCCGGCACCAAATCAGGTTGTCCAGTTCGCAGTGTAAATGCAGCACCGCGAGGGTCATCCGGATTCATAGGATACTTATCTCTAATCTGATGTGCCCATTCCAGTTTTGCAGGGTCGATGTGAGCAACCGCAATCTGCTCGATCGCACCATCCTCTTCTATCATGTGGACCGTACACCAGTCCGCTAATTTCGGCACTGTAAGCTGCGCGACTCGCTCTAGAGTCGTTTGATAATCGAGTGAGGATGCCAGCACAGCACTCGCCTCAGAGAGAAAGCGTTGGGCAAGGTCTAACCTGAGGCGCTCAGTCACATCGACTACATAAACTAAAACCCCTTCAACCTGAGCATTTGAGTTAACAGTCGGAAGATAGTAAACGTTGTAGTAACCGGGACGGTGATCGCCGCGTCCGGGAACATTCACCGCAAAGTTTGGTGAAATAAAGGGATTTCCGGTGGTGTAGATCTGATGAAAGACTTCAACTAATTTGGGCTCGAATTGACCAAAAAGTTCTGGAATGGAATGTCCTAAATGTTGCTCCCGGGTTAATCCATTAATTTCTGCTAATGCTTCGTTGATGGCAATAAATCGCTGCTTTTCATCTAATAGGGCCAGTCCAATCGGAGACGTTTCAAAAATAGTGGCCAATTGATGCTGTGCCGCTTCTGCCTCTGAACGGGCAATGCGTTCGCGCTCTAGTAGTTGTTCCCGTTCCTGTTCGGCTTGCTTGCGCTGTGTGATGTCAATGAGAATGCCGATCATGTGGATCGACTTTCCCTGTGTATTGTAGGTAAACCGTCCTCTGGCTTCTGCCCAATGAATGGAACCATCCTGCCAAAGGATGCGATATTCGTGGTGATACTCCGTTCGCTCCAGCCGAGCTTGTTGAATTGCTGCTTCTGCTACGGCTATATCGTCTGGATGAACACTTTTAGCCCACAGTTCATAGCTGGGTTCGTACTCATTTGGTTGAAGTCCTACGATGGCAAAGTGTCCATCAGACCAGGTTACAGTGTCCATCTGTATATCCCAGTCCCACGTTCCCATGCGTCCGACGTTCAGCGCGAGTTGCAGATTAGCTTCACTTTCTCGCAATTCCTCTTCCGCCCGCGATCGCTCCACGGCTAGCCAGGTTTTTTGAGCAATTCGCTCCATCAGCACCACATCTTCCTCCGTCCAGCGCCGGGGAGCCACATGGTGCAATACCAACAATGCAACAAATCGCCCTTCTTTCACTAAGGGAACACACAGGAGAGATTTGGTTTGAATTGCGTCAAAGGTAGCAGCCCCCGATCCGGCCGTCCGAGGATCGCGATCGACATCATCTACGACAATAGTTTTGCCCTGCTTTAATTCAGCAATGAGTTCACGACCAAACGAATCCATGTGATGGCTACCCACCACGCTGATTACACCATTGCAATAGTCGCGATCGACAATGACATATTCCTGAGTAGAATCAATTTCGCCGTAGGTACAGCGAGTGACTTGGAAATGTTGCCCTGTGGAACAAACCACTTGCCACATAATTTCCTTGGGGTCTTGAATGGCACGAATCGCATCATTCAATTCGATCAGAAATTGCTGCTGTCTCTCCTTGTGCTGAAGTTCTGCCAGTAATTCCTCAATCTGTTGCCTTGCCCGCACCTGGGCTGTCACTTCAATGTTATAAATCAACACACCCTGAATGGTTCCCTCAGCATCCCGCCAAGCCGCAAAGATGCAGTGGAAAAATGCTTCTTCCAACACCCCATCGCCGTTCCGATCCCAGTAAGTAGGTGACTCCTCCCGAATAAATGTTTCTCCCGTCCGGTAAACCTGTTCAAACGCTTCAAAGTAAATTTGCCCCTCTATCTGCGGGAAAACATCTTGTATTGATTTCCCAATAATGCCTGGAGTGCGTCCAGTCCCTTGCAGGTAGCTTGGATTGGCAAATTCATACACAAGATCGGCACCTTTAACAATGGCAATCATGGCAGGCAATTGCATCAGGATGTCATGCAACCGCTTGCGTTCGGTTTCGGCTTCGAGTCGGGCAGTTTGTTCTCGTTTTAAAAGGCGATCGCGTTCTGCTTCGATCAGTTTGCGTTCTGTAATATCAACCGAAACGCCAATCATGCGAACTCCTTGCCCCGTCTCATCCCGATAGACTTGCCCCTGACTGTTGAGCCAGCGCACAACGCCGTCTGGACAAATTACCCGATACTCAGGTGCGTAGGGCTGTTCTCCAGCCAATGCCCCTACCGTCGCTTGGAGCACCTGTTGTCGATCGTCTGGATGAATGAGCGCAACAAACTCTTCTCCCGTCCCTTCATAAAGACCCCAAATGTCTAGAGCATTAGCAGAACACACCACTCGATTGCTCTGCAAATCCATATCCCAGACAACCATCTGAGCCGCTGTCAGTGCTAATCGCAAGCGTTGTTCGCTCTCTCGTAATGCCTGTTCAACTTGTTTGTAATCGGTCACATCACGAGTAATCCCCAGTACCGTTTCTACGGAGCCATCAGGAGCAAATTCAGGGACAATACGCGACTGATACCATCGAATACCATAAGAAGTCGGAAACTTAAATTCAATTGTCTGTTCGGAGCCGGTTGCAAAGACTTGCCGCCAACTGTCATGCCAAACACGATAGTTGTCTTCTGGAATTCCTAGCTCGGCATTAGTCTTGCCGAGAAATTGCTCTGATGGAATACCTGTTGCCAGTTCTATAGAAGGGCTGACATAAAGATGGCGAAACTCTGCATCAATTCGGCTAATAATATCCGGGGCATTTTCAGCCACCATTTTGAACTGTTGCTCTCGCTGCCGCAGTTCTGATTCCAAGCGTTTGCGCTCTGTCAAGTCGATTAAGAAGCCTACACCTAAATTGTTGGGTCCTCCTAAATAGGCAGTCCCAATTAAAACGGGAACTCGGCGACCATCTTTACGAATGTATTCTTTCTCAAACGGCGCATGGCGACCAACTTGTTTCATCTGTGCCATTGCTTGCTCGTCTAAATGCCGAAACTCTGGTGGAGTAATCTCCAGGAAGTTTACCTCTCCCGATAAAACTTCTTCTCGCCTGTAGCCTAAAGTTGCTAACCAAGCCTCGTTGACTTCCAGAATATTGCCTTGAAAATCGCCAATAATAATGCCAATGATATTTGCCTCAAATAAAGCTCGTAGCTGCGATTCACTCTCGCGTAAGGCTTGCTCTACACGTTTGCGTTCGCTCACGTCTTGGAAGACAACAACGGCTGCAACAATCTGCCCCTGGTTATCTAAAATTGGTGCTGAGTTGACGTTAATGGAAATGCGGCTACCATCATTTCGATGAATTTCTATCTCTTCGTTGGTAACGACTTCACCTGTTTTTAGCGATCGCACCAATGGATACTCATGAGGCGAATAGAGTTGACCATCTAAGTGAAAGATTTCACTTGGAATAATGGGTGCATATTCCTCAATAGCAAGCAACTGTTCGTAGCCATACCCAACAATTTGCTTGGTTTGTTCGTTCGCCAGAACTAATTTACCGGATGCCGCATCGGCAATCATGACTCCAGCAGGCATTTGTCGCAAAACGGCTTCAAATCGGGCGCGTTCAATTTCCAGCTCGTGCAACAACCGTTCTCGTTCTGCCTCCGCAAGCTTGCGATCGCTCACATCTCGAAAATAAACCGCTACACCCTCCGCAGAGGGATAGGCATTCGCCTCTAACCAACGCTGAACCGGCTCCCCAAATTCTTCCCAGGAAACAGGAACCTGTTCGATCGCTGCCCGATGTAGTTCCCGATAGGCAATTCCACCGACCAACTCAGGAAAAACCTCATTCCAAACGTGTTTTCCCACTAGCTCTTCTGGGGTTTTGTGCAGGATTTTAGCCGCCGCCCGATTCACGTAGGTGTAGCGCCAGTCGCGATCGAAGGCGACAAAAGCATCCGCAATGCTTTCAAGAATCGTTGCTACCTTGCCCTCAGTTTCTTGGGCACAGAACAACTGTTCGCCTTCAAGAGTGCGGGCAAAGCGTTCGATGACTTCAGAGCGAGAAATTCCTTGCCTGTTAGCCTCTTTATCGAGCGATCGCCATGCTGTATTAGTCACAGATACGCTCACTCGTTGTTTCATCTCCGAGTTCCAATTGCTAAGAAACTTGCCTGTGGCGTCGCGCTTCATGAATATTCATCCGTATACATACACGGTCTTCTCCATTGAAGCTGAGTTACTCGCTCAGGAGAATCTGCCTTAAGATAGATGCTTGCGCGAGAGGGAAGATGGGAAAGAAGGATCTCAATAAAGATTGCGCTGTACTGGCTGCTGAATTTCCCTTTGCGCTCGTAGACATAGAGCTGGGCTAGAGGGGAGAATCCCACGGCTTTAACGTAGTGCAGCCGTGGCAGTGTCAAATAAGTTTCCTCACGGATGGGGATGGTGCTTACGAGAATCGGGCTAGCGTTCCTTTAGCACCGAACTCATGCAAACTACGCAACTGGTCACCAACAGCCTCAACGAAACGTGGCGACTCTACTAAATCTCCAAAAATTTCAGTGAGGCTGAGTAATGGTCTGGGATCTAATTCACTCAAACTGGCGCGTTGAGTGAGGATGTCTGCTAATGGGTCATCAATGGGAATAGGTTGCCCTTGTTCATCATGACTATTGATGTATCGACACCAAGCAGCAATCGTTAAACTTAGGTAATCGATCGCACCTTCAAGTTGTAATTTATCGCGAATCGATCCCAAAACAAACTTAGGAATTTTGGCCGATCCATTCAGGCAAAGGCGCGGAAGCTGATCGCGAATTTTGGGATTGGAAAACCGTTCAATTAAAGTTTTTTTATAATCGTCTAAATCAATCCCAGGAACGGGTTGGAGTGTTGGTGTCACCTCATCCATGAGGTTAGCGACTGCTTGCTGAAACAAGGGATCGGCCATGACTTCATAAACGTAGGTATAACCTGCCAGAGAGCCGAGATAGCCAATCAGCATATGGCTGGCATTGAGCAGCCGAATTTTCATCATTTCATAGGGATGAACATTCTTAGTCATCTGTACGCCAACGGATTCCCAATCGGGTCTGCCTGCACAAAAGGTATCTTCGATTACCCACTGGGTGAAAGGCTCCGCGACGCATGGAAACGCATCATCAATACCAAACTGTTGGGCCACCATGTTGATATCTGCTGGGGTTGTCAGCGGAGTAATGCGATCGACCATGCAGTTTGGAAACGCAACGTGTTCAGCAATCCAACGTCCTAACTCTGGATCGCCCATTTCGGCAAATGTTGTTAGCATTTTCCGCACCATGTTGCCGTTGCCCTGGATATTGTCGCAGGACAAGACTGTAAACGGTGCCAACCCCTTTTTACGCCGCTTTTCGAGTGCGGCTGTCAAAAAACCGTATGTCCCAATTGGTTGGTCAGGATGTTGCAAATCGTGCTGCATCGTCGGGTGGTTTACATCAAAATTGCCACTTCCTTCAATGTAGTAGTAGCCGCTTTCAGTGATCGTTAGAGTAACAATTCGGCATTTGGGATCTGCTAATGCTTCAATAACTGCTTGACGATTGTCTGGTGCAAACAGGTATCGAGTGATTGAGCCAATGATTCGAGCGGGGTCTCCTTCTAGCGATCGCTCAACTAAGGTATACAAACAATCTTGGGACAGCAGCGCATCCCGCATACGCCTGTCATAGTCATTGTCCAGCAATCCAACACCACAAATTCCCCAATCACTACCAGGATTCTGATGGAAATAATTATCAAGATAGAGCGCTTGGTGCGATCGATGAAATCCACCAACCCCAATATGCACAATCCCATTAGTAATTTGATGGCGATCGTAATTGGGTACGCGCACGTTTCCAGCTAAACGAAACAGAGATGCTTCATTCAGCTTGATTGTTGAGCCTGTGCTGGTATTGCTGTTCATTTATTTACTAACGGCTAGGTGGTGACGACGAGTTTTTGAAACGGCTTCACCCTGTAAGTCAAACAGATGACAAAGCTCGCCGCTAATGTGGACAGGAACAAGATCGCGCAACTGGCTGGCATTATCTCCGTCTGTTTGCACGACTAGCGTGTCTCCACCCGCAATCTTGACGTAGAGATAGGTTTGTCCGCCCAGTCGTTCCACAACTAACACTTCGCCGTTCACTGTTGCGCTATTGCGATCGAGTCGCAGGTGTTCGGGGCGAATTCCCAACGTGGCTCTCTCCCCAACCGACAGCTTTCCAGGGTTGACCGGAATAGTCACATTGGCATCACTAGGAAGTTTGACAGTGATACCAGAGTCATTAACGGCTGTCACAGTAACCGAGACAAAGTTCATCTTAGGTGAACCAATAAATCCGGCGACGAATAGATTCCGGGGATGGTGGTAGAGATCCAAAGGCGAACCCACTTGTTCTACAATGCCGCCCTGCAACACTACAATCTTGTTGGCAAGTGTCATTGCCTCAACCTGATCGTGTGTCACATAAATCATGGTGGCTTGCAGGCTGTCATGTAAGCTGGCAAGTTCGATCCGCATCTGTACGCGCAAGGAGGCATCCAGGTTTGACAATGGTTCGTCAAACAAAAACACTTTGGGATTGCGAACCAGGGCACGACCAATTGCTACTCGTTGGCGCTGTCCACCGGATAACTCTTTGGGCTTGCGGTTTAACAGCGGTTCCAGTTGGAGGACATGAGCGACTTCACGCGCCCTTTCATAACGCTTGGCTTTTGGAACACCCGCAAGGCGGAGACTAAACGCCATATTCTCCGCTACGGTCATGTGAGGATACAAGGCGTAGGTTTGAAATACCATTGCCAACCCGCGTTTATCTGGAGGTACATCATTGACTACCTCTCCATCAATCATCAACTTGCCGGAGGTAATTTCCTCTAGTCCGGCAATCATGCGTAACAAGGTTGATTTTCCACAACCGGACGGCCCAACAAATACAACAAATTCGCGATCGCCAACATCAAGATCAACGCCTTTGATGATCTCTGTATCGGCATAAGTTTTGTGAATATCTCTTAAAGCAACTGTGGACATGAAAGACTCCTATTAAAGCATTAAAAATCAAATGATTATTTCACCGCACCAAACGTGAGACCGCGTACTAATTGCCGTTGACTCAACCAACCGAAGATTAAAATAGGTGCAATCGCCAGGGTTGATGCTGCCGAAAGTTTTGCCCAAAACAATCCTTGAGGGCTGGAAAAAGAAGCAATAAATGCGGTTAAAGGAGCGGCATTAGCCGTTGTTAGGTTGAGGCTCCAAAACGCTTCATTCCAGGACAAAATGATCGAAAGCAATGCGGTGGAAGCAATTCCAGGTAATGCCAGTGGCATCAACACATGAATAAGTTCTTGCTGTGTGTTTGCCCCATCCATGCGATCGGCTTCTAGGATATCTTTGGGAACCTCTTTGAAAAAGCTGTAAATCATCCAGACAACAATTGGCAAATTGATCAGGGTGTAAATAATGATCAACCCGATCCGGGTATCCAGCAAACCAGCGTTGCGACACAAGATGTAGATCGGCACCAGCACACCAACAGGTGGCAGCATTCTAGTGGACAGCATCCACAGCAAGGTACTCTTAGTACGTTTGGTTGGGAAGAAAGACATGGCATAAGCGGCAGGTACGGCAAGCAGCAGCGCGAGTATGGTCGATCCGAGGGAAACCGCCACACTGTTGAGCGCATAATTGAAATAGTTTGCCCGCTCTTGGATCGCTACATAATTTTCTAATGTCGGCTGGAAAAATAACTGAGGGGGAGTTGCAACCGCCGCCACCTCGGTTTTGAAGCTAGTGAGAAACATCCAGAAAATCGGGAAAAACAAGCTGCAAGCGACAAACCAGCCGAGCAAGGTAAATAGCAACCGGCGAGAAGTTTTTTGTGCCATTGTTAGGTATCCAAATTACGAGCAACACTACGCATCAGAAAAATTGCCGCGATGTTGGCAAGAATTACCGCGATTAATCCACCGGCTGAGGCACCGCCGACATCAAATTCCAGCAAGGCTCTCAGGAAGATGTAATAGGCAAGGTTGGTGGTTGCCACTCCGGGTCCGCCACCTGTGGTAACAAAGATTTCTGCAAAGATAGTTAAAAAGAAAATTGTCTCGATCATGGCGACCACGGCAATGGCGCGGCTTAGATGCGGTAGCATGACGAAACGAAATAAGGCTAGAGCATTTGCTCCATCCATCCGGGCTGCTTCTAGCTGGTCATGATCTAACGACTGAATTGCTGTTAGCAAAATCAGCAGGGCAAAGGGAAGCCATTCCCACGAAACAATGATAATGATGGCAAGCAGTGGAAAATCTGCAAACCAATCGATCGCCCCCAAACCCAAACCTCTGGTGAATTGAGCAAACAGCCCATTCACTGGATGCATCAGCATATTTTTCCAGACTAGGGCGCTGACTGTGGGCATGACGAAAAACGGAGAAATCGCCAGTACCCGCGCAATCCCCTGACCATAAAAGTCCTGGTCAAACAGAATTGCCAGAAGTGTGCCTAGACCAATCGTGATCGCCAGAACGGACACAACCAGAAGTATTGTGATGCCGATCGATGTCCATAAAGCTGGATCACTTAAGATGAACGTGAAATTTTCAATCCCGATGAATTTGCGTGCATCTGGATTAAGCAGGTTATACCGCTGAAAGGAAAACCATACCGTCATCACCAGAGGCACAATCATCCACAGCAGCAAGGCAATGACGGAAGGCGCAACCAGGGGTAATGTTGATGCCTGTCGCTTGGTTCGTTGCTGGGTGGGTGGCGTTTCGCGGTGATCTTTTACAGCTACTGAAGAAGACATAGCTTAATGAATTTTGGATTTTAGATTTTGGACTTTAGACTGTGAAAGTTTTATGGGTGAGCATTGGCGTGTTTCGCCTTCCCCGTCAGATTTAGATCCCCCTAAATCCCTCTTTTTAAACTACGGTGTACACACAAGTTCTCTGGTTGGCAGATGAAACTTTCTTGCCCCCTAAATCCCCCAATTCTGGGGGACTTTGAAACTCCGGTTCCCCCCAAAGTTGGGGGGCTAGGGGGGCTAAATGCAGCATTTTGAGGTCGAGCGAGAGATGTACACCGTAGCCCTTTTATAAGGCGGGGCTGGGGGGGAATCTGCGGGTTTAATCGATATATCCGGTATGTTTCATAAACCGTTCAGTCGAACTCTGCGATTGCTGCAATGCCTTATCAACTGAAAGCCGATTCGTTAGCGCTGCTGCCATTGTTTGTCCAACCGAAGAACCAATTGCCTGAAATTCTGGAATATCCACATATTGAATGCCCTTGTAAGGCGTTGGTTGTGCGGCTGGACGGGTAATATCAGCAGATTGGATCGACCTCAGCACAATCGAAGCAAACGGTGCGGCTTTTTGATAGTTGGGATTGTTATAGGTGGAAGTCCGCGTACCTGGTGGTACAGCAACCCAGCCATTTTGGTCAGCCACTAATTGGATGTATTCTTTTGAGGTTGCCCAGGCAACGAA
The DNA here is from genome assembly GCA_014695175.1 of Microcoleus sp. FACHB-DQ6. GTDB lineage: Bacteria > Cyanobacteriota > Cyanobacteriia > Cyanobacteriales > Microcoleaceae > Microcoleus. Next base: position 6,009 of record JACJNV010000145.1, on the reverse strand, counting down.
CCTTTGAGCTGCTTCCGGTGATTTTGAGGTTTTTGGAACCGCTAATGCCCAAGCCCAGATCCAATTCGAGCCGTTCGGATATTTTTCAATGGGTGCACGGGCAAAGCCCAGTTTGTCATAAACTTGAGATTCTTTGGGATTGGATAACAGTCCTGCGGCAACCGTTGCATCTACCCACATCCCGCACTTGCCGGTGGAGAATAGCGCTAGATTCTCATTAAATCCATTGGAACTAGCTCCCGGTGGACCATATTTGTTGAGCAAATCAACATAGAAGGTGATCGCTTCTTTCCAGGCTGGAGTATTTATAGTGGGTTGCCACTTCATGTCAAACCACTGTCCGCCAAAGGTGTTGACCAATGTGGACACAAATCCCATGTTTTCGCCCCATCCGGGTTTTCCACGCAGACAAACACCGTAGACTCCATTAGCTGGATCGTGAACCTTACTCGCCCATTCTTTGAGCTGGGGATAGGTTGGCTGTTCGGGAACCTTAATCCCTGCTTTTTGAAACAAGTCTTTTCGGTAATACAGCATGGAACTCTCCCCATAGAACGGCACAGCATAAAGTTTGCCGTTGTTGGAAAGCCCTTCTCTGATGGGTTTTATCAGGTCATTTACGTCGTAGCTGGCGGGTAGATCTAATGGTCTTAACCAATCTCGTCTCGCCCAAATCGGCGTTTCATAAGACCCGATTGTCAGGACATCAAATTGCCCGCCCTGGCTAGCAACGTCTGTGGTGGTGCGTTGGCGCAACACGTTTTCTTCCAAGACAACCCACCTCAGTTGAATGTCTGGGTTGGCTTGTTCAAACTTGCTTGAAAGCCCTTGCATGACGACCATGTCGCCATTATTGACAGTAGCGATCGTCAGCCTTGTTTTCCCTGCTGCTTGGGAACCTGTCGCACAAGCATGCAGCAGTTGCACAAGCACGACTCCAACGAGGAATGCAACCAGCAATTTAGCGAAGCGGGGGATACGCATCGCATAACTCCTTTGATATTAAAAAAATCAGACGATTAAGACGATTAAATTGTTGAGTTTATGCCTAATCTTAAGCGATTGCTCAATAATTTAAGTATACTAGGTCACCTAAAATACTTGACAATTAAAGAGTATTTGCAACATATATTCACAAGGGGTAAAAGATATGACAGCTAAAGCAAGCTATGACTTTGCTGGTAAAACGATTCTGATTACGGGCGGTGCTGGTGATATTGGTCGGGCTACCGCACAGCGTTTTGCCGCAGATGGTTCAGGTGTAGTAATCCTAGACTTAAACGAAGCAAAAATGGCAGAGGTTGCTCACGAATTGGAAGCCTATAAAATTCCAGTTGCTACCTTTCGCTGCAATGTCACCGATCCTGATGACGTTGCTCAAGCCTTTTCTGGTGCTGTAGAGCAATTTGGGCGGATCGACTATGTTTTCAACAATGCGGGTTATCAAGGAGTTTTTGCCAAAACCGACCAGTATCCCGAGGAGGATTTTAAAAAGGTCATTGACATCAATGTTGTCGGAGTTTTTCACGTCCTCAAAGCGGCGGCACAACACCTACGCAATTCGGGTGGAGGAGCCATCGTCAATATGGCAAGCCATGCAGGAGTGGCTGGTCCTCCAAATATGCTCGCCTACTCAGCCTCGAAGTTTGCCGTAATTGGGATAACTCAGACAGCAGCGAAAGACTTGGCTCCCTACCACATTCGGGTGAATGCCGTCTCGCCTGCGCTGATTGGCCCCGGCATGATGTGGACGCGGCAGACTGAATTGCAGGCGGGTGTAGGGTCACAGTATTTTGATGCCGATCCTAAAGTAGTAGAGCAGCAAATGATTAATTCAGTACCGATGCGGCGTTTGGGGAGCCTTGAAGAAGTTGCTAACGGTGTGGCATTTCTCATGAGCGAGGAGGCAAGCTACATTACGGGGTTTAACTTGGATCTGACTGGCGGACTATAGGGAAAAGGGTAAGTTGTTGTGCATCTAAGTTACATATTGAACTAATCGATTTAAGGGAAAAGGAGCAGGGTGAAAGGTAAAAGGGAAAACCTTTTCCCCTTCCCCTTTTATTTTTTTCCCATGAGTCCATATTGCTTTCTTAAATGTGTCACAGCTTATTGGTAAGTTAGCAATGTTGTCAGCCTCCAAGATTGGTACTGCAATGTTTTGCTGCCTTGGAGTTCTTTAAGACTACTTTTATTAACTTAGAGCGTGATAACCTATACCTAATAGCTTGAGCAAAAAATGTATCTTTGAGCAGATACTCAAATAACCCATCTACTGTTTTGGGGAAGCATACTGCCTATACGTGGAATATGAGAGAACCCTTCTTAGAGCGGCGCGATGCCAGCAAAGCTGGCTTACCCCTTCGGACTCGTAAGTTAGACCAGGCAGCTCGTGCGGCTTGGCTCTACTACATTGCTGGGAACACACAGGAAGAGATTGCGGCAAAGCTGAACGTATCGCGGCAGGCGGCACAGCGTTTGGTCGCACTAGCTGTGAGTGAAAACCTGATCAAATTTCGGCTCGATCATCCCCTGCGTGAGTGTATTGCTCTAGCTGAATCACTCAGAGACAAATTTGAACTATCGCTTTGTGAAGTGGTTCCAAGCGATGCAGGGAGTGGCGATACCTTGAACGGACTTGGTGTATGTGCTGCCAATCACTTAGAGACGTATCTTGTTGCTAAAACTCCAACAATCCTGGCATTTTCCACGGGTCGTACTTTGCGATCGATGGTGGAGCAGATCCCATCCATGCACCAACCTCAGCATAAGATTGTCTCAATTGTTGGGAATATATCTCACTATGGGCGTGCGGGTCGTTATGAAGTGGTGATGCACTTGTCCGAGCGCATTGGTTCGCAGGCGTATCCAGTTCCTACCCCGGTTGTAGCGACCAGTATTGAAGAACGAGAACTCTTGCAGACTCAGCGATCGTTTATCACCGTAAAAAGCCTTGCAGAGCAAGCAAAAGCAACATTTGTCGGGATTAGCCCAATTGGCTGGAATGCACCGTTACATCAAGATGGGTTCATTAATGACGATGAAGTCACCCAATTAATCGAATTGGGGGCTGTTGGGGAGATTGCAGGTTGGGCATACGATCGTCAAGGAATCTTGATTCAATGTGTAACTAACAGCCGAGTTGCTGGCGTACCGCTCGAACAACCTGCTCAACGGCTGATTATTGGTATTGCAGGAGGTGTGAAAAAAGTGGAGTTAATTTTGCCGGCTCTGCATGGCAAGTCGAGCGCATGACTGATCTCCGATGAAGTTGTCGCCCCAGGTATTGGTTTGGCGATCGGCTGTTAACGGGGTGACAATGCCTCTGGAACCTTGATGGTAAAAGCATTGAAGCCCCTGAATCTCAACAAAGATAGCGGATTATTGACAGGCTTATTGACTCATAATATCGTCCGAGAGATCCTTGAACCTGATTCTCTACGATCGCCACTCTCTTTTCTTGAGTGACCAAGCGAAGATCCTTTCGCTTGGTCACTCAACTCAAAACCTTGACGCAGCCTTGCTTTCAACCTGCTTGTCACCCGGTAAAGATCGGCTGGCGTTGATTCAAGATGACGCCAATTTCCTCGTATGACCTTGGAATACTCAAATTCATCTGCCTTTGGTATTGGATTTTTTATTGAAATAGATTATCATCAGTGCTGTTGAGCTAAATTGCTGGCACTACCAGGGGTCAATTAGGAGAAGTGGATGAATTTTTCAGCAATACGCGAACAATTTTTGGCAGGCGGTATTGTCATGTGGCCGCTGCTGCTTTGTTCAATTCTATCGGTAACGCTGGCGAGCGAACGCGCCCTATTCTGGATCAGAATTTACAGACGACAAAAGCAAGTTGCTCATGATGTTTTGCGGCTCTATCAACTCAATAACATGGTGAGTGCGATCGATAAGCTCAAGCAGAATGTTGACTTACCGATCGCCCGCATTTTCCTCAGCACGTTGCAGCTTGAAGAGGCGACACCTGAAGAATTTATTCTAGCGCTAGAAACCGAGGGAAAAATCGAAATTCCGCTACTGAAGCGGTTCAATCATATTTTTGACACGATCGTTGCGCTAGCACCATTGCTCGGTCTTCAAGGCACAGTATTTGGGCTAATGACCACATTTGCCTCGATTAATATTGGCAACCTTGCAGCGACAAATAAATCGGGTTTGACCGCAGGCATTAGCGAAGACTTGATTGCCACTTCTGCCGGATTATTAGTGGGCATTATCACTCTGACATTTTCCAGCATTTACCGGGGCTTATATCAGCGCGAAGTTGGCCGAATTGAAGAATATGGAGGGCAGCTAGAACTGCTCTATCGTCGTCATTATCGAACTGCACAAAAAGAATATGAACTTACCCAAAGACCCTGAAATTCCTCCACAAATTAATATTGTGCCGCTGATTGATGTGGTGTTCTCGCTGCTCACATTTTTCATTCTCTCTAGCTTGTTCTTAAGCAGCCCTGAAGGACTGCCTGTGAATTTGCCCAAAGCGACTGCGAGCCAGCCGACACAGACAACGAACCGAGTCACCATCACGATTGATTCAAAAGGACAAGTCAGTCTCGATCGTCAGCCCACAACGGTAGAGGCTTTGCCCGCACAACTGACCGCCTTAGCTGCTACTCGTCAAGACCTGATAGCCGTGATTAACTCTGACGAAACCGTTGATTTTGGCTTGGCTGTAGCCGTTATGGATCGGGTGCGACAGGTTAAAGGAGTTAAACTAGCCGTTGCGACTCGCAGACCCCAATGACCTGTCAGCCTAAAATGCTCTGTGAACTACCACGCTTCATTTCTACGAAATAGAAGCGTGGCATCCAGCTTCGCCAAGGCGGGATTCATAAGGTGAAGCGTTCGATGGCCCAGAATTCTTGATATTCAGCAACGCCATTTTTCACCATCCTAACTAAGGGCATCAAGCGATCGGCTGATGCTCTGTGTCTTTAGACTGGGGTTGCTGATAATAGACCGATTAGATCGTCCATCCGCTCGATAACTTGGTGGGCACCAGCCGACACAAGACCATCTGCACGGCTGCTTCGTTCATCCTCGCTTATATGAGTTCCCCCTACATAACCGATAATCTGCCCAATTCCAGCGGCAACCGCAGCCCTTACCCCACTGACAGAATCTTCAATTGCCACACAATCCGAAACTTCAGCGTCCAGACACTTGACTGCATGTAGGTAGATGTCAGGAAGCGGCTTGGGACGCGGAACAGGGAGAGAGTCGTGAGCACTAAATACCTGCTCGCTGGGGAAAAAGTCGGTCAGGGCTGCAGAAGTAAGGCAAGCACTCAGCCGCTGTAAGCTGCTGTTACTTACAAGTGCATATTCAAATCCGTCGTCGCGCAGGGAAGACAGCACTTGGGGCGTTCCGACCGTCGCTTTTGCCTCTACAGTCAGCCGTTCAATCGCTCTCTTTTCTTCTTCAGCCACTAGCCTGTCAATATCGCGCTCATTAAGACTGGTTAATGAGTCTGGGTAGATCTTTTTGAGTATTTCCCTGTAGGGTTTCCCGGCGAAGCTTTTAACAAAGTCCTCAAGTTCATAGTGTTGAGCCCCAGGGAACTCACGAGCCACTTCATTTGTCAGCCTCCAGGCGCTCTTAAGTGCTATGGTTTCACTGTCAACGACAGTTCCGTCATGATCGAAAAGCACCACCAAATCATGCTGAAACGGTTTCATTCAAAAGACCTCCCTCACTGTAATTTTTAAGCGTAGTCAATAGTCCGTGGGTCTGAAGATCTCGCAAAGCTTGGTGGCATTCATTATCTACGACTTCTGTCTGTTCGCAATTTTCCAATCCCAGAATCCCGCTAATTACTGCGCCCTCTTGAATCGCTGTAATTGCGCTTTGGGTATCCTTGGCATGATAGGGCTGACCAGACTCGCACGCCCCTTCTCTAACTGCAAGCAGCCACGCCGCAACGGGAAGTATAATCCGCTTCATGCTGACTTTTAGGCTATAAGCATCCTGAAGTATCGGAAATATATA
>JACJNV010000144.1 GCA_014695175.1 Microcoleus sp. FACHB-DQ6 | reverse complement strand
CTGATAGTGTGGCTGCGATCGCACTTCCGCGCATTTTAGACTGCGCTTGCATGGTGCCGTGGTCGTGATTGCCCATCGGATCGAGGCCGCCCATTGAGTTGTAAATCTCAAAACTGTAGACTCCGATTCCTAAAATAATCACCGCCGGCACGGCTGTCCAAAGAATTTCTAAGGGAAAGTTGTCATGCCAAGGCGGCCCGTCTGTGTTGTCTCCTTGACGGCGGCGATATTTAATTGCAGCAAAGACGAGCACTCCCTGGACCATGATAAATAGTCCAGTGGAAATGGTCATCATTGTATTGAAGAGTGCGTCTATGTCGGATGCTTCATCAGAGGCGGCGATCGGGAGTAAACCGTGATTCTGCCCGTACCAGAGACTGATCAGAGTCACTACGATGCCGGCGAGCATGGTGAGGATGGAACTTGGAATGTTCACGCTGGTACTTCTTAATAGCGACACTTCTTCGCTTGAAAAATGAAGGAAGCGCCTCTGGGTTATCAATTTTTAATTGTAAATGGTATTTTTAGTAAAATGTCTATCTTAAGGGTTACTTAAGGCTTAGTATGTTTGACCGATCGCCCGCGCCCACCAATACGTCTTTTGTACTTGACAAAAATGCTGAAAAATGGTAGGCAATCGCTCTGTTTGGCTGCTAAATTTGAGATTGTTTCTCAAACACCATCAAATGCTGCTGGGGCAACATATCTTTTGTCTCTTTCCATACTAAACCTACGGCGGCCATTTCTTTTTTCACCTGCTTCTGCGTCATTTTGTGCAAACCTTTAATGGGAATCAGCGGGTTTTCGCCCCGATACTCGATCGATACCGTGCGGCCTCCCGGTTTGAGTGCTTTCACAATTCCTTGCATCATTTCTCTAGGATATGCAAATTCGTGATAAGTATCGACCATCACCACTAAATCCACGCTGTTTTCCGGTAAATTCGGATTGTCGATACTTCCCAAAACTGGCTCAACGTTAGCGATATTTTTTTCTTGTTTATTCAATTTAATAAAATTAATCATTTCCGGCTGCACGTCAACTGCTAACACCTTTCCTTCTGGAACTAAGGGAGCGATCCGAAAGCTAAAATATCCCGTTCCCGCGCCAATGTCGGCGACAATATCGGTTGGTTTTAAATCGAGATTGTTGACTAATCGAGCTGATTTTTCTTCCATGCCGCGAGACGGTCTTTCCAGCCAACTAGCGCCTTGATATCCCATGACTTGGGCAATTTCTCGACCCATGTAAAATTTGCCTGTGCCGTCGGGATTGTGGAGGGTTCGCTGCTGATAAATGGTGTCGCTGTTAGCGGTTTTACTTGCTGCTGCACAGGCATTGAGCGGCAACACGCAAAGAATTGTCAAAATTATTACTGTTAAGGGTTTAATTAATTGTGCGGTTTTTTTCACGATATTTCTGATTTTGTGTTTAAATTTATTTCTCGTTCCCTGGCTCTGCCTGGGAACGCAGCTCCGGAGGCTCTGCCTCGGTAATATCCAGAAGAGTTTAAGATTTAGCTGACAGCAGATTCTAATAATCTGATTGTACCAGAGTCAGCGTCGATTTCGACTTCTTGGCCGATCGGCAAAGTGAACTGCTCCCGGATGTGTCCCACCATTGAACCGTACCACGCGGGAATCTTCAAAGGGCGAATGTGGTCGGACAAGACTTGAGCTAAGGTTAGGGACTCTTGGGGTTTTTCAGCTTCGCACTTGGTACACTGTCCGAAAATAAAACCGGATATTTTATCGAGAATACCCGCTAATTTGAGCTGCGTCAACATTCGATCGATGCGATAAACTTCTTCGCCCACTTCCTCGACAAACAAAATACTGTTTTCCCAGGTTGGTAAATATGCAGAACCCACCATTGCTGCTATTACTGATAAATTGCCGCCGATTAGTGTTCCCCTAGCGGTTCCGCGCCAGATTGTTTCAACTTGCAGGCTTTTGGAGTTTTGCAGCGTAACAGATCCTCCGTCAAACAAAACTTTTTTGACGTAATTCACTGTAAAGGGGCTCCAACTTGAGGCACCTAAAGGGCCGTGAAAAGTAACTATATTAGTTTTAGCATAAATCGCCAATAACAGCGCAGTAATATCGCTGAATCCCATAATAATTTTGGGATTGTTGCGGATAATATTGTAATCCAGGAGCGGCAATATCCGACCGCAACCCCAGCCGCCCATCCCGGTAAAAATAGCTTGCACTGAGTCATCGGCAAAGGCTGCGTTGACATCGGCGGCGCGATCGGCATCCTTGCCTGCTAAATAGCCGTAGCGGTCGTAAAAATGCTCTCCCAATTTAACTTTTAAACCCAGGTTATCCAGAACTTTAAAAAATGGCTGCACTTCTTTTTCGTAGTTGAAAGCGGCAGGATTGATTAAAGCTACAGTATCGCCGACTTGCAGGCGGCGCGGCTCGATCGCACTTTTGGGAGATAGGTTGGTTTGCGCGATCCTATTCGAGGGCTTCGCTAACGGCAAAAGCTGAGTACCAATAGCAGTCAGCCCAAAAGTTGTGAGCAGAGCACGGCGGCGGAGAGTCATAGCTGTTAGTTAATTTTTGCTATAATTGTATAGGAAAACTTCTGTCATATCAGTTTAAAATTGCGAGTTTCCAATGAAAATAGACACTAAAATCTCAGCTAAAAAATCCTGGGCTCACGCTTTAGCTCGTCCGGCTGCGGAATTTCCGCTGACTCAGTTATCCGTTAAAAGCGGTAAAATTCCCGCAGGATTGCGCGGCACTCTCTACCGTAACGGACCCGCACGTTTGCAACGCGGCGGCATGGATGCGGGACACTGGTTTGATGGCGATGGTGCAATTTTGGCTGTACATTTTACGGATGCGGGTGCTGCGGCTGTTTATCGCTACGTGGAAACAGCGGGATACCAAGCTGAGGAAAAAGCTGATAAATTTCTCTACCCTAATTACGGCATGACAGCACCGGGGCCTGCATGGTTGCGGTGGACTAAATCTGTGAAAAATGCTGCCAATACTTCTGTTTTAGCTTTGCCCGATCGCCTTTTAGCTTTGTGGGAAGGTGGCTGGCCTCACAGCCTCGATTTGCAAACCTTGGAAACTCGCGGAACGGACGATTTAGGAAGTTTAGAGCGTGGATCTTCTTATTCCGCTCACTGCAAGCGCGACCCGATTACTGGCAATATTTTTAACTTTGGAATGACACATGGTGCCAGTACAAAGTTGAATCTGTATAAAAGCGATCCTACAGGCAAAATTGTGCAACAAGCAACTGTTGCTTTAGATGGCGCTCCTATGCTCCACGATTTTGTTTTGGCTGGAAAGTATCTAATATTTTTTGTGCCGCCAGTACGAGTAAAATTTTTGCCAGTGTTAGCTGGAATTAGCAGTTACAGCGACTCTTTGGAATGGAAACCCGAGTTAGGAACGCAGATATTAGTTGTTGACTCGGAAACTCTCTCTTTAGTTAGTCGCGGCGAAACCGAACCTTGGTTTCAGTGGCATTTTGCTAACGGTTTTGTCAAGGAAGATGGTTCGGTAGCGGTTGATTTTGTGCGCTTCGCTGACTTTCAAATTAATCAGCGACTGAAAGAAGTAGCGACAGGTGAAACTCGCACCGACGCGGAGGGGACTCTGTGGCGGGTGCATCTCAATCCTCAAACTGGCCAAGTGACAGCAGCCGAAGAATTGCTGGATCAATCTTGCGAGTTTCCGACGGTACCTGCTTCAGAAATAGGGCAAGACTCGCGATATATTTATCTGGCAATGTATCGGCCTGACGTTGATATTGTAGCGGAAGCTTACGGTGCGATCGCCCGTTTTGACACGCAAAGCCGCAATCTCACAATTGCCGACTTGGGCGAAAATCGCTATCCCACAGAGCCCATCTACGTTCCAGATATTTCCTCGGAGAAAGGTTGGATAGTAACAGTTATTTATGACGGCAATTCTGACAGCAGCGAAGTCTGGATATTTGACAGCGACGGACTTTCCCGCGAACCGGTTTGCAAGCTAGAATTGCCCGGTGTCATACCTTTGGGCTTTCACGGCACTTGGAAATCCGCCCTATGAGAAAATTGTAAAGAAGTGTTGCGGAAGATTTATTAAAAATTGTTGCCGCTTCTCTGTCAAGTTGTTAAGGTGTGTGTAGATAGGAAATTCTCATATCTAGGAGGTGTGGAATTGATAATCTGCATTGCTCAATTATCCTGTGCCAATTCGCACGAATTCCCGGCGATTTTAAGTGGCCGCTGCACAGGATATCGTCTGCCTCGGCGGACTAAAAAAAGAGGGTAATAAAGCCCTGGCGGATAACCAATCCCCGGCGAATATTCCCGGCTACACAGGCAAAGTCCGCCTCCGCCGACTGAAGAAAGAGGGGTTCTCGAACCCCGGTAAATGACAAATTCGCGGTGAATATCCCCGGTGAATAAATTCGCGGCTACGCAGGCAAAGTCCGCCTCCGCCGACTGAAGAAAGCCCCGGCTGATAACCAATCCCCGGCGAATAAATTCGCGGCTACACAGGCAAAGTCCGCCTCCGCAAACTGAAAAAAAAGCGGTAATAAAGCCCGCTTGGCTATGATTTCCGACTAGGTTTGCCCATCTCAGGTTTGTCTGCTTGCATGAGGTTACATGACCAGATAATTGACTGATTTCTGGCAAACCCAAAGTTTAGTTCAACTCACGCGCACGTTAGCGATTCAACAGTTTTTGGTTTTGAGTTAACCCCACAACTAAATGAGGTCTATCGAAACAAGATAGCCTTTTCAACAATTATGAATTATGAGTTGTTACCGCCAAAACATTCAACTCATAACTAATAATTCACAACTCAAAACTCATAACTCCGTGCCGCAGTGAGCATCTACCAAAAGGTTTAATCTATGCAACTTCAAGGAAAAACAGCTCTTGTTACAGGAGCTTCGCGCGGAATTGGGCGATCGATCGCCCTCGAATTAGCGAGACAAGGAGTCAAACGTTTGCTGATTGTGGCGCGCAACCGCAAGCAATTAATTGAACTGGCAGAGGAAATCGATGTTTTTGGCACAGAAATAGTGCCGTTAGCTTTGGATTTAACTCAGTCAGTTGCGGTGAATATTGCGATCGCCCAAGCTTGGCGAGATTGCGGCCCGATTCACCTGCTAGTCAACTGTGCAGGCGTCGCCCACCAAGCATCTTTCTTGCGTTCCCCGCTGCCGTTAATCGAGGAAGAAATCGCTTTAAATTTGCTTGGAACTTACACAATTACCCGCTTAGTAGCGAGGCGAATGGCGACTCAAAAAGAAGGAACAATCGTCAACGTTTCGAGCTTGATGGGAAAAATTGCCGCGCCCACAATGGCGACTTATTCTGCTACCAAATTTGCCATTTTGGGATTCACCCAAGCTTTACGCAGCGAGTTAACTCAGTACAATGTTCGAGTCACAGCTTTGCTGCCATCTCTAACAGATACCGACATGGTGCGAGACTTGGAGCAATTCCGGTGGGTAGTGCCCACAACTCCCGAAAAAGTTGCCCTAGCACTTGTCGCGGGATTGCACAAAGATGCGCCGGAAATCTTGGTAGGATGGCAAAGTCATCTAGCAGTTTGGTGTCACCGAATTGCGCCTTGGTTGCTGGATTTTGTGTTGCGGATGGCAACTCCCGAACTTCGGGATAAATCGCGGGGCCGCAAATTGCGGGAGGCTTTAGCTAGCGGGCGATAAACCCTTTTATGGGCGGGCTCTCCGGCCCACCCCACAAGAAAACTCATTCTTTGTGGAACGGGCATCTTGCCCGTTCCGGGCTCTTCGGCCATTGGGGTCAACTTAAGCTGTCAGTCCGCCACCCGTTAGTCCGCCAGTCCGCCAGGGGTTGAAACCCCTGTCTAATAGCTAAAGTCCTCTAAAGAGGACTGAGAAAATGAATTTTTGACATTGCTGATTCATGGTAGGAATCAACTTTTCGCTTGATGTTACAAAACTGACCATACTTGTTTTATAGCAATTGGGAAATCTGAATTCCTACCTGTATTCAGCAACGCCCAGCAACGCCGAATTTTTAAACTCATTAGTCCTCTTCAGAGGACTTTAGCTATTAGACAGGGAATTCATTCCCTGTCGGACTGTCGGACTGTCGGACTGTCGGACTATCGGACTATCGGACTATCGGACTACCGGTTTAACGTTAAGTTGACACCAATGGGCATGGCCGTGTCCCTACAAGGGCTATGTACTTACTTACCAGCAAAAGTGCTGTATATCATTTCCACTCCCCTTGCAAGGTAAAAGCAGCCCAATAATAGGGAGATTTCCATTTTTCCTCCTGCATCATTTCCAGTTGCGCCGCCCTCAAAGCTGCCGCCGGCGCTAACTTTTGTTGCACCATTTTTTGATAAAACTTTTGCATTAACACAGCAGTTCCTTCATCATCCACACTCCACAAACTCACCGCCACCCGCTGCGCCCCCGCATACATAAAACCTCTTGTCAATCCCACCATTCCTTCGCCTTTAACATTCTGTCCCATTCCCGATTGACAAGCACTTAAAACCACTAAATTTGCCGCCAGTTTCAAGTTGAAAATATCCGTGAGTCGCAAGAAACCATTGACAAGATTGCCTTTGTCATCTACCGTAGACATCAGAATTCCTGACAGTTCGGGATTTTTGCTGTTGGCCATGCCGTGGGTGGCGATGTGAATGATTTGATAATTGACTAAATTTCCATCGGTAGCAGTAGTGCGACTGGCATCAAAATCAAGTATTTGACGGGTAGAAGCTGAGGGGAATAAGCTAGATATTGTTTGGGCTTCTTGGCGGCTAAATGGTAGGCGTTCGGGTGGCCATCCTCGATTAGAAGCACGAAGCGATTGATTTAAACCAAGGTTGTTTGCGTCTAATTTTTCTGTTGTTGATTGGGTAATTCTTCCTTTAATTCTTTCATCATCTGGACTGAAAACAGGGTCTGCTAAAACTGCTAAAGTTTGGCTGGGCGGTTTTCTATCTGCGTAATTTTGCCGGAGAATAGCGAGAGTTGAGGCGGAAGGCAGGGTAATAATTTCATGTTCGGCAATTAAGGGAACATTGGTATTTTGTCCGGCGGTTTGGGAAATAGTTAACGCCGAAAAAGGGGTATAGTGCAGCACGCCGTCGGGAACAATTAATAAGCGTTTGCTTCCTAATTGGGCTGCTGCGGGCTGTAAAATTACTTGACCCAGATTTGCACTCGCTTCGGCAACTTGTTGGGGAATATCTCTCTGGATTTGGCTAGTTACTGCGTCTCGAAAATTGCGGGCTGCTGTTTCAATGTCAGCCTGTTTTGGCAATTCATAGCTAGTTAGTCCGGTTGATGTCACAACCCACAAATAACTGCGGTATGGGCCGAGGGAATACTGCAATAAAATCGTGTTTTCATCGAGAATCTGTTTCTGAATTTCTGGCAGTGTTAAAGGTTGGGGTTGGGTGAGGGCTGCGTAGCGGGGGCTCGCGCTACGAATCTTGGTTTGAATTTGCTGATATTGTTCCAAAAGTGCGAGGCGCCCCGAGTCGATTTCAGCAATTTTAGTTGCGTTGGAATTGGGGCTGCTGACTGCTTGGATGCGCTGCTTTTCAATGGCATCGAGTTGCTGTTGCAGGCTCTTTTCTTGTTGCAGTAAGTCGGGGGAAATGCCTTCGCGAATGTTGGCGTTACTTTCTTGGAGGAGTTCGAGGAGGCTGCGGGCCCTCGAACGTTCGCTGGCTTCTAAGGCTTTGGTGTCAT
>JACJNV010000143.1 GCA_014695175.1 Microcoleus sp. FACHB-DQ6 | reverse complement strand
TGCAACAATGAAAAGGCATGAAGCAGGTAGAGTGCGCGATCGCTTAAGTCCTAATTCTCGTTTAATTAACTCTTTAATTTACACTCCTGTGGAAGACTGGCGGGATGATGAAGTTTGGCTTTATTTAATGCAGTATCCTAACCCTTGGGGAGGTGACAATAAAGACTTGTTTACCATGTATCGCGGTGCGACAGCAGATAACGAATGCCCTCTAGTGGTTGATACTTCTACGCCTAGCTGTGGAGATTCTCGCTTTGGCTGCTGGGTTTGTACAATGGTAGACCAAGATAAATCTATGCAGGCAATGATTTTGAATGATGAAGAAAAAGAATGGATGCAACCTCTCCTCGATATTCGCAACGAATTAGACATTAAAAACGATCGCGATAAAAGAGACTTCCGCCGCATCTACGGTAGAGTAGAACTGTTTGAACGCAACATGGGCGACGACACAACCTCCGTCGAACCCATCCCAGGGCCCTACACCAAAATCTGGCGAGAACACTGGCTGAGACGAGTCTTGGAAGCACAAACCCAAATCCGCAAAACCGCACCCCTAGAAATGCGCGACATCACCTTAATTACCCCAGAAGAACTTAGCGAAATCCGCCGAATTTGGCTGGAAGAAAAGCACGAATTCGACGATTCTTTACCCCGGATTTACGAAGAAGTCACGGGCGAACCTTTTGAAGATTCCCGTCCCGCCGCCGAAAGAAAACTCCTCGGTAGCGACGAATGGGCTGTGATCGAAGAGATTTGCAGCGAGGACAAAATGCACCTCGAATTGATGGCAAAACTCCTGGATACAGAACGCCAATACTACACCAAGCCCCGCCGTACAGGCATTTACGGCGATTTGGACAAATGCTTTGAAACCAGTTCGCGATCGAAGGAAGAAGCCATTGGCAACGCCCACTATCAACGGAATTTAAAAAAAGCGGTGGAAGATATTAAAGCAAATCCGACGGAAAAAATTCAGCAATTCAAAGATGCGATCGCCCAAACCAACTGTTCCGCCAAAAACGATACCGTTGATATTGCCAAACTTAAAGAAGAACTCGAAAGCAATAGCAATCAAAGCAGACAGCTATCTTGGGCAGATATTAAATTTTCACCGCCCAATTCAGGAGAGGAAAAACCTAGCGATTAGCACGCGCTAGCCTGCGGTTAAACCCAAACTTGTTGACAGCCACCCCGCCGAGCGATCGGATACAATAGGCTGTCAACTAACCTCATTATTACCCAACCCTCATCGTTTAAATTACAAAATTTTTACGACCATGATTAATCCTAATATTCCCCATCAGGATATTACATACAGCATCATCGGCTGTGCAATGAGAGTACACCGGAGGACGCAAAAAGGTTTAAGAGAAAAACATTACCAAAGAGCCTTTGATGCAGAAATGATAGAATCCGGTTTAACAACAGAAATGGAGTATCCCAGACAAATTTACGACGGTGAAGTTTGGATGGGAATCCTCTATCTTGACCATTGGGTGAATGAAGGTATTGTAGTAGAGGATAAAGCCGTAAATTATCCAATGACCGATAAAGATAAAGCTCAAATAATAGCTTACGTAGCAGCTACAGGAGCGCAAGTAGGTTTATTTATAAACTTTGGACGCAGCAAATTAGAATATCACCGCATCCTCCCACCAAAATCTGTACAAGGTTGGCAGAAACACATTCAACCATACTTGTGGACGCCGAAAACAAGTGGCAGGGGTTGGACAAGAGGAAGTTCAGGAACCTATGAAGAAACAGATGCGGAACTCCCCTTACCTCCCAGCATTAGACCCCAGAACCAGGAGGAAGATTCAACCGATGTGATTGATTGGTAGCAAGGGGGGGGACGGTTAGCAACGGATTTTGTAACGGATGTAACGGATGATTAGTGGGTGATTACCAAATCCGCTGCTAATCGCCCCCCACCAACCACCCATCCGTTAAATCCGCTGCTAATCGCCCCCCACCAACCACCCATCCGTTAAATCCGCTACCAAATCCCTCGCCAATAACCACCCCCAACTAACCACCCATCCGTTAAATCCGCTACAAAATCCGTTGCTAACCGCCCCCCCCACCAACCACCGACAACATCTATAATGCAATTCCTCGAACTCGTCCTCAAAAACTTCGGCCCCTATGCAGGCACCCAAACCATCAATCTCCGCCCCGAAAAAGACGGAAATCCCTGCCCAGTTATCCTATTTGGCGGCATGAATGGCGGCGGCAAAACCACCCTCATGGACGCCATTCGCCTCGCCCTCTACGGCGGCCGCGCCCAATGTTCCACCAGAGGCAATTTAAGCTACAGCGACTTTCTCAATCAATGCGTCAACCGCCACACACCCCCATTAGAAGATAGCCGCGTCGAACTAACATTTGAACAAGTCCAAGACGACAAATTAACTCAATTCAAAATAGTTAGATACTGGAAAAAATTAGATATCAAAGACAACTTAAGCATTCTCATCTACAGCGAGATTGTCAGCGATTGGTGGTCGGACAAAGCAATTACTAACACCTGGGACGAATACATCGAAACCCTTTTGCCCGTCGGAATATCCAACCTATTTTTGTTTGACGGCGAACAAGTAAAAGAACTCGCCGAACTCGAAACACCGCCAGAGTTTGTGGTCGGGGCGATTAAATCTCTTTTAGGTTTGGAACTTGCAGAACGCCTCGCCGTCGATTTAGAAATATTAGCCGGTCGCAAGCGGAAAGAAATTGCTGGCAAAAAAGACTTGGCTGCTTTAGAGAAAATCGAACAAACTTTTAAGAAAATCACTGATGAAATAGACTTAGCTAAGCAAGAACAAGCCAGCTTTAAAAACGAGTTAGATAAAGCTCAAAAAAATCAGCAACAAGCATCAGAAAAGTTTATTTATGAAGGCGGGAAAATTGCCGCCGATCGCAGTCAGCTAGACAGCAAGCTAAACGACTACAGAAATCAGGCAGAAAAAAGCCGTCAAGCCATGATGGAATTGGCGTCAAATACGCTACCACTAGCCTTAATTTCGCCCTTGCTAAGTGAAGCAAAAATTCAAGCAGAAACAGAAGCCAGCCAACAGCAAGCAAAGATTGCCCAAAATGTTATCAAACAAAGAAGCGATCGCCTTCTAAACTATATCGCGGAAATCTCCTTAAATCCCCAACAGCTAGATAAAATTCAAGACTTCATCCGCCAAGAAAACCAAGAACTCGAACAGCAAGCCGGAACAGACGCCCCGCCCTGGATGAACGCCGACAACAACAGCATCCAGCAACTAGAAAACCTCCTTAGCTACCAAATCAAAGCCCAGCAAATTCTAGCCCGCGACCAAATAGAAGAAATCAAAAGCATCGAAGCAGAAATCGACTTTACAGACAGACAACTCGCAGCCGCAGCTTCCCCCGAAGCATACGAAAAACTAGAAGAAGAAGTCAGGAAAGCCCAAAAAGCAGTCGCTATCGCAGCCGCAGCCTGCGAATCAGCCAACCGCCGCGTCGATGAATTAGAGAGAGA
>JACJNV010000142.1 GCA_014695175.1 Microcoleus sp. FACHB-DQ6 | reverse complement strand
TTTCCCGAATTTCAATCTTGGCAACTCCTGACATCTTTCTTTCTTATATTTGGGTACTAACTTACAACGCAGATACATACTAAGTGTAGCACTATTTTAGGAAACTGGTATTACACACTGCTGTTATTGTACCTCATCTTTCTGAGAAAGGCTATATATTCGCCGATCAAATCCTTATCAAAGTAGACTGGGTATGGGGTAAGGTGCGTGACTCTCCAGCATCTCGCTGCCACTTGAGTGGCTAGAAAGCCACGCACCCTAATGAGTATAGATAACCCCGCCCTTATAAATTCAGCAATTGTACAATCCGCTGAAGGGGAATGTGCGCCCAATCCAAGCGGTAATTAAGTTCGTAGGCTAGCTCGCCAACCGCTTTTTCCAAAATGTAAGCATCTAGCAAAACTTGTAGTTCCGGTATAGATTTGGGCAAGAAATCTGCATCGGCTGCTGTTGCCAAATAGCTCTTAACAAAAGTGAGGCTGACCCAGCGGTGCCAAACGTTCGCCCACTGCTGCATCTCCGGGAGATTTTCCGGGCGAATCATCCCACTTTCTACTTCATTGCGGAGTGCCAAAGTAACAGCGTAACTTATAGATTGCAGCATTCCTGCAACATCTCGCAGGGGCGACCTCTTCATCCGCCGCTCGCTTAACGGTCGATTCCGTTCTCCTCCGAAATCAATAATTACAAAGTCTTTGCCTGTATAAAGAACTTGCCCGAAATGAAAGTCCCCGTGACACCGAATTCTATCGGCCGTGATTCTCAAGTTCAAAATAGACTTGAAACGTTCCATGATCAACTCTTCGCGGTTGAGGAGCTTGTGAGCCGATTTTTGTATTTCTGGCGGCAGTTTAGACATCCGTTTCTTCAGATCCAGCAAAGTTCTTCCGGCCAGATTTCTCATGTGTTGATAGATGGAACGCTGGTAAAAGGAGGTGAAGCTTTCTGGGGCAAAAGCGGGATTTTCTGTGTCAGCAGCTAAAGCGAGGTGAAGTTCGGCTGTCCGTTGGCCTAAAAGTTCTGCTGATGCTAAGTAAGAGCCGATGAGTTCGCGAGCTAATGCCGGAATTTCTAGGGATAAATCGGCTACTAGCGAGTTTTGCTGCCGCTGCGTTTGTCCGGTCAAAGCGTTCGGTAAATAATTTTCGGGGGCAGTAGATAAATTCTCGCCCGAATGCTTTGCTTCTACTGTCATTACTTGCTCGAAATAGTCGCGCAGTGTGTCTAATGTATAAGACCAAGCATCTACGCTGTCGGGGATTAATTTTTGTAGGATTCCGACGGTAAGGACTTGTTTTGCTGGTGTGTGATATTCCAAGGCTCCGGCAATTGGAGCGTAGTGTTGGATCGAGTTGCGCTCTGTTAAAAAGCGTCCGATTTCTAATTCGGGGTTGATTCCTTCCTCGACTTTTCGCAATATTTTCAGGACGAAGCGGTCGCCGTAACCTGCGGATGTATTGCTTTGTTCTTTTTTGAACACGTGGGGGTCGAGGTGGGATAAATCTTCTTCTGAGCTGAATGCAGTGTCGGCAATTCCTAGTAGTTGGCCTGCAACACCTCTGTAACTGCGAGAATTGCCGATCGCCTCCAGCAGCGCGCTCAGAAAACCTTTGTCACCAGCAGCATCAAATAGTACCCCGACTTCCTTGTTGGTTTCTGGGAAGTGCAGGCGCGCGATCGCCCGATCGTCCACATCGCCTTTTATCTCTTCCCACCCTAAAGGCAAAACGTAAGTTTCCGGCATACCTTCAGTATAATTCAACTGCAAAAACAGAATGTAAACTTGAGATTGCTCCCCCGCACTATCTTTACATTCAATCGGTACAATCTCACTTATTTCTAATGATTGAATTGTCCGATCGGTACCGCTAAACCAGCGATTGCGCCGCAGGTATCCCGGCAAAATATTAAGCAGCATATCGCTTAACTGACTTGTAGAAAAAGCAGTTTTCCAATTGCCTATCACCGCCAAAGTAGGCAAGTTTGTGGGAACACCGTGCAGCGAAAAATCTTCGTGTTTGACAGTAAGAGTAAACCAGTAAAAAGTGTGAGGACTCAAGCACAAAAAGTAAGGATTCTCGCCAACGGGAGGAAACTCCGTGCGGCCGAAAATCTCCACCGGAACAGCACCTTTAAAGGCCGCAAGGTCTAATTCTGCGGTCTGGACGAAGCGCGACAAATTAGCCACTACGAGGATGTGTTCGTCTTGATAAGTGCGTACAAAAGCTAAAACTTTGCGGTTTTCTGGGTACAGAAACTCGCAAGTTCCACGGCCGAATGCTTGGAAGCGCTGCCTAATTGCAATCAGGCGTTTCATCCACCACCACAGAGAACTCGGATTCGCCCGCTGCGCGTCCACGTTAACAGATTCGTAGTGATATTCAGGGTCAACAATTGGCGGTGCGTACAGCCGCTGCGGGTTAGCACGGCTGAAACCGGCATTGCGATCGCCGCTCCACTGCATCGGAGTTCTCACCCCGTTGCGATCGCCCAAATAGATATTGTCTCCCATGCCAATTTCATCGCCGTAGTAAAGCACCGGCGTACCCGGAAGAGACAGCAGCAAAGCATTCATCAACTCGATGCGGCGGCGGTTATTTCCCATCAAAGGAGCCAAGCGGCGGCGGATGCCCAAATTAATTCTCGCCTGAGTGTCTTGAGCGTAAACCCGATACATATAATCTCGGTCTTCATCACTCACCATTTCCAGCGTCAATTCATCGTGATTCCGCAAAAATAATGCCCACTGACAGTTATTGGGAATCTGCGGAGTTTGCTGGAGAATGTCGCTAATTGGGAAGCTATCTTCCATATACAAAGCCATAAATAAACGTGGCATCAGCGGAAAATGAAAGTTCATGTGACATTCATCGCCAGCCGCGTAATATTCAACCGCATCTTCCGGCCACTGATTCGCCTCAGCAAGCAGCATCCGGTTCGGGAATTTCTCATCTACGTGCTTCCGCAATTGCTTCAAGAATACGTGAGTTTCGGGCAGGTTTTCGCAGTTAGTACCTTCGCGCTCGTACAGGTAAGGCACCGCATCCATTCGCAGTCCGTCTACTCCCAATGCCAACCAGAAATCTACCACATCTAAGATGGCTTGGCGCACGGCCGGATTGTCGTAATTCAAATCGGGTTGGTGGGAATAAAAACGGTGCCAGTAATAAGCTTTTGCTACGGCATCCCAAGCCCAATTAGAGGTTTCAAAATCTTTGAAAATAATCCGAGCATCTTGATATTTTTCCGGGGTGTCGCTCCACACATAAAAATCTCTTTCGTTACTGCCTTTCGGGGCGCGACGCGCTCGCTGAAACCAAGCGTGCTGATCGGAAGTGTGGTTGACAATTAACTCAATAATGACTCGAATTCCGCGTTCGTGCGCTGCTTCTAAAAGGTCTTTAAAATCCTCTAATGTGCCGTAAATCGGGTTGACGGTAGTATAGTGAGATGTATCGTAGCCGTCGTCTCGGAGCGGCGAGGGAAAAAATGGCAGTACCCAAATTGCTGTTACTCCCAAGTTTTGCAGGTAATCCAGTTTTTCTGTCAGTCCTCTAAAGTCGCCTATCCCGTCTGCATTGCTGTCGGCAAAAGCCCGAACTGGTACTTCGTAAATAATCGCGTCTTTGAACCACAAGGGGTCGTCATTTAACATTGAGTTTGGCATGATTTTTAGCGATGATTGGTAATTGAGAATTTGTACTTAAAATTTGGTAATTGGGATTTGTTCGTTCAAATCCAAACTGATAAATCATAACTTATAATTTGACCGCGATCGTCCTGCCAGCGGCAGACTTTTAATCGTAATTTATTAACGCAAAACTTATAACTTCTTAACTATAAAATCTCAACAATCTGTTTTGCTATTTCGGATACAGTTCACAATCCGGGTACTGTGCTAGCTACCGATGCGCGGTAGTGTCCACCCTACCAAGGCGTGTCAACTTAAGCCTGAAACCCCTCTGTATCTCTCGCTGGTAGCCCAGTCTAGAGCCCCCTAAATCCCCCTTGATAAGGGGGACTTTGAGAACACTCTTGTCCCCCCCTTATTAAGGGGGGCTAGGGGGGATCGAGCCCTTGTTGACACTAAGCACACCCTACAGACTCAGGATTAGGTGCGGTATTTACTACCTGGCGGACGGTTGCCACGACAGTACACTACCTTGACGTTAATTGCTGGGTATTGTTACATTTATTTACATAAAGCAACAAAACTTAAGGAAAAAGCAAAAATGACTATTGTAATCGCTCTTTTAATCGTCGGTTGGGTCGCTGCCTCAGTAATTGGCACTCAAGCATATTTCCTCGGGGAACAGTCAAAGCCCATCCACGAGCGCAATTGGAATGATGAATCTTTTGAACAACTGGCAAAATCAGTGACGGGAACAGAAGTTGATTACCGCGTTCGCGTTCCCGCCTACAGCCTCGATGCTTACGGCAGCCGCACCATCTCGAATTCTTGATATCAAGTAACAGGTTTCACGATTTTCAATAACAGGCAGGAAGCCTGTTCCACAAGAAGACTTATTATTTGTGGAACAAGCATATTGCGTAACAGGTTGCACCATTTTCAATAACAGGCAAGATGCCTGTTCCACAAGAAGATTTATTATTTGTGGAACAGGCATCTTGCCTGTTCCTAGCTGTTCGGCAACTACAAACTCTTACCTGTCAGCGCTGGGCGAGAATCTTTTTTGCGAAATTGCAAAGTGTTATTTTCACAGTCGATCGCAATTGTATCGCCCTCCACAAACGCATTTTCCAGAATCTTGTTTGCCAGCGGGTTTTCCAGCTCCCGCTGGATGGCGCGTTTCAAGGGACGAGCGCCGTAAACCGGGTCGTAACCGACATCTGTGATATGGTTTTTCGCCGCATCCGACAGTTCCAAAGTAATTTTTTGCTCGGCCAACAACCGCTCGATCCGCTTCACTTGAATGCTGACTATTTGGCGCAGTTCGACCTTGCTCAAAGTGTGGAACAAAATTATCTCGTCCACCCGATTGAGAAATTCAGGCCGGAAGTGCGATCGCAGCGCTGTCATCACCCGTTTTAACATCTGTTCGTACTCTTGGTCTGTCTCCCGTTCTTGAGTCAATAAATTTTCATTTTCGCTCTTGTTTTCAGTCTTGTTTGCACTCTTAGTTACAGTATCAACATCAACTCGCTCGGCCGACACCTCAACAGTACCATCGGCAGCCACTTTATAATCTGTCTTTTGACTTGACAAATCTTTCGTTTCCTGCTTCCGACTAGCAGGTTTTTTGACGGTTTTTTCCTTCTTAGTAAACACGTCTAAAATGTGGTCGCTGCCGATATTGCTAGTCATCACAATTACGGTATTTCTAAAGTCAACCACTCGACCTTGAGAATCGGTAATTCTGCCGTCATCCAACACTTGCAGCAAAATGTTAAATACGTCCGGGTGCGCTTTTTCCACTTCGTCAAACAGCACTACCGAATAAGGATGTCTCCGCACTGCTTCGGAAAGTTGTCCCCCTTCATCGTAACCGACATATCCGGGGGGAGCTCCTACCAACCGGGAAACGCTGTGCTTCTCCATGTATTCCGACATATCGATGCGGACGATCGCATCATCGCTGTCAAACAAAAACTCCGCCAACGCCCTCGCTAACTCGGTTTTTCCGACGCCTGTGGGGCCCATAAACAAGAAAGAGCCGATCGGCCTTCCGGGGTCTTTCATCCCCGCCCTAGCGCGCCGAATTGCCGCTGCCACGGCTGTTACAGCTTCCTCTTGACCGATGACTTTTTGGTGCAAGTGTTTTTCCAATTGCAGCAATTTTTGGCGTTCGGATTCTAACAACCGGTTAACCGGAATGCCCGTCCATTTAGCGACAATTTCCGCAATGTCGCCCTCAGTAACTTTTTCCCGCAGCAGGGAAGAACCTTGAGCTTGCTGTTTCAAAAGTTCCGCTTCTTTCGCTTCGCGATCGCGCACCGCAGTTTCCAACTTGCCGTACTTTAACTGTGCGGCTTTATTCAAATCGTAAGCCCTTTCTGCTTGTTCGATTTGCACTCGCAGTTGGTCTTCTTCTGCTTTCAATTTATTGATTGCATCCAACAACTGCTTTTCGCCCAACCACTGAGAGGACAATTTTTCCTGCTTGACTTTTAAAATGTCAATCTCAGATGTGATGCGTTCGACGCGGAAGCCGAGCCCAGGGGCGAGAGCACCTTTTCCTTCGCCTTCGATCGACAATTTTTCCATTTCCAACTGCATCACCCGGCGGTCAATGCCTTCCAATTCCACAGGTTTAGAGGTTATCTCCATTTTCAAGTGGGCGGCCGCTTCATCTACCAGGTCGATCGCCTTGTCCGGCAAAAAGCGATCGGAAATATAGCGAAAAGACAGAGTTGCAGCAGCTACCAGGGCCGAATCAGTAATTTTTACCCCGTGGTGGCGTTCGTAACGGTCTTTCAATCCGCGCAAAATCGAAACAGTATCTTCCACGCTGGGTTCGCCGACAAATACTTGTTGAAAGCGGCGTTCTAGTGCAGGATCTTTTTCAATATTCTTGCGGAATTCGTCGAGAGTTGTAGCGCCGATGCAGCGCAATTCGCCTCTCGCCAACATGGGTTTTAACAAATTTCCCGCATCCATTCCCGAACCGGAACTGCCACCGCCGCCGGTGCCGACAACGGTGTGCAATTCGTCAATAAATAGGACAATTTGCCCGTCGGAATCGATGACTTCCCGCAGAACAGACCGCAATCGTTCTTCAAATTCGCCCCGGAATTTTGCCCCAGCAATTAAACTGCCCATGTCAAGGCTAAATAGCTGGCGATTTTTCAAAGATTCCGGTACGTCGCCGTTGACAATTCGCTGGGCTAAACCTTCGGCGATCGCAGTTTTTCCGACTCCGGGATCGCCAATTAACACCGGATTGTTTTTTTGGCGGCGCGAAAGAACTTGTACCACGCGGCGGATTTCCTCGTCGCGGCCGATTACTGGGTCAAGTTTGCCGGCTTTGGCGGCTTCTGTCAAATCGCGGCCGTACTTGCTGAGGGCGTCGGAGTTAGCTTCGCCATCTTGATCTTGGGCTTTAGCGCTGCTGCGGCTGCCTTTCCCAGTTTCGGAATTTTTTTCTTGGGCTTTAGCAGTGGCGCGGACTGATTTGATTGCTTCTTCGAGTTTTGGTCGATCGATCGTACCGGCTGGGGGTTTGCGATCGTAACCGGGGCGGCCCGGCGGCCCATCGCCTTTTGTCAGCAACCTGCGACCGACTCGTTCGTCTTCTACTAAACCAATTAATAAATGTTCAACGGCGATAAAATTATCTTGCCAAGCCGCCCTGGTGGCCTCGGCAACATCTAACATCACTTCTAAGCCGCGACCGAGGTATAGTTGGTCAGCGTTGGCCACTCTGGGCTGTCGTTTGGCAAAAGCATCTAACTGCTGGGCCAAGCGGGGGGCATCGACTCCAGCTTTGCTGAGAATGCTGTTGGCCTGACCTTGCTGTTCGAGAAGGGCGATGGCTAAATGTTCAACCTCTAGCTGCTGATTGGCAAAGCGGCGGGCTACATCCTGGGATTTGACAATGGCTTCCCAGGCTTGATCTGTAAATTTGCTAGGGTCTGTTGGCTGCACGTTGGTTCCTCGCAATCAAGGGGATTCCTGTTGTTATCCGTTAATACATCGTCTCACAACCATCATAATCTTTAAACAGGATTATGAATTTATGAGTGCGGTTAACTAGGGCGGAAGTTGTGACCTAATTGACCTCTTGCAAAAGCTTCCAGTCCGCAATCCACCCCGAAATTTGGTTCGTTCAGACCGACTCTGGCCATTCCCTTCGGGATAGGTTCGCTGGCGGTACTTATAAAAATATTGCCAGAAACAAGATTTTTTATTGACTGAGATTTATGCTATTTCCCACTTACCAATTTTTAGTATTTTTCCTAATTATTTTTAGCCTGATCGTCTCTGTGAAACCCCAAGTCGATTTGTATAAAATTGTCTTGTTAGTTTCGAGTTTATTATTTTATTCCTTTTGGAGTTTCGACTTTCTCTTGCTCCTCGTTTTCTCTACTGCCTCTAATTATATCATTCTCCTGGTTCTCTGCAAGAGTAAGTATAAAAAAATTGCTTTAATCTCCGGCTTAGTTTTCAACATTGGCTATCTCGGCATCTTTAAATATTGCAACTTCTTTGTAACTTCTTTATTTGAGGTACTGAACCAGCTACAAATTCCAGCCAACTTTCCAGTTTTGCAAATAATCGCCCCCGTCGGCGTGTCTTTCTACACTTTTAGAATGATTTCTCATTTAATCGACTGCTACCAGCAAAAAATACCCTGTCCAACATTTATAGACTATGCCGCCTACATTACCTACTTTCCGCAAATTGCCTCCGGGCCAATCTCGCGAGCTCGCGAATTTTATTTGCAGCTAAATTCCCCGAAAAAATACGACTATCAAATTGAAGAAGTTATAGTTTTGATTTTGTCTGGACTGTTTAAAAAATATACTTTAGCCAGCTTTTTGTTTAACTTCACTGACTTGCCATTCAAAGTCCCCCAGCAGTACAGCAGCATCGATTTAATCTTGGCGGCAATTTCCTATTCCTGTTTAATATACGTAGATTTCAGCGGCTATTCGGATTTAGCCAACGGCATCTCCTGTTTGCTGGGTTTCCAACCCATTGGCAACTTTAATATGCCATACCGATCGCTCAGCCTGCAAGAATTTTGGAAAAGGTGGCACATCAGTCTTTCCGAGTGGCTGAGGGATTACCTTTACTTTTCCTTGGGCGGCAACAAATACGGCAAGTTGAGAAAGTACCTAAATCTATTTTTAACAATGGCGATCGGTGGATTGTGGCACGGCGCAGGTTTAAACTTTATTTTCTGGGGAGCAATTCACGGTTTAGGATTAATTGTCAACCATTTATGTAAAGATATCCCCCAAGCTATCCACTTTAAATTAGACTATGCCTTTCCCAGATTTGCTAAATTTTCCAGTTGGCTGCTAACATTTACTTTTGTTACTTGTAGCTGGGTATTTTTCGGCACTCCAAACTGGGAAACTGCGGTGAGTTTTTTTGAAGGAATTTTCCATCCTACCGTCGCAAGTTTTCAATTTAACTTTTGGCAGTTGTATTTAGTAATTGCAATCATTGGCGCGATTAACTTGTGGGGCGATCGCATCTCCCAACTATTGCAAACCGTATTGTCATTAAAAAACATTTTCTTTCGGGTTGTCTTAGTTTCGCTGCTCGTGTATAGTATCTTGATGTTGGGGCCTAGTACCGTTCCGCCTTTTATTTACTTTAATTTCTAAGAAATGTAAACTACCCGCCGCTAATTCGGAGTACCGAATCTAGCGGGGGCTTTTAAGAGAAGCCCAGAGTTTACCCGACTAAGTACCTTGTGTACTTCGTTTTAGAAGCCATCACACCTACGGATACGAAGCCAGTTTGTAGCTCTGTGGTCAACGATTAAACAGGCATATCGGGTCGAAACCGGTGTCGTTGACGTGACAAACTTCTAAAACATTGTCAAGGCTAACATTACCCGCAAGGAGACTCATTCGTGAGTAAAGTTTTCGTTCTAGACACCGACAAAAAGCCTCTTAATCCTATCCATCCAGGTAGGGCGAGAATGCTGTTGTCTCAGGGTAAAGCTGCGGTTTTAAGGGCGCACCCTTTCACGATAATCCTGAAAGAGGCGGTATTTAATCCTGATGTAGAGCCACTTCGTATCAAGATTGACCCTGGTGCCCAAACAAGTGGATTAGCTCTGGTCAACGACAGCACAGGCGAAGTTGTTTGGATAGGTGAACTACAACATCGTGGCTTCCAAATTCGGGACGCTTTAACTTCACGTCGCCAATTAAGGAGGTCGCGTCGTAACCGTAAAACCCGTTATCGCAAACCTCGTTTCCTTAACCGCACCCGTAACACGGGATGGCTACCGCCGTCTTTAACCAGTCGAGTTGCTAACATCCTGACTTGGGTTAAGCGACTATCTGCACTGTGTCAGATTACTGCCATTTCTCAAGAGTTGGTGAGATTTGACACACAACAGATGGAGAACTCCGAAATTAGCGGAGTTGGTTATCAACAAGGAACTTTAGCCGGATACGAAATTCGTGAGTTTCTTCTTTCCAAGTGGAACAGAACTTGTGCTTACTGCGGTGTAAAAGACACCCGACTTGAGATTGAACATATTCAACCTCGGTCAAAAGGAGGTTCAAACCGAGTCAGCAACCTGTGTTTAGCCTGTGTCCCTTGTAATCAGAAAAAGGGTAATCAGGATATCAAAGACTTTCTCAAAGGTAAACCTGACTTGCTCAAACGAATCTTGGCACAAGGTAAAAAACCCTTGGCTGATACGGCAGCCGTTAATGCAACCCGATGGAATCTGTACGAAAACCTCAAAAAAACAGGCTTACCTGTTGAAGTTGGCACAGGGGGTCGCACAAAGTACAACCGCACGATTCGAGGTTTAGACAAGACGCATTACTGGGACGCGGCTTGCGTGGGAGCATCTACTCCAGAACGGTTAATCACAAATGGAGTCAAGCCCTTACTGATTGCCGCTAAAGGGCATGGAACCCGTCAGCAATGCCGCACAGACAAGTTTGGTTTTCCAGTTCGTTATTGTTCTAGAACCAAATGCCACAAAGGTTTTCAGACAGGTGACATTGTAAAAGCCAATGTTACCTCTGGGAAGAAGGTTGGGACTTACGTGGGTCGAGTAGCTACTCGTGCCACTGGAAGTTTCAACATCTCAACAACCGATGGGCTAGTTCAAGGAATTAGTCATAAATACTGCATACACATTCACAAAAAGGATGGCTACGCTTATGTTGCCTAGACCCCGCCCCCCTTTTCCTCCCACCACCAATCTGGGTACAGATATGGTGGGGGTCTCCAAGGGGGAAGAAATATGAAAGACCGGGAAATTTTGCTAATTGTTACTTCTGTCATTCTCACTTTAATATTTTCAAACTTATCATTATTTCTCAAAAGCTTTGCTTCAACTCCTTTGGCCAGTCCAGAAATCAAAGACGCCGCGCGCCAGATCGAAATAGACGGTTTCCGAAAATCCGAACAAGCTTTTTGGAGCAAAATTAAAGATATTAACTTCGATAGCCTCCCCCAAGAACCAGAAATTCCTCCTGTCAAAACCGAAACAAAAGCGGCCGTTGAACCCCCAAAGCCTGCTAATGCTAAAAAACCAACCCCAGCTAAACCTAAACTGACCAGACCTTATCGCAGATTTTTATTTATTGGAGATTCCGTAATGTTCGACTTAGGAATTCAACTCCAGTACACTCTTAAGAAAAAATACAATATCGCCGATACGAAAATTGACTACAAGGTCTCGACGGGGTTAAATCGGATAGATTATTATGACTGGTATGCCAGAACTCGCCAAGTTCTTAATAATTACCAGCCGGATGTAGTGATAGTTTTGTTCGGAGCAAATGACCCTCAAAATATTATTGACTTTCAAGGAAAAGCCCGGGTTGTTATGACGAAAGAATGGCAAAAAGCTTATCAAGAAAGAGTTGAAAGATACGCCAAGTTACTGGATTCGTCATCCGTGAGAAAAGTGTATTGGATCGGTCAATCCATACCTAAAAAATCTTTGTATCTCAAAGCTTTTCCAGTCATGAACGATATTTATAAAAATGCCAGCAAATTTTCATCCAAAATCGAATTTATTTCTACGTGGGAGACTTTTGCACAAGCCGGAAGATTGGTTCCTGTAGTTGCTAATAAATCGGGTAAGCGAGGTTATGTAAAAAATAATGACGGCTTGCACTTTACCTCTCACGGTGCTCAAATTATCAGCGACTTAATCGTTGACCAAATGGTGAGCGACAAAATTTTAAAACTTCCGACAAAAAAATAAATATACTAGGTTGGGTTTCGTGACCCAACCTAAAATTTTGACATTTCACCGATTACTGCAAAATTATATATTTAGTTCGGGACGCACATTGGCCTTGCTCAAGCCGGTTTATAAGAAAAATATGGGCTTTAGTTAGGAGAAATTTACCCGTGAAACCGGGTTTCTAACTCCCTAGGCGTCCAGGACTTATATTGACAAAAAGCACCACTAGATGTAAAGTTGAATTTAGCATCAAAGAATGGCGTCCATATCTACCAATTGTCATGGCGACCAATTATGACGAGGAATCTGTGGAAAGTCGATCGCAGTAGCATCCCTGAGTCGATCGGGTGCAGCGGCACAGCGCTAATCTTCATTCTCAATAAATATACTCAACCCTGGCAAAGAATAAATATAGTTGAAAAAATCCTGCAACAGTGCGGCAGCGAGCCTTTTGCTGAAGTTGTGGGCGTAGCGAAAAGCGGAATATTCAGAGAAAATATACCCGAATCCGTCAGAAAACCGCATCCGAATTTGCTGTTTCGCGCTTTGGGGATTCAGGCATTGGGGAAGGTGCGAGATGAGCTGAGATCAAGTGAGAGAGAAGCTAGAGCAAGTGATTTTAGCAAAAATCTGCTGGCGGCGTTAGAACAGGAAGCGCGAGGGGGATCGACTCCTTTAATTCGGTGGTCTGCGGCTGTTAGTATTAAGTCAATTTGGTTGGATGAAGCAGGGAAACGACAAGACAAGGAATGTGCTGTTAATGTCACAATCAATGCAGGGGAAATTGAGCGGCTGGTTGTAGAAGAGCAAATTAAACTGTTAGGAATCAACAAATTTGCTTTGGGCGACAGTAGAAATGACAGCAGTAAGGAATATGAGAATTGCCTAGATTTTTGGGTGTACGGCCCGAGCTGGCTGCTGCCGGGTATGCCAATGGATTGCGAAGAATATCTGTTTTGGATGGAGAGAGTATTTGCTGCGATCGCAGTTACGGACTCGTACAAATTGAATCCCAAAAAGGATGCAGGCGCAACCAACTTTTTGGAAGCTGCGGAAAATAATTTTAATGACTTGGAATTCTCCAAAATACTTGCCAAAATATTTGAGTTCCTGCACCACCCGGAAGCGAGAGTCAAAAATCTAGCTGCAATTATTTTAGAACCTTACAAAGACAAGCTTGACCGGAAATCGGCGCTGATTCTGACAGCCCTAGTATATAAATTTAATGTAGTAAAACATCAGCCCTTAGAATGTCTGACTATTCCCGAAATAGAGGAGTGCAAAGCGTCACTGTATCGAGATAAAATGGAAATTGACAAGGTGTATAGTGAGGCTTTGTCGCTGTGCGGCGATCGGGATGTCGAGATGGCAAGTTTCTTGTCAGCTAAACAGAGTGAAGACCAAAATACGGTAGACGAGCAGATCAACAATCTCAGCAAGTTAGTTAAGTCGATCGTAGATTGCCAGAGCTTGTTAGATGCTAATAGGGAACTTTTGTATTTGACTATAGAGCGGCTGCAAAAATGGGATTACACCCTAGGCCATAAACTGTCTGTGCACCGCAAGAAACTCCAAAACCTCAGTTTTGACAAAAGCACGTCCGAGCAGTGCATAAACCTCGACAACGAGCTAAATTCTATCAGAGATTCTTTGCAATATACTTTGTATGAAGTCACCTCCAAAATTAACAGCCTAATTAGAGATTTAGAACTTTCTGTGTCTAAGAATAATAAGACGGCCACAGATATGTTTAAGTGGACATGGGTATTGTTGGGAGTGTGGTTTTCAGTAGGGCTGCTCTTGTATGTATCGGATTCAGTGATTAACTCGATGTTTACCGTCAGCTACACAAGCGAATTTGTAGTTTATTGGACTATTTTATTTATTGTGATGGTGGTATTTTTGTTAGTATTAGCTGTATTTTTTTCGATGATCGCTGCTTTAGAAAAGCGCCGAGAATCTAAATTAATTCCTAAATTTGATAGCTTAAGCCAAATAGGCACCAGTTTTTCTATTTTGTGGCAAAAGAGTTACTTGCAGCAGTTTGTACCGTCGGTGCGATCGAATTAAAAGTGTTGAAAACCCCTAAATCCCCTCAGTAGGGTGCGTCACAGAAAGAGTTTCAGCTTAACTCAAAAAGTTTGTTTCTGACGCACCCTACCAGGACTAGGAGGACGAACTCTAAGATGCGCTCGCCGCACTTACTTTCTGGGCGTTGCTACCTTGATTTGCCAGTTGAATTAATTCAACTTTATATCCATCGGGGTCTTGCACAAAGGCGATGACTGTTGAACCGTGCTTCATCGGGCCGGGTTCGCGACTGACTTTACCGCCGCGGGCTTTAATTTCTTCGCAAGTACCGTAAATGTCGTCAACGCCGATCGCAATATGACCGTAAGCATCTCCCAAATTGTACTCTGTGACGCCCCAGTTGTATGTTAACTCCAAAACTGTAGTGTCTGATTCGTCGCCGTAACCGACAAAAGCCAGAGTAAATTTACCGTCTGGATAGTCCTTTTGCCGCAGCAATTTCATGCCCAGAACCTCGGTGTAAAATTTGAGGGATTCTTCCAGATTGCCGACTCGGAGCATCGTGTGTAGTAGTTTCATTTAGCTCACTCCAAATTTTTTAAGCTTCCTCAATTTTAGCCATTTCTTGCTGGAAAAAACCGCGTCGGCCAAGTTTACCGGGTTTTAGCTGGCTTTTTACTGGACAAAAACCACCATAATTCTAAACTAATTAATGTCAATCCGGCTGCTGTTACGCCAATTTTTAAACTTAACGGCTGTTCGATATGCCGAAATTGAGCGGTTGAATTTGCAGGAGGGATTGATATTTGATTGGCTCGAACTCCCGATGCAATTCCGACCATAATTCCTAAACTTCCGAGGCTTCCTAAGATTTGACGTTGGTTCAACATTTTTTAAATTTATCCGAGTTTATGCAAGAGATGTGCGTTAATAAATCGAGGGATTGTGCGCCTTGCCTACCAGGAGGTTTGGGGAAACTCCTAATTTAGCCACTAGATTGGGCTTGAAAATTCCGCAATCGCAAAGCATTACTAACTACAGAGACTGAACTGAATGCCATTGCTGCACCGGCGATAATTGGATGTAGCAGCAAGCCAAAAATGGGGAACAAAATGCCCGCCGCGATCGGTATTCCAGCGATGTTGTAAATAAACGCAAAAAACAGATTTTCGCGGATGTTCCGCATGGTGGCGCGGGAAAGTTTAATTGCGGTAACTATGCCTTGCAAATCTCCTGAAATTAAGGTAATGTCGCTGGCTGCGATCGCCACATCGGTGCCGGTGCCGATCGCAATTCCCACGTCTGCTAAGGCCAAAGCCGGTGCATCGTTTATCCCGTCTCCCACCATCGCGACAATTTTTCCTTCCCTTTGCAGGGCTTGAATTTGAGCTGCTTTTTGGTCGGGTCTAACTTCGGCAAAAACCCGAGTAATGCCCACGGATTGGGCGATCGACTCCGCAGTCGCGCGATTATCGCCCGTCAGCATCGCCACCTCCAAACCGAGCTTTTGAAGCGCTTTCACCGCCTGCGCGGACGATGGTTTGAGAGCATCCGCAATGCCCAGAATTGCCTCTATTTTGCCTTCTACAGCCATCCAAACAACCGTTTTGCTCGCAGCTTCCAAAGCTCTCCCGCGCAGTTCCAGATATTCAGTATCGCAGCCTAGTTCCTGCATCCACCTCAGCGTTCCCAGGGCGATCGACTTTCCGCCTACAACCCCGCGCACGCCACTTCCCGCGATCGCCTCAAAATCCTTAACATCCGTCAAATTAACCTCTTGAGATTGAGCGTACCTCACAACAGCTTCCCCCAAAGGATGCTCCGAATTTCGCTCGACAGACGCCGCCAATTGCAGCAACTTTAACTCATTGCTGTTCGCCGTTCCCCTAATTGTCACAAAATCAGTTACAGTCGGCTTGCCTTCGGTGAGAGTCCCAGTTTTATCTAAGACAATTATTTGAATTTTATGAGCCAATTCTAAACTCTCGGCTCCTTTAATTAAAATTCCATTTTCTGCACCTTTACCAGTTCCCACCATCACAGCAGTCGGAGTCGCCAAACCCAAAGCGCACGGACAGGCAATAATCAGCACTTCCACCATTGTTACGGTTGCAAAAGTGATGTTTCCCGTCGCGTTAAACCATATAATAAAAGTAGCTAAAGCGACGGCAATTACTGCGGGTACAAACCAACCAGTCACTTGGTCGGCTAACTTTTGAATCGGTGCTTTTGAACCCTGTGCGTCCTGCACCATCTTGACAATTTGAGCTAAAAATGTATCTTTACCAACTCTTGTCGCCCGAAACTGGAAGCTGCCAGTTTTGTTAATTGTGGCTCCGATAACTTCGTCGCCAAGCTGCTTTTTAACTGGCACACTTTCTCCCGTAACCATTGCTTCGTCTACTGTGGAAGAGCCTTCAATAACATCTCCATCTACGGGAATTTGCTCTCCCGGACGCACCTGCACGACATCGCCAATTTCCACTTGGGCGATCGGCACTTCCAACTCTTGCCCGTTGCGAATTATCCGAGCAGTTTTTGCTTGCAAACCCATGAGTTTGCGAATTGCCTCCGAAGTCTCTCCCTTCGCCCGATTTTCTAGGGTTTTCCCCAACAAAATTAAGGCGATAACGCTAGCGGCTACTTCGTAGTAAACACTAGGAGTCAAACCTTGGGCAGTGAAGAAACCGGGAAAAAATGTCACAAATACAGAATAAAAGTAAGCAGCACTCGTACCCAAAGCAATCAGGGTATCCATTGTTGCTACGCGCCGTTTTAGGGATTTCCAAGCTCCCACATAAAACGATTTTCCGCACCAGAATTGTACGGGTGATGTCAGGACTAATTGCAGCCAAAAATTGTGCAGCCATGCGGGAATAAATGGCAGATGCAAGCCGGTCATCGCTGGAATAGCGCCCACAACTAGCAGGATGCTTATGATACCTGCTGTCCAGAGTTTCCGCTGCAAGGTTTGAGATTCAGATTTGCGATCGGCTTGTTCGGAATCATCCTCTGGCGCCGCCATTTCTTGAAGCGGCAAAGCTTGGTATCCCGCATCATCAACCGCCGATTGAATTGTTTCTAAGTTGGTTTGCTTGGAGTCGTATTGGATGCTTGCTTGTTCCATCCCAAAATTGACATGACACTCTATTACGCCGGGAACAGATTGAATTGCTTGTTCGATAGAGGAAGCACAAGAAGCACAACTCATGCCCCGCAATTTAAGTGTGAGATTGTCCATATATGCCATCCTCAATGAGACATTTACCCTTTGTCTTTAAATAGTTGGATAGCCCGCCGATGCGATCGCTTTCCTAACTTCACTTTCCGACTTAGCGGTTTGAATCGTGACCACTTTTGTCTTGAGATCCGCCTCAACCGTTGAGGCTGAGTCAATGGCTTGGACTGCTTTTGTGATTGTAGTCGCACAAGCAGAACAAGCCATCTTAGGAACTTTTAGCTTTAAAGTCATAATTTGAACCTCAGCAGAAACTACTCTGCTCAATAAATGAATTAACTCCATTGTAAAGTCTCCATCTCACTGGAGAGTCAAGGAGAATTGCGAAATAAATCAGGAATTATGAAAAAAGTGGTTGGACACGCTACCCCTAGGGGTAAGGCACGCACTGTGTACCCTACATAATTAGGTTCAAGTCAGTCCTGTAAATCTTAAATTTGAGTGCGATCGGCGGCACAGCAATAATTATTTACAATTCCGACTCAAAAATTTCATCCTAATTTCATTTATATGTGGAAAGCTGAAGATAAATGGCAGTTTTAAGCATATAAAAATCTATGAAACCAATTTCATTAAAAACAGGCTTTGCAGCCCTGATATTGACCGCCGCAGCCGCTTTAACCAGCGGAGTGCTTGCAGCTTGTTCAAAAGCCCCTTCCAGCGAAACTCAAGCCCCAAATGTTACGGCTGCAACCGAAGCAAACAACAAGCAAAACGTGGCACAAGGCGGCGGCATGAATCATGGCATGAATCATGGCACGAATCACGATATGTCAATGGATTTAGGCCCTGGGGATGCCGACTACGATTTGCGATTTATTGATGGCATGACAGTACACCATCAAGGTGCTGTAAACATGGCTAAAGAGGTACTCAATAAATCCAAACGTCCTGAAATGAAAAAACTAGCAAATAACATTATTGCTGCTCAGAACCGCGAAATCAATCAAATGAAAGAGTGGCGAAAAGCTTGGTATCCCAAAGCCAGCAGTACGCCAATGGCTTATCACGCTCAAATGGGTCACATGATGGCGATGACTCCAGAACAAATGCAAAGCATGATGATGAGCATGGATTTAGGGGCGGCTGACGACCAATTTGACTTGCGATTTATCAATGCGATGATTCCTCACCACGAGGGAGCTTTAGTGATGGCTGAAGATGCTTTGAAGAAATCGAAACGGTCAGAAATGACCAAATTATCTCAAGAGATTCTGACTTCGCAAAAGCAAGAAATTGAGCAAATGAAACAGTGGCGGCAAGCTTGGTATAAACAGTAGAAAGTCGGCGCGGGAATTTAGCCTAATATCTGTAGGGGCGGGTTCACTCAAATATAAATCGTAAGTAAAAAAGATAAACCCGCCCCGCCCTGTTGGTAAACCCGTCTCAATCTGCGGTTTTTCTGGGTAGTTTATAACATCATATCGGGTGATATATTCCGCCTCGTGGCGGGTTTATGAAGATCAAGGTTGTGATATTAAAGATCTTGGTGAACTCGCCCTAGATAAACGATGTTGATTTAACCTATTTCATCCTGATTTCATATTGGTCTGCCAAACTGATCGGTGAGTTCAGATTCGCCCCTACTCAATCATGCACTCTTGCCACTATTTCGCCTCCCCAATAAAGCTCTGCCGCTTTTCTGGCTTACTCCTGAGCCTCGCGTTCCTAACTTCTCCTGCCGCTGTTTTTGCCCACGCTGGCCACGGAAATGAATTTCACCATAGCGGCGAAACAACTCAAACTCCTACTGCTATTTCTGTTGATGCCGAAACAGCAAAACGATTAGGTATTAAAGTCTCCCCTGCCGCCCGCAAGAGACTAGATATCGGCGTCAAAACCACAGGACAAATTGAAACTTTACCCAACGAAAAAGTAGAAGTTACGGCTCCGGTTGCTGGGAAATTAGTAGAGTTGCTGGTTAAGCCTGGGGACAAAGTATCAAAAGGTCAACCCGTGGCGGTGTTATCGAGTTCAGAATTAGGACAGTTGCGGGTTGAATCTCTGTCGAAACGTGCCGAAGCTGAGGCAGATTTGCAGCAAGCGGAAGGCGATCTCAAACTAGCACGAGAAAATTACGATCGCCAACTTCAAATATCTGCAGCAGAAATCGCCCAAGCCCAAACCCAATTGACAGCGGTAACTAAGCAGTACCAGCGAGAACAAGAATTAGTAAACAAGCGTTCCGTTGTGCAAGCCGCTCAAGAAAACTATCAACGTCAAGTTGAAATAGCGCAAGCCGAAATAGCGCGGGCAGAAACAGAATTAACTATTGCTAAAGAACAGTTCGATCGCGACAAAGAATTAGCGGCATCAGGGGCGATCGCGCGGCGCACAATGCTGGAATCGCAAGCCCACTTCGCCGAAGCACAAGCCGCTGTTGCTAAGGCAAAAAGCCGTCCTGAAGTTATCAAAGCCGAAACAGAAATTAAACAAGCCGAAGTAGACCTCCCTATGCGGGAATTGCGGGAATCTCAAGGCAGAGTAGCAGAAGCAAAAGCTCAACTTACCAGAGCTCAGAGCCGCCGGGAAGTCCTAGAAGCCGAGAACCAAGTCAAACGCGGCCAAACTGCCGTCGAAGTCGCTCAGTCGCGCATTCGCTTGGCTGACGCAGCCTATCAAGCGCGGCTGCAACAATTAGGAACTGCTGCCAACGATCGAGGACTCGTTACCGTAGTTGCTCCGATTTCGGGGACGGTAGCCGATCGCGAAATCACCCCAGGAGAGTCAGTAAACGCTGAAAAACCGTTGATGAGTCTGTTAAATGACAGCCGCGTTTTTGCCACAGCCAATATTTACGAAAAAGACCTGAATCAAGTAAAACAGGGTCAGGAAGTCAGGGTAAAAGTCGCTAATTTACCCGAGCGCACTTTCAATGGAAAAATTGCCTTAATTGGGTCATCCGTGGAAGGAGAAACGCGGGTTGTGCCGGTGAAAGCAGAACTAGATAATATTAACGGCGAATTAAAGCCCGGACTGTTTGCTGAGTTGGAGATTTTAACAGACAAAACTGCCACAAATATTTTAGCAATTCCGAGTGCCGCGGTAGTGGATGTTAGCGGTAAAAAAACCGTTTACCTCCAAAATGGCAATGCTTATCAAGCGGTTGAAATTGAACTCGGTCAAACGGCAGGAGATTTAGTTGAAGTAAAGAGGGGTTTATTCGAGGGAGATTTGATAGTAACGCAGCGAGCACCTCAACTTTACGCACAATCTTTGCGGGGCGACAGCAAGCCCTCAAAAGACGAGGCAAAAAAAGAGACATCTCCCAAGCTAACAGAGGTTAATTTTAATAATTTACCCGTGTCTTTATGGTGGGCGGGAATAGGGGGAGGAGTTGCGATCGCATTTCTAACTTTCACAGCCGGCGTGTTGTGGGGAAATCGGCGCAAGTTGCCAGCATTAGCAGCGGATTCTGGAAACAATAATTTTTCTGTCTCTGCACCGACATTAAACGCGAGTACAGTAGATGAATTGTCACTGCGGGATGACAACCATCGCGTTAAAAGTCAGGAGGCAGAAGTCAAGAGTTTAAAGTAACAGCACGACACGGAAGTCACGGATACACGGATAGCTGTTTTTATCAATGCCCAATGCCCAATTCCCAATTCCCAATTCCCAAATTATTAAATGTTCAGCACTATTCTTAGATGGGTAATTAACCGCCGCTGGCTAGTCGTTGTCGCCACCATTATTGTTAGTCTGTGGACATTTTCTATCATCCCCCAAATGTCGCTTGATGTCTTCCCTCCTTTTGCACCCCCGCAAGTCGAAATTCAAACCGAAGCACCAGGGCTCGCGCCGGAAGAAATCGAGTCTTTAGTAACACTGCCAATTGAAAGTGCAATTAATGGAACTCCTGGGGTGACAGCAGTGCGATCGTCTTCGGCGGTGGGCCTTTCTGCGGTTAAGGTAATCTTTGATTGGGGAACTGAAATTTATCAAGCGCGGCAGTTGATAACAGAACGGTTGCAGCAAGCGCAAAGCAAACTCCCCGCCGGAGTAGAAACACCGCAAATTTCTCCGACAACTTCACCTGTGGGCACTGTTATTACCTATGCTTTTACATCAGAAACTACTCCTTTGATGGAAGTGCGCCGTCTGGTTGACTGGCAAGTCACAAATCGGCTTTTGGCAGTGACTGGGGTTGCTCAAGTCGTGGCTTACGGAGGCGAAGAAAGGCAGTATCAAGTATTAGTAGAACCTGCGAAGTTGAAAGCTTTTAATGTGTCGTTGCAGCAAGTAGCTGAAGCGGCGGCGGCTGCGAATGTTAACGCGCCCGGGGGGTATTTAATTACGCCGGATCGCGAAACTTTAATCCGGGGGGTGGGGCGGATTGAGTCTCTGGAAGATTTGCAGCAATCGGCGATCGCATCTCGCCAGGGAACGCCGGTCAGAATTGCTGATGTCGCTGATGTCAAAATTGGTGCTGCTATCAAGCGGGGCGATGGCAGTTTTAACGGCAAAAAAGCTGTGATTGTGATGGTAAACAGACAGCCAGTTGCTGATACTCCGACGGTGACTAAAGCTGTTGAGGCAGCAATGGCTGAGGTGCAGCAAGCTCTGCCAAAAGATATTAAAGTTACTGTGACTTTTCGACAGGAAGAATATATTAATTCCTCGGTGGAAAATGTGCGATCGGCTTTAGTTGAAGGCAGTATTATCGTCACCCTTATTCTCATCCCGTTTTTGATGAATTGGCGCACTCTGGCGGTTGTTTTGCTGGATTTCTTTCTGACTTGGCTGTTGGCGCTGCTGGCGATGTATTGGCTGGGGCTGGGGCTGAATACGATGACTTTGGGGGGTTTGTCGGTGGCGATCGGCACTGCGATCGACGATGCGATCGTTTATGCCGAAAATACCTACCGCAATTTGAGAGAAAATACGTCTTCTCTGCATCCGCGCCCGGTAATGGATGTGATTTTTGATGGCAGTCAGGAGGTGCGCGATTCGTTAATTGGAGCGACTGTTATTGGGATTGTGGTGTTTTCGCCAATTTTTACTTTGCCCGGTGTAGAAGGTCGGATTTTTACGCCTATGGGGATTACTTATTTGGTAGTTGTTGTGATTTCTAGTCTGGAATCGCTGTTAATATCTCCGGCCCTTTGCGCTATCTTGTTGCCTACCAAACGCATGAGTGCTGCGGAACCTTGGCTACCGAGATTTTGCAAGAAAGTCTATCATTTTTTTATACAATTGTCAATGCGCTATTCCGGAATTATTTTAGCTTTAGCTGCTGCTAGCATGGTGGCTGCATTAATTATTTTGCCTTCCTTTGGACGGGTGTTTTTACCGGAGTTTCAGGAGCAAACTTTGGTGAATACTATTCAGCTTTATCCGGGGGTGTCTTTGGAGACAACAGATAGCGCGGCTTTTGCTATTGAAGATGCACTTAAGGATGATACCAGGTTTGAATACGTGCAAGTGCGATCGGGCAGAGCTCCGGGAGATGCTGATGCTGCGGGAGTCAATTTAGCTCACATCGATATCGGTTTGAGCGAGGCAGGGATGAAAAACAGGCCGAAAACTTTGGAGTCGCTGCGGCAGGAATTTGCTAAATTGCCGGGAGTTGCACCAAATATCGGCGGTTTTATTTCTCACCGAATGGATGAGGTTTTATCTGGTGTCAGAAGTCAGATTGCTGTCAAAATATTTGGCCCGGATCTGGCTCAACTTCGCAGCATCGGTGCCCAAGTTGAAGAGCAAATGAAAACAGTTGAGGGAATTGTGGATTTGCAACTCGAACCGCAGGTGCCAGTGCAACAAATTCAAATTAAGTTTAACCGTCAAGCGGCGGGTAGATACGGTTTGAAAATCGGAGAGCTTTCTGAAATAATTGAGACAGCTTTAAACGGCAAAGTTGTTTCTCAAGTTTTGGAGGTGCAACAAACTTTTGATTTAGTTGTTTGGTTGCAGCCTGAAGCCCGAAATAACTTAGAAACTATTCAGAATTTGTTGGTAGATACTCCGAGTGGCAACAAGATTCCCCTCGCCCAAGTTGCGACTGTTAAATACGGTACGGGGCCAAATACGATTAACCGCGAGAATGTTTCCCGGTTGATTGTGGCGGCTGCTAATGCTAAAGGTAGGGATTTGCGATCGGTAGTCAATGAAATTCAAGCTAAAGTTAAACGAGAGGTGCAGTTGCCTTTTGGCTATTTTATCCAGTACGGCGGTCAATTTGAAGCCGAGCAAAGAGCTTCGCAAAATATTATGATATTTAGTGTGATCGCCTTTTTGGTAATTACAGTATTGATGTACTTGTCCGTCAAGTCTATCGCTTCAACTGCTATGATTATGATTAATTTGCCGATCGGCTTAGTGGGAGGAGTAATTGCGGTAGCTTTGACGGGTGGCATCATCTCTGTAGCTTCCCTGGTTGGCTTTGTCACATTATTCGGCGTTGCCACCCGCAACGGCTTGTTATTAGTAGACAACTACAACACTAAATTTGCCGAGGGAATGCCTTTTAAGGAAGCTATTGTTAAAGGCTCGATGGAACGGCTCAACGCCATCCTGATGACCGCTTTAACATCAGCTTTGGGTTTAGCACCTTTAGTCTTTGAAGGCGGTGCGGGCAAGGAAATCCTCCAACCGCTGTCAGTAGTAGTTTTAGGAGGGTTATTTACTTCTACAGCACTAACTCTGTTAGTTTTGCCAGCTTTGTATGCTCAATTTTGTAAATTTTTACTACCTCAAGAACCTCAGCCAGTTATTGAAGACGGAAAGAGAGTTAATGTGTGATATTTTCTAATTATTGTCAGTCAGCAAGGAGTCAAACCAATGAAATCGCTCAAGTCAAATTTAATTGTTCTAGGTAGTGTAGGATTGTTATTTTTGGTAGCCTGTAATAAAGGCGACCAAGCAAACGATACAAATACCAGTCCAGCCTCCTCTCCTGTCGCCTCTCAACCTGCGTCTTCGGCTCCCG
Source organism: Microcoleus sp. FACHB-DQ6 (assembly GCA_014695175.1). Taxonomy (GTDB): domain Bacteria; phylum Cyanobacteriota; class Cyanobacteriia; order Cyanobacteriales; family Microcoleaceae; genus Microcoleus. The sequence continues at coordinate 1,823 of JACJNV010000142.1, read as the reverse complement.
CCACTGCTCCTGCAACAGCAACTCAAGGGGGGCAAGTTGTAAAGTCTGGAGCTTACCATTTAGAGTTTGTAACTGAAAAAGAAGCTACCGGAACTCATTTAGATCTTTATTTGCAAAAAGGGGATAAAAAGGAACCAGTTCCTAACGCCAAAGTGACGGCTCAAGTGCAGTTGCCGAATGGAAAGCAGCAAACCCTAGCTCTCAAGTATGATGCTGAGGGCAAACATTACGCTGTGGTGTTTCCCGGCAAAGATGCAGGAAGTTATCCCGTGAAAGTGACTGCGGATATTAACGGAGAAAAAGTTGACGGTCGTTTTACCTTCAATCAATAGATAGCTGATTTCCTAATGCGCTCTAACTTAGGGGCGCATTAGTTATTAGCAACAAACAACTGCTGACAATTGCCCGTCAGTAACCATCGCGGACTGGGCTGGAGTTTGATCGCACCTTGACAGAGCTAGGCAGCGCTCGCTTGTGATTGAGATCGCTAGGCTATGCTAGGCTATGCTAGGCTATGCTATGCTAGGCTTTGGCAATGGCAACGCTGATGGACTGGCGTTAGATGGCGAATGAGGAGTGATGATATCAACATCACTACTTAAAATCTCAAATTAGCTAACAAGGCTTCTAGAGCGTGCGGCGAACTCTTTCATTACGGACACAATGATTATCTACCGAATAAAGTGATTGTCCAAACCGTGGAAAGACCCCGTGGCAAACACTGTTGGATTGATGGGATCAAACTATAAGCAATACAAATTATGTATATTCAGAATCAATTTAGTTGCTTTCTTATTGGAGAAGGAACTTTACTTATTCAATGTGCTGAACTTCTTTTAGAGCGGGGTCATCAGATTTTCGGCGTCATCTCCCCTGATGCCTCGATAAGTAGCTGGGCGAAGGCAAAGGACATACCTCACATCCAGCCAACAGATAATCTCATAGCATTTTTAAGACGACAGCCTTTTGATTACCTATTCAATATTGTCAACAGGTCGCTATTACCCAAAGAAATTTTGGAGTTGCCGCGCCAGTTAGCGATCGACTACCATGACGCCCCACTGCCGAAGTATGCGGGACTCAATGCTACCTCTTGGGCTTTGATGCACCGGGAGAAGACTCATGGGGTGACGTGGTATGTGATGAGCGATTCGGTTGAGGGCGGCGATATCCTGAAGCAGGGTGCTATCGATATTGCTGATGACGATACGGCTTTTTCTCTCAATGGGAAATGTTATGAAGCGGCGATTCGTTCGTTTGAAGAGTTAGTTGATGAGATCTCAACTGGCAAAGCCTTAGCGAGCAAGCAGAACCTGGATAAGCGAACCTATTTTGGACACTCAAAAAGACTTTTTGCTGGAGGTGTAGTCTCGTTCAATCGTTGTGCCTATGATATAGATGCCGACATTAGGGCATTGGACTTTGGTTCCTACCCCAATCCCCTTGGTTTGGCGAAGTTGGCTATAGGGAGCAACTTGGTCGTTATCCCCAAACTCGAAGTCAAAGGCGACCTGTTTAAGTTCCCTCCTGGAACAATCACGGCGATTGAACCCAGCCTCCTGACGGTTTCTACAGCAAGTTACGAGGTGGTGCTGCGCCAGGTGCTGACCATAGATGGTCAAGTGTTATCGATTCATGATATGGTCGAGAGATTTGGACTGCAAGTCGGGTATCAGTTTAAGGACATCGAGCCAGATAGGGCGAGGCGTATTGAAATGTTTGATGGATTAATTGGTCAGCACGAGGATTTTTGGGTAAAGAAATTGGCGACGTTACAGCCAATTACGGTTCCCTATGCAGATCCGATGGCATCACACTTGGAA
>JACJNV010000141.1 GCA_014695175.1 Microcoleus sp. FACHB-DQ6 | reverse complement strand
GGTGTTGGCTTAGATGGAGAAAAGTGGGTTAATTATCTCGAACAATATTCTGATGTGGTGGAACAGTTAATAAAGTTAACTCCAAATAAACGTCGCTTTTATCAACAAGGTATGCGGGCTGCAACCCTGATTCGGTCTATCTCGTAGGCCTCTTTGTCACCCCCCCAGTCACAGAGGTTGTTCACTGAATAGCTAATGTTTCGGTGATTGAAAATACTAACCCTCAAAGTTATTCCACAGTGGCGCTGAACATCATTAACTGTAATACTAATATCGTTAATTCTAAGCGTTTCCGTAATATATCCGTAGGTTACAGGATTAAAACCTAAAAGCTTCCTTACTAAGTCATCTACAGTGGTATAAGGATTTAATTCATAGATTTTATCATCACAAGCAGCTCGATTTTTTTCCATCTCCCTCCCTAACCAGGCTGCATTTTCAATAGCTGTTTCAGTCCGCTCTTTAAGTCTAGGATAAATTGAAATATCTGCTTTTTTAGAATAGCCTGTATAATAACATTTTTCTGCTAAATAATCAATAACATTCTGCGATTTAGGGAAAGCAGTTCGATTCTGTTCGTAATGCAATAAAATCCAATGTTCAAAGGCAATACTTGAAAACGCTAGCTTAATACCGTGTTTCTGTGCATCGGAAAATGCTTTTTCATGTTTGGTATAACCATCTTTATCAAAAACTGCCCAAACTTCGTTATAATTGTTGTTTATTTCTTCTTTGGCGCGTTTTACCAGATTCACCGCATCTGTTTTAATAGATTCACCTTCTTTTTTTGAGGCTTTTCTTTGGTCTTCTTCACTTGGATAAACTGTGATGTCATATTTTTCAAATACATCAGGTTGCTGACCAATCGCCTCAAAGTAAATCCGTTCCGTATTAGTTCCTTCACATACTATGTAGATGGTCTGCTTTAACTGTCTTGATTTTCTTTTTGTTTTTCTAGTCATCGCCAAAAATAAATTCAACTTCTTTAATATTAGGTTGACCACCAAATTTACCTTGCATATACCATAGGTCAAAAGGTTCATCACCTTTTACCTTATCAAAGTCTTGGGCAGAAAAGAGTTGTGTTTCACCATATTTATTTTTTTCGGTAAACCAGATTTGATCTTTTCTCAATAATTCCCGATCTAGTAGAGTAGTTTCATGGCTAGCAAAAATTAGTTGGGCATTACGGGGATTAGTTAACGGATGGTGAAATAACTTAATTAAGAACTTACACAGTTTAGGATGTAAACTATTATCTATTTCATCAATAACTAGAATATGACCTCTATTTAATATCAATAACATTAGAGCGCCCAGACCGTAAAGTGTAATAGTTCCAATTGATTCTTTTTGGAAAAAAGGAAACTTAGCTTCACCTTCTAACAACCCATCTCGAAAAGTTTTATGGACGGCAAAAAATTCATACTTATTGTCACTCATAATAAATTTGGGAATTTTATATGATCCCTGATACTCAAATTCAAAATCAACATTTTTTTCTTCAATTTTAATTTGTTCGATATGAGTATCGGCTATTCTGATGAGTTTATCTAACTTTATTTTTAGCTTTTCATGTTTTTGCAATTGTTGATTAACATGACGTACTAAAGAACTCCTCATATGAGGATCATTGGCTGCATAGAAATTATAGGTTTTTAAGTATTCATAAATTTTTTGCATTTGTTCATGTTCTTCACGAGCCACTTTTGATAAATAAGGATATTTAGTTAAGGCTTTGGTTGAAAACAATCGCTTGTCTTGAAAATAATCACCGCGTTTGACCTCGTTTTTTGTACGAATAAATAAGTTGGCTTGTCTTTTATGTGGATAAAAATCTAGCTGTTCGTGATGAACTTCTCGACTGTCAAAAGTAATTTGATAATCATACATAATTCCTTCAATAATAAAACTAACCTTGAAGATTGAAGGTTTGCTTAAGCACGACTTCTCTAACTCGAATGGTTCGTAATAAGGAATATTGTCATCCACATCAATCTTGAGATCGTGAATATAAGAAATCAGTGTAGTCAAAGCCTTGAGAATATTTGACTTGCCAGAAGCATTTGCTCCATAGATCGCCGCCGAGTCAAGCAAGCGCAGTTTATTACCTTCGATTGGCACAAAAGTATTGTCATTCTTCCGGGTAGAAGAGTCGGCAATCATACTTAATGTTTGCTGTTCTTTAATTGACCTAAAGTTACTGACTGAAAATTCAATTAACATAAAGTAACTCAACTTTTAATGCGATAGACTTAGCCAATATATGCCGATAAAATAGATAGAGAAATACCTCATAATTATAACTCTTGACGGAGGTTACAAGATATTATAGAGGTGTATGAAATTTTGTAAGCCGACGAGGCTACTCAAAATGACGATCGCCTACCTTTGAGTGACTGTTGTCCACCTATATGTCACAATAAACAAGCAATTATTATATTTTGAGTTATCCTGTGAGTCCTACTGCCGAAGTCAGCAATACCCTAAATGCGGGCGCTCTACCAACCGTTACCGCTACCCCAGCGCGCCGCGCTGTTTTTCCCTTCACTGCGATTGTTGGCCAGGAGGAGATGAAACTGGCGCTGCTGTTGAATGTCATCGATCCCAAAATTGGCGGGGTGATGATTATGGGCGATCGAGGTACTGGTAAATCTACCACAATCCGCGCCCTCACTGATTTGCTGCCGGAAATTGAGGTGGTGGCTGACGATCCTTTTAACAGTCATCCCAGCGATCCAGATTTGATGAGTGACGAGGTGCGCGATCGCACTTTATCTCAAACTGACATTAAAATCGCGCGCAAGAAAGTTCAAATGGTAGACTTGCCTCTGGGCGCTACCGAAGACCGAGTTTGCGGTACGATCGACATCGAGAAAGCTTTGTCGGAAGGTGTTAAAGCTTTTGAACCAGGTCTTTTAGCTAAAGCTAACCGCGGCATTCTTTACGTTGATGAAGTCAATTTGCTCGACGATCATTTAGTCGATGTTTTGCTCGACTCGGCCGCCAGCGGTTGGAATACTGTTGAAAGAGAAGGCATTTCGATCCGTCACCCGGCTAAGTTTATTCTAATCGGTTCCGGCAACCCAGAAGAAGGAGAATTGCGGCCGCAGTTGCTCGACAGATTCGGGATGCACGCAGAAATTCGGACTGTAAAAGACCCGAATTTAAGAGTGGAAATTGTCGAACAGCGATCGAGTTTTGACCAAAATCCAGCGGAGTTTCTGGCGAAATACCAGCGCGAACAAGATGAAATGCAGCAGAGGTTGGTGGAAGCCCAGGAAAGATTGAAATCGGTAACTATCGATCGAGAGTTGCGGGTAAAAATCTCCCAAGTTTGCGCGGAATTGGACGTAGACGGGCTGCGGGGCGATTTGGTGACAAATCGGGCTGCGAAAGCTTTCACGGCTTTGGAATGCCGCACAGAGGTCACGGTGGACGATATTCGCCGGGTTATGACTCTGTGTTTGCGGCACCGGTTGCGGAAAGACCCGCTAGAATCAATAGATTCGGGGTATAAAGTGACTAAAGTGTTCGATCGGGTATTCGGCCTAGAAACAACTGAGGGGTAATGGGTAATTGGTAATTGGAAATGGGTAATTGGTGGTGATGAAACCTTCCCAAATTTTCATACCTAATTCCCCATTTCCAATTACTAATTCTGGCAATGGAAAAACGAATTTTAGGATTAGATCCGGGCTTAGCAAATCTTGGCTACGGGGCAATTAGTTGTCAAATTGTCCCCGGCAAACAAGATAAAAACAGCGTTTCCCTGATTGATTGCGGCGTCATACAAACAACGCCAAAACAGGAAATGGGACAGCGGTTGAAAACAATTTACGACGATTTGCACGAGGTAATTGAACAGATTAAACCCGATCTAGCAATTGCCGAAAAACTGTTCTTTTACAAGATGGGAAATACCATACTTGTAGCGCAAGCGCGGGGCGTTTTGACGCTAGTATTGGCGCAGCGTGGAGTGCCGTTATTCGAGTTTACGCCGGCTCAAATTAAGCAAGCTTTGACCGGACGCGGTAATGCGGATAAATCTGAAGTGCAAGAGGCGGTGGCGCGGGAGTTAGAGTTGGCTTATATTCCGAAACCCGACGATGCGGCGGATGCTTTGGCTGTGGCTTTGACTGGTTGGTACGATGATGATATTTGTCCCAAGAAAATACAGTTGGAAACAGGAAAAATTTGATACAATATCAAATCATCGGCAAATTAAGAACAAATCCGGGCAAGACATCTTCTCCCGATAAACTTACAGGAAATTGTACAATCTCTACTTCGCGAGAAGGGCGATAAATCTCCACTTGTTCGTCTAGAGGATTAATTAGCTAACCCAAGCGCAAACCGCTGTTTAGATACTCCTGCATTTTCTCCTGAAGCGGCCGCAACGGGTCTGGGCGCGATTCCCTACGGGATAGCTTCGCTTCACGCAATTCAATGGCAAAATCAGGACAAATTGGCGGAAATTTCTCTTGTTCTTCTGTTGTTAAAGCCGACCATCTTTCTAACCTAACCCAAGCTGCGTCTGGAGATCGATCGCCATTATTAGGCAACCGAAAAATTGTTGAAGAACTAAACACTCTTCCTAGCTGAGTTTGACGGTTCCACAAACCCAAATCAGTAATTAAATCGGCTTCTCGATTGCCGCTGACTCCGCCTACTGGTGACATAATGATAATTTCTCCTTTAGCAGTCCGTTCAAATTGCCAATCTCGATTCATCTGGCATAAACGGTAAAACTGTTCGTCTGTTAGTTCGACAGTATCTAAGTTTAAAGTAACGGTTGTCATTTTTCCCAACTCCCTATAAATATGAGTTGTGCAAACCTATTTTAGCGCTGCTTTTTGTCAAGTATCGACGATCCTAATCTAATTTAACGTCAGTCCTCTGCAAAAACAGTTAAGCTTTGAAATGGGTTTAAACCCCAGGCGGGCTAGGGCGTCAATGCCAGATATCGAGCGCATTTAACATCATTCCTATGCCAGATCACTTAAGCTTTGACACGGGTTCAAACCCCAGGCGGACTATTGCGAAGTCCAAAATATTAGTTGAAAATGCAATGAGGTTCGCTCGCCCAATTCCACCCTCACTCAAAAAAATGCTATAATATCCACTTTAATTGCTAAACTTATCCCGCCAGCAGAGAACACAGGAAAATAATATGATGATTATTACCTCCCAACAAATTGCCCAGTTTCGCTCGCAATTAGCCGAATATCCCGAAGCCCTAAAAGCCCTAGACGCAATCGAAGATTGCGAAGGTAACATCGAAGATGCAGCGATATCTCTAGCAATTCAAGCCGGACAAGAACCGAATATATCAGAAAATTGGTTAGACGGATTAGCCAAAAGATGCCGCGTTGCTATCTGCAAATCAGAGGTTAAGGAAGAGTTGACAAACGGACAATTGAATGCAGCATTTAGAGATTTAGTTGCAGCAAAAATTTGCCCTGATATTTTGGTGACTTCGGTGATTATTTATGTCTTTAAAACTGGGGTGAATGAGTTTTGCGAGCCTCTCGAATATAAACTGTAAAGCCATAGCTGCATTTAAAAATTAGGTGAAGCAAAGCTATCCCGAAGGGTAGGGAATCGCCCTCATTTCTCAAAACATGATACAACGAGGCGATCGCAACTCTTCTCTACCCCTTTGCACTACTGTACCCAGCCGGCCTTAAATCCGGTGACAAACCCAAAGATTTCCCCAGCAAACGAGCAAGTTGCACTAAAAAATTAGCAGTATCTTCGTCACCTTCGCGCGCCATTGAAGCCGATATCTGGATTAGCATTTGCACAAATCCCGCATCAATTAAATCGGAACAGGAACTCAAAACCTCTGGCTCTTGGCCGTTGGGACAGGTAAGCACTCGCTCGATTAAGTTCAAATAAGCCTCTTGGCGTTCTGGATTCATTTTGGCAGAAGCTGTACAGTAAATAATTTATTATTACGTTTAACTCAGCCCTGTCAATCAGGCGATCGAATAAGCGATCCCCGTTTTTACTCTAGAAACTCCATTCAGTCAGCAATAGACAGAAGCTTAAAGAAAATATTAAGTTTCTAAATGCTAGTTTAGTCGAGGTAAGGTGCGCCGAGGCGTACTCTAGAATTCAAGCTAAGGTGCGCCAATAAGAACCCTAAGATTCAAGGGAATTAAGAGTATACAAAATGAAAATAGGAATATTTTTAGGAAATCTAGGAAACCCCGCCATCTACTATCCCAAACTCGCCACAATTACCGGCGGAGTCGCGGCGAGTATTTTTCTTTGCCAATTATTGCAATGGCAATCACAAAAATCCAACTCCGGCGAATGGGTGAAAACTAACACCAGCGAAATAGAAAAAGCCACCGGTTTGAATCACGAAGAACAAGAACTCGCGAGACGCCTGCTAAAAGTGCGATCGCTCCTGAAAGAAAAATTAACAAATCCCAACACGGACACCCTAGAACTCTGGGCGGACATTGACGCTTTCGAGGAAAAACTCAATAACTTTTGGACACCGAATCCGCCAGATCTTATAACACCGATAAGTCGCGAAAACAACAATCACCCAGTAGAAATTTTCTGCGAAACATCACCCCCAAATCATGTAGTTAAAACCGACAAATATTTCGGGCAACCCCGCCAGCAAATAGCCGTTGCTGTCACCCCGAATTACCGATTTAGCGGCCCTTGGAATTGCCAAGAACAACTGCACAACTTTCAGCGAGCTTTAGAAGCATATGCTCAAGAGCGCAACTTAGGATTTGGCAATCCTTCTGGATGGGCATTTAAAATTATTGACAGCATGACAAAAGGCTTAACCTCGCCTTTTTGGGAGGAATTTATCGCCGGAATTCCTTTAGGAGAAAGTCAGAAAGTTAAGCGAGATTGGGAAATCGAACCAGAAGTGCCTTATCCTGCTTTTGAAGAAGAGCGAATTCAGTATTACGTGCACAAAGGCGAACCGCTAGAAGCAGCAGTCTCTAAAGCCCGTGCTGATTTGAGAAACCCGGTTTTGGGCAAAGATTTGTGGGAGGGATTTTTGCGAAAGTGCGATCGCCTTGCCGATGATGCACTCAAAGCAAAACAGCAGGGCGTTGACACACCATATCTGCCCTCTTCCTTCAACGAAAAACCGCAAATCACCAAGGATAGCGTTATGCGGAAGTTAGGGGCGATCGCACCTCAATTGGTCTTAAATCAATCCACATCTGAAATAGTTCCTGAACCGCCAAACATCGAACTAAAAAAGCCAGCAACCGCCGCCGAAATCCCCAGTATTTCCTCTTTGCAAAAAGCTTACCAAACTCCTCTCGGTCGAAGTATAGTTGAAAAACAAATCGCTGCCAACCCCGACTGGGGCTACGAAATAGTTGACGGTGAAATCGTAGAATCTATCCCTTTTTAATAAGGCTGATATGAAACGAATTAGCAATATCAATCCGCTGGGAGAAGAGCGACCAAATCCTTCTGAGCAAGAGAGAGAAAAACTGCAGGGGGAAAGGTTGCAGCGAGAAAGAGATGAAGCATATCAAATGTTAATTGAACTCTGCAATTTGGGCGAATATGACATGGCCCAGCAGTTGGCAAATCGACATTTTAATTGGGGTTATGAAATAGTTGATGGGATTGTGATGGAAAGGATAGATTAGGTTTGTTGTCACCCGACGATTGAAATCGCGTCTACTTTCATGGGCAGGCAAGAGGCCTACTTCCCAAGAAACTTGATATGTTGTGGAACAGGCATCTTGCCTGTTCCTAAGAATATGTGCCGGCTCTCCGGTCTACCCCACAAGAAACTTGATATGTTGTGGAACAGGCATCTTGCCTGTTCCTAAGAATGGTGTAAGTGGACTACCGCAATGTCTATGTTAGAATTCTAACTAAAACTTTAATAACTATTAAAATATGAAGACCACTATTAATGCCAAAAACCTAACGTTATCAGAAGTACACCGTCTGTTTGGCTTTGAAAAGCAGTACACTAACTCATTTACCTCTCTGTTATCCCTTGAAGATATCACAGAACACGAACAGCAGGAAATTATACAAATTAGGGAGGACTTCGATGACTACATTTCAACTGATCGAGTTTCTGAAGGACTGGTAAAAGCTCTGACTACCTTTCCCTTAATGCGATTGGCTGGCTTCTACCGCCGCCCGATTAAAATTAGTTTAGAACAAGAGATCGCCGACATTAGCATTGAAGATGAAGATACTATCATTAAAGGACGGTTTGATATCTTAGCTGTCAACAGGATAAAACCCATCAGAAGCGATACATATTTTTGGGTGTTGGTGATTGAAAGTAAAAATTCTGGAATCAACGCATTGATGGGTTTATCCCAATTGCTAACCTATGCTTATCAAAATTTAAAATATCAAGACACCATCTGGGGTTTGACAACAAACGGAATGCACTATCAGTTCGTCAATATTGTGGGGGGCAATAACCCAACCTATCAGTTAATGCCTTTGCTAAACCTGATGGAGTCCGACTCTTCAATTTTGTTGCTGCAAGTGTTATAGCAACCGCCAAGGCGGTTAGGACGCAAGACGCAAGACATCCTCGATCGCATCTCGCAAACAATTAAACTGATCGAGCTGTTTGCGGATGCGACTTTTTAACCAAGACCA
>JACJNV010000140.1 GCA_014695175.1 Microcoleus sp. FACHB-DQ6 | reverse complement strand
ATACAATTACATTTGAGGCTTTTATTATCCGAAAGCTAGTACCAAAACTCTGGAAAGGTGCTTGTGTAGTGATGGATAATTGTACTATTCATACCGGAGAAGAAATAGAAAAAGCCATCAAAAAGAAAGGGGCAAAATTAATATACTTGTCGCCCTATTCGCCCGACTTCTCCCCAATTGAACATTTATGGTCAAAACTCAAAAACATTCTCCGTTCTATCAAGACGACTAATTATCGAGAATTAGCAAAAGCGATAGAGTTTGCCTTCAATCAAGTTACATTATCCGATCTTTGGAATTGGTTTACTCACTGCTGTTATTGTACCTCATCTTTCTGAGAAACGCTATAATCTCAAAAACTTTAGTTTAGGGAACTCCACAAGTTGAAACTGGCAGATTTGCTGAGGCTCGATCGCACAATTAAGGTTATTGGCTTTGACGACGCTCCATTTTCTCGTACAAGCGGCAGTCTGGTGTCGATCGCGGGCATAGTCTGCGGGGGAACTCGATTTGAAGGAATGGTGTGGGGACAAGTTTTTCCCGACGGATTAGATGCTACGGATGCTATTTCTGGGCTACTCCTCGGAGGCAAATTTCTGCCGCAATTGCATCTGGTTTTGCTAGACGGAATTGCTTTCGGCGGCTTCAATATTATTGACCTTCCCGAGTTAGCATCGCGGCTGCAAATTCCTTGCGTTGCTGTCATGCGCCGCCAACCAGATTTAGCTGCTGTTGAAAAAGCCCTCCGCCATTTACCCGATTCAGAATACCGTTTAGAATTGTTGCGTCGTGCCGGGAAAATCCACGCTTTTGAACCTTTCTTTTTTCAAGTTTGCGGCGAAAAACCAGAAGTAATTGCGCTGGTGCTTCAGCGTTTGACAGACACTGGGAAAGTTCCTGAAGCTTTGCGTTTAGCTCATTTGATTGGTGCGGCGGTAATTAATGGAGTTAGCAGCAGTTCTGCTTGAATTATTGTTAAGAACGGGCAAGATGCCCGTTCCACACAGACTAACTTTTCTGATGGGTGGGCCGGAGATCCTGTTAAGAACGGGCAAGATGCCCGTTCCCCAAAGAGTAATTTTTTTTGTGGGGTGGGCATCCTGCCCGCCCATGAAAGGCTTATTGACAATGGTGCAATATCTCAGTTTGTACTCGCTTACTTACACAATTTCGCCGTCAATTTCACCGAATTCGATTTGAGTTCCCAATGCCAAAGTCAGGGTACTTTCAGGTTCTACCATTTTTATATCGCCTTGAATGTCTGTAGCCCACCAAGCACGATCGCACAAATTGGTCAATCCTAACGAAAGCTCGTTTCTCGATCGAGAAGTGACTATAGCTACAAGACCGTTAGATGCTGCGGCTGTTAAACTCGGTATGTCAGAGTGGAATAGTTGAGTTCCCGCACTCAGAGGAATAACTCGACTGCCTAATTTCAGAGAAAATTGGCTGCTGGTAAAAGAATTTACTGCTGGCTGAGCTGATATAAAGGTAGGCGGAATATTTGTTGGTGTTGGGGCTGGCAAGTCAGAGTTTCCTACTGTAATTGTACAGTTGCCGATTTTCTTTTGGTCGCCCGATCGCAAATAACTCACCGCCCCGCTATCAACATTCTCGCAAACAATTTGACCTGCTTCCAATTGAAACCGCATAGCCAAGGGCGAAACATTAGGAATGCAGATAATAGACAAATTTTCATCACTGCCAAAAGTGATCGGTTCCGAACCCAGAGTGAGAGTGCGATTTGCTCCGGTATCGTAACTAATTACCAGCCAAGCTTTGTTGAACAAAGTTTCGGCTACAACTAGCATAATTCCAATCCAAAAACCGATCGCAGCACAGCCAGCTAAACGGCCTGCACATTCAGCTAAAGGGTCAGCAGTACCCGATAAATTATAAGCAAACAGAATAAACAAACAGCCGCCCAACACACCCCCAACACCACCGCCGCCCAGGCCGCGAAGCGCTCCCAAATTAGGAATCCGCTGTGCAAGTCCAAGTCCTAACAAACTGCCAGCTATTCCCCAGCAAATTACTCGCAATAATTCGTTGTCTCCCTCGCCAATCCCGCTGTAAATACCTTGGGCGATCGCCCCAGAAATGGCTCCTGCTATTAAACCAAACAATCCACCATTTTTAAAAGCCTGTTTAATTTGAGGCTTGCCTTTTACATAGTAAAAATAGCCGAACATGATAGCAGTAGCAATCCCACCGCCTACCAATCCAAACCAGCGAGTTGTGAACAATACACTATCAAAAAAAGATTCCGAACCAGGGAGTCGCTGCATGAAAGGTTCGGTGATTAGATTGCCGGCGAAACCGCCGACAGCACCGCTAATGCCAAACTGTAAAGCTTTTTTAAGGGCTGATAGATTTCTTTTCACGGCGCACCAGATTAAAAGTGAGAGTCAAATCTAGCTACAAGCTCGAAAGTTACGATTTCCGACGATCTTAATATCTGGCATCACGATCGAGAACAGGCTGTCTGGCCTGTTCGACAAACGCAAAGAGTGAGTTTTATTGTGGGCAGTAGGGGTTGGGCAGGAGCCAAGGCGTGTCAACTTAAGCTTTTAGTCCGCCATTCCTCCCGCTCACCCGGCAGTCCGCCAGGGAATGAATTCCCTGTCTAATAGCGAAAGTCCTCTAAAAGAGGACTGAATCATTCATTAGTCCTCTTTTAGAGGACTTTCGCTTTGAGGCTCTTGTTTCAACCCCTGACGGACTATCGGTTTTACCTTAAGTTGACACGCATTGGGCAAGAAATCCCGCCCGTCCAAGACTTATTCAGAATGGTGCAAGATGTGAGACGATCGCACATCTCCCCCTCTATCTCCCGCCTGTCTCCCTTCCCTCTCAGGGAAAAGTCTTTGAGCGTTGCGCCGTCGCCCGCAACAAATCCCCCTTCACAATCTATCGCCTGTAACCCTTGCTGCGAGAGGATTACAGCAACTTTTTAATCCGTGAAAATTTAACGCAGAACACCCTAGCGAGGGTCCAAATATGAAAAGGAATGTTACAAACTATTACAGTAACACTCAGAATGTGAACATAATGCCTCAAAATACTTGCGAGAGGTAGTTGTGTCAGAGAAGCAATATCCCTACTAACTGCCGGACAGTCACTCGATCGCCACTAAGTGGCCTGCTGCAATCTCGATCGTAAATTAAAGATCGCATCAGTCATTTGTGGTATTGTAAGCGACAGGCTTAGTGCGAGCACTCACAACCGCACCGGCGTGAAGAACGAACGCCGTTAAGCACCGAAGGCAGTCACCCGCCAACAACTTCAACAGTTGCTGAGTGTGGAAAGTCCAGCCTTCCCGGTCAAAGCTCCTGCCTGAGCAGGAAAGATACGGGACGCAAGCGCCCGCCTTCGCTAGCCCAGCGCAGAGCAGTTCATATAGCAAAATATCCAGCGGGTACACACAAGATGAGTATCGTCACCAAATCAATCGTCAACGCAGACGCCGAAGCTCGCTACTTGAGCCCAGGTGAATTAGATCGGATCAAGAGCTTTGTCACCTCTGGTGAACGCCGCGTCCGCATCGCCCAAATTTTGAGCGAATCCCGCGAACGCATCGTCAAGCAAGCAGGCGACCAACTTTTCCAAAAGCGCCCTGATATTGTTTCTCCCGGCGGCAACGCTTACGGCGAAGAAATGACCGCAACTTGCTTGCGCGACATGGATTACTACCTGCGTTTGATCACCTACGGAATCGTAGCTGGCGACATTACTCCGATCGAAGAAATCGGTATTGTCGGCGTCCGCGAAATGTACAAATCTCTCGGCACCCCGATTGAAGGCGTCGCCGAAGGCATTCGCGCTATGAAAAGTGCAGCAAGCTCGCTGCTGTCTGGAGAAGACGCTTCCGAAGCTTCCTCTTACTTCGACTACGTTATCGGTGCGATGCAGTAAGGAATTTCGATTTTAGGTTTTTGATTTTAGATTGAAAAATTGGGGGTTGCCGGCAACAAGTTAAAAGCTTTTGCAAATAACCAGCCACTTAAAAATCTTAAATCCCAAATCCCAAATTCCAAATTCTAGCTCCAAAATTGGACTGACTCAGCCACTTTCTAGGAAACAAGACAACCATGCAAGACGCAATTACCGCCGTTATCAATTCCTCTGACGTTCAAGGTAAGTACCTGGACATCAGCGCTCTAGACAAGCTCAAGAACTACTTTGCTTCTGGCGAACTGCGCGTCCGCGCCGCTACAGCCATCAGCGCCAATGCAGCCACAATCGTCAAAGAAGCAGTTGCTAAGTCTCTGTTGTACTCTGACGTGACTCGTCCCGGCGGCAATATGTACACCACTCGTCGTTATGCAGCTTGCATCCGCGACTTGGACTACTACCTCCGCTACGCCACCTACGCTATGCTAGCTGGCGACCCTTCCATCCTCGATGAGCGCGTGCTCAACGGTTTGAAAGAAACCTACAACTCCTTGGGCGTGCCCATCGGTTCTACCGTACAAGCAATCCAAGCAATGAAAGAAGTCACCGCTGGTTTGGTCGGTTCTGACGCTGGTAAAGAAATGGGCGTCTATTTCGACTACATCTGCTCTGGCTTGAGCTAAGACTCAGGAAGAAGGAAGAAGGAAGAAGGAAGAAAGAAGAAGAAATAACATTTATTTCTTGCCTCTTTTAACTTTTAACTTTGGACTTGTTACCTTTGGCTTTGAAAAGAGGTCAGGGAAGTTGAGAGTGATTGCTAGACCGTCAAAGGCTTGTCGAGAAAGCCCGACGAGTTTTAACGAGCTAGTTTTGACTCCTAACTCCCTGCCTTCAATCTTTAAAAAATCCATCTAATAATCTGTAAACCTACTCAGGAGTTAGTTTCCCATGAGAATGTTTAAGGTGACTGCTTGCGTCCCCAGTCAAACTCGCATCCGCACTCAGCGCGAATTGCAAAATACCTATTTTACTAAGCTCGTTCCTTACGACAACTGGTTCCGGGAACAGCAAAGAATTATGAAAATGGGCGGCAGAATTATTAAAGTGCAACTGGCTACCGGTAAGCCCGGAGCTAATACAGGCCTGCTTTAAGAGCCGAAGCTGGATTAGTAGAGGGGTAAGAGGTCGCATCGACCTCTTTTTTGTTTGTTATTTTAAAGGAAGAATGTCCAGCGTTGTGAATCTAATCATTGACAAATATTTCAATAAGCAGAAAGTATAACTGCGATTATGGCTAACAAAACAGCAAGCATTTGTGGTAATGTAATAGCCTCTTTCAAGAATAAAGACGATAATAATATAGTAATCAGCGGGTAGATAGAAGTAACACTCACTACATTGGCAACTTCACCTTTACCCAGGGCTATAAAAAATACTAATGATGCCACAGTGCCAGAAACGCCAACTACCATCGCAAACAAAATTCCCCTAACATCTCCCTCAAAACTAAAATTATTAGTGTGGAAAATAATAAATAAAGTAGTTAAAATAGCGCCAATTGCTTCATAAACAAAAGCAGTTTTGTAGTCAATATATTTAGTCGCTAAATTGCCAAAAAATCCCCACAAACCATATAATAGCGAGCAGATTAATGCGTAAATTAACCAATCTGGTACTTTAGCCATCTTTGTTAGAGTTTATTGAGAGCATTCTAAAATCCTATGGCTAATGACATTCGACGCTTGATTCCCTTTTTTGACCCGAGCGCGTCTCAATGGGCCGCTGAGGCTCGGTGGCTGAGGTGGCTGACTTTTCTGTGGCTGTTTGTAGGGCTGACAGCATTGTTTTCGGCTTCCTATCCCATTGCAAATTATGAATTTGGAGACGGCCTTTATTATTTTAAACGACAGCTAGTCGCAGTGGCGATCGGGCTGGCCGGCTTTAACTTGATGGTGTACTCCCCACTGCGCTACATCATGAAAACATCTCAGTTAGGTGTTTTGTTGCTGCTGGGACTACTGTGGCTGACTTTGGTTCCGGGGGTGGGAACCACAATCAACGGGGCGACTCGCTGGATATCTCTGGGCCCGGTTCCGATTATTCAACCTTCTGAGTTGATCAAGCCGTTTTTTGTTCTCCAAAGCGCCCGCATTTTCGGCAACTGGTACCGGTTGACGAATAAAGTTCGCTTAACTTGGCTGGTAATTTTCGGTGCAATGCTGTTGGGAATTTTGTTGCAGCCGAATTTAAGTACCACGGCTTTGTGCGGGATGACTTTGTGGTTGGTGGCTTTGGCTGCGGGCTTGCCTTACTTGCAGTTGGGCGCAACGGCTATGGGAGGAATGCTTTTAGCCGTTTTAAGTATTAGTTTTAGGGAATATCAGCGCCGCCGGATTATGTCTTTTCTCAATCCTTGGGCTGACCCGATGCAAGACGGCTATCAGTTGATTCAAAGTCTCCTGGCTGTCGGTTCTGGGGGCGTTTGGGGTGTGGGTTTGGGGATGTCCCAGCAAAAGTTATTTTATTTGCCTATTCAGTACAGCGATTTTATTTTTGCTGTGTTTGCTGAGGAGTTTGGTTTGGTGGGAGGTTTCTCCCTGTTGCTGATGTTGGCGGCTTACTCTACTGTGGCGTTGAGGGTAGCGATGAAGGCTCGAAATAGTGAGAGTCAGTTGGTCGCGATTGGGGTGATGGTGGTGATGGTGGGACAGTCGCTGCTGAATATTGGGGTGGCGACGGGGGTTTTGCCGACTACGGGTTTGCCACTGCCGTTTTTTAGTTATGGGGGTTCTTCGATGTTGGCAAGTTTGTTGTTGTCGGGGTTGCTGATTCGGGTGGCGAGGGAGAGTTCTGAGGCTGATGTGGTTTCTTTAAACGGCCTCCGTGGAAAGCCGGGAAAGCCGAACTTGCGATCGAACAACGGCACTGCACAAACCGAATAATTTGTCAATAGCAAACTAACCCGGTTTTTGGCAAAAATCGGGTTAGTTTATTACTTAAAAACTACTGGCAGAATACCAATTTATAGGAACCGGTATTGTAGGGAAGAACAGTGATTTTGAGAAAAAAAGAAGTCGGTGTTCTTAAGGCAATTCGAGATTTATATCGTCACAGATGAATGTCGATCGACTATTTCCGCCCGTCACCTTTATTGGGCGGTTCTTCTTGTTGTTCTTGAGGTTTAGCTGTGATCTCAGTTAATTCTTTTTTGTCTGGTTGCGGTGTTTGTTGAGTTGAGTTAGCCATTGAGTTTAGTCCTAAATAGATGCACCGCTTAATGATATCTTTTCCGGCTACAAATGTGTTGCTGTAGATAGGGGGAGGAAAATCAAGACAGACAATTCTCATGGAGTGGCATTTGAGCTTTAATAAGTGTTAGCAATATTTTGAGGTGTCAAGCGGATATTCAAACCAGAGGGCTGTCAAAAGTTATGAAACTGCAAAAAATTGGATTGTCGGGACTCATCTCAATCTTAGCGGCGCTGACTATAGGTGAGTTTCGGTTTATCCCTAATTCTCAATTTAAAATCATCAATTCTCAGGCCTTGGCTCAAACTCAAGCTCAGCGGAAAGCCGAAGCAGACCGACTGTTAAACCAAGGGATTCAGCAGTATCAGATTAGTCAGTTTCAAGCTGCTTTGCAGTCTTGGCAACAGGCACTAATAATTTATCGAGAAATTAAAGACCGTCAAAACGAGGGGGCGGCTCTGGGAAATCTGGCAAATGCTTACCTTTCCCTCCGCGACTACGCCAAAGCGATCGAGTACGCTCAGCAGCAGTTGGCGATCGCCCGAGAAATTAAAGACCGCCAAAACGAGGGGAACGCTCTGGGAAATCTGGGAAGTGCTTACTTTTCCCTCGGCGACTACGCCAAAGCGATCGAGTACGCTCAGCAGCAGTTGGCGATCGCCCGAGAAATTAAAGACCGCCAAGGTGAGGGGAAAGCTCTGGCAAGTCTGGGAAATGCTTACTTTTCCCTCGGCGACTACGCCAAAGCGCTTGAGTACGCTCAGCAGCAGTTGGCGATCGCGCGAGAAATAAAAGACCGCCAAGGTGAAGGGTGGGCTCTGGGAAATCTGGGAAAGGCTTACCGTAACCTCGGCGACTACGCCAAAGCGCTTGAGTACACTCAGCAGGTGTTGGCGATCGCGCGAGAAATAAAAGACCGCCAAAGCGAGGGGGCGGCTCTGGGAAATCTGGGAATTGCTTACTTTTCCCTCCGCGACTACGCCAAAGCCATCGAGTACGCTCAGCAGTTCTTGGCGATCGCGCGAGAAATAAAAGACCGCCAAGGTGAGGGGGCTGCTCTGGCAAGTCTGGGAATTGCTTACTTTGCCCTCCGCGACTACGCCAAAGCCATCGAGTACCAACAGCAGCAGTTGGCGATCGCGCGAGAAATTAAAGACCGCCAAAACGAGGGGGCGGCTCTGATAAATCTGGCAAATGCTTACTATTCCCTCGGCGACTACGCCAAAACCATCGAGTACCAACAGCAGCGGTTGGCGCTCGCGCGAGAAATAAAAGACCGCCAAAGCGAGGGGAATGCTCTGAAAAGTCTGGGAATTGCTTACGATTCCCTCGGCGACTACGCCAAAGCCATCGAGTACGCTCAGCAGCGGTTGGCGCTCGCGCGAGAAATTAAAGACCGCCAAGGTGAAGGGTGGGTTCTGGGAAATCTGGGAAGTGCTTACCGTAACCTCGGCGACTACGCCAAAGCCATCGAGTACCAACAGCAGCAGTTGGCGATCGCCCGAGAAGTTAAAGACCGCCAAGGTGAAGGGTGGGTTCTGGGAAATCTGGGAAGTGCTTACCTTTCCCTCCGCGACTACGCCAAAGCGATCGAGTACGCTCAGCAGCAGTTGGCGATCGCGCGAGAAATTAAAGACCGCCAAAGCGAGGGGAAAGCTCTGGGAAATCTGGCAAATGCTTACCTTTCCCTCCGCGACTACGCCAAAGCCATCGAGTACCAACAGCAGTTCTTGGCGATGGCGCGAGAAATTAAAAACCGCCAAGGTGAAGGGTGGGCTCTGAGAAATCTGGCAAATGCTTACCTTTCCCTCGGCGACTACGCCAAAGCGATCGAGTACGCTCAGCAGTTCTTGGCGATCGCGCGAGAAATAAAAGACCGCCAAGGTGAGGGGGCTGCTCTGGCAAGTCTGGGAATTGCTTACCTTTCCCTCCGCGACTACGCCAAAGCCATCGAGTACGCTCAGCAGTGGTTGGGGATCGCCCGAGAAATTAAAGACCGCCAAAGCGAGGGGCGGGCTCTGGGAAATCTGGGAATTGCTTACTTTTCCCTCGGCGACTACGCCAAAGCGATCGAGTACGCTCAGCAGTATTTGGCGATCGCGCGCGAAATTAAAGACCGCCAAAGCGAGGGGAAAGCTCTGGGAAGCCTGGGAAGTGCTTACGGTTCCCTCGGCGACTACGCCAAAGCGATCGAGTACACTCAGCAGCAGTTGGCGATCGCCCGAGAAATTAAACACCGCCAAAGCGAGGGGGAAGCTCTGGGAAATCTGGGAGGTGCTTACTTTTCCCTCGGCGACTACGCCAAAGCCATCGAGTACACTCAGCAGCAGTTGGCGATCGCCCGAGAAATTAAAGACCGCCAAAGCGAGGGGAAAGCTCTGGGAAGTCTGGGAATTGCTTACTTTTCCCTTGGCGACTACGCCAAAGCCATCGAGTACACTCAGCAGCGGTTGGCGATCGCCCGAGAAATTAAAGACCGCCAAAGCGAGGGGAAAGCTCTGGGAAGTCTGGGAATTGCTTACGATTCCCTCGGCGACTACGCCAAAGCCATCGAGTACGCTCAGCAGTGGTTGGGGATCGCCCGAGAAATTAAAGACCGCCAAAGCGAGGGGCGGGCTCTGGGAAATCTGGGAATTGCTTACTTTTCCCTCGGCGACTACGCCAAAGCGATCGAGTACGCTCAGCAGTATTTGGCGATCGCGCGCGAAATTAAAGACCGCCAAAGCGAGGGGAAAGCTCTGGGAAATCTGGGACTTGCTTACTATTCCCTCGGCGACTACGCCAAAGCGATCGACTACGCTCAGCAGTGGTTGGCGATCGCGCGCGAAATTAAAGCCCGCCAAAGCGAGGGGACGGCTCTGAACTATCTAGGAGTTGCTCTCGCCATCTCTGGCAATCTCCCAGCAGCAGAGAAAACCCTACTTGATAGTATTAAAGTTTCCGAATCTCTCCGTGCTGGATTAGACGATGCCAATAAAGTGTCAATCTTTGAAACTCAAACTAACCCCTACGTCACTTTACAACAAGTCTTCATTGCTCAGAAAAAAACTAATGAGGCTTTAGAAATTGCCGAACGGGGTAGATCCCGAGCTTTTGTGGAGTTATTGGCATCTCGCCTTGCCCCATCTGCCTCTGTCCAAACTACTATCAACCCGCCCAATATCCAGCAAATTCAACAAATCGCTAAAGAGCAAAACGCTACTCTCGTCGAGTATTCAATTATTGAGAATCAAGCCCTTTATATTTGGGTGATTAAGCCAACTGGTGAAATTACCTTTCGCTCAGTTGACCTCAAATCTCTTAACATCAATCTACCCGAAGCCAGCGAAGGCGCAAGAGTATCTGCTGCTCTGGGGACGAGAGGATTAAATGATCGAGATACCGCCATCGCTGAGATGATTCGCGGCACTCGCGAGGCTCTGGGTGTATCGGCGGGGGACACTGCCAATAAACAAACAGCTAATCCCCCTGCTTCTACCACTGCTAATTCTCGGATAATCTACCCCAAATTACAGCAAAGTTATCAACTACTGATTCAACCCATTGCCGATCTTTTACCTACTGACCCGAATGCTCCTGTCATCTTCATTCCCCATAAATCCCTGTTTTTAGTTCCCTTTGTCGCCTTACAAGATCCGACAGGTCAATATCTGATTGAAAAACATACCATCCTCACCGCTCCCGCAATTCAAATTTTGCAGCTAACCCACCAATCACGGCAAAAAGTCCGACAACTTTCTCTTCAGAATAACTTAGTTGTAGGCAATCCAATTATGCCCAAAATTGGCACCCCGCCGCACCAATTAGCTCCCTTACCGGGCAGCGAACGGGAAGCAATTACAATTGCCCAACTTCTGAAGACTCAACCGATTACAGGCGCTCAAGCGACTAAAGCATCGATTGTTCAACAGATGCTAAAAGCCCGGATTATTCATCTGGCAACTCACGGATTACTCAATGAAGTGAAGAGGCGAGATTTACCGGGAGCGATCGCCCTTGCTCCATCAGGAAATGATGACGGATTACTGACTTCGAGTGAAATTTTGGATTTAAAATTAAATGCTGAATTAGTGGTATTAAGTGCTTGCAATACTGGCAGAGGAAAACTCACAGGTGATGGGGTGCTTGGGTTATCTCGTGCTTTAATTAGTGCTGGTGTTTCCAGTATTATCGTTTCTCTGTGGTTAGTATTCGATGATTCGACAGCGGAATTAATGGCAGAATTCTATCGCCAGTTACAGCTAAACCAGAATAAAGCTCAAGCTTTGCGGCAAGCAATGCTGATTACAATGAAGATGCACCCAACTCCGCAAGATTGGGCAGCCTTTACGCTGATTGGCGAAGCAGAATAAGATTTTTTTCGGCGCTTGCTACACTGCTTGAGGGTTGCAGCCAAACAAATCAGATGAGTTGGCAAAAGTATCTTTGTTAAGAATTAAATGCCGATCGCCATCTCGACTAATTAACCCTTGCTGCTGCAATTTCCCCAGCATTCGAGTTACTGTTACCCGCGTCGTGCAAATCGCATTAGCAATATCTTGATGTGTCAAGCGGATATTCAAACGAGTTCCCTCAACCACAGGCTGACCGAAGTCCTGTTGCAATAATACCAGAAGCTGATACAAACGGTCATCTACTCGCCGCTGTCCGGCGATCGCTAAAATTGCTTCCATTTGCCGCAGCCGCCGTACCATTTGAGGCAGCAACTCGTGAGCCAATTGAGGAGAAGCTTCGATTTCCACCATAGAATACCACATCAAATAAATATCTGATGTCGCCGTAGCTCGGTAAGTCTGCAAGCTTGTCAACCACAAACCGAAGCACATCGAAGGCCCAACCCAACCCAAAAGTCCTTCTTCCCCGGTTGGATAAAGCGTACTCAGTTGTGCTAGACCTTGACAGACTCGCCAAAGGCCATGCGACATCATAGGAATGGTTTCGCCCTTGGCATAAAAATGCAAGTTTCGAGTCGCTCCTGTGTTATGCTGGATTTCCGCTAAAAGTGCTTTGGATGTTGGTGGCATATCCGTTATTTCCAGCTAAAAAAGATTTGTCTGAGACCTACGCCTCTCACTCTAGCCGACCAAGGTAAAGGTTTGGTAATCGTCTGGTTAGCGCCAAGATAAGCTTTAGTCATTAGTTGTTATAGCAATCATAAATGAGTCGTAAACTTTTTACCCCACCCCAACCCTCCCCTTATAAAGGGGAGGGAGTAAAAAATTAACAAATGATGCGAGGATTGCTATAGTTGTTAGTCATTAGTGATTAGTTGTTATAAAAGGACTGAGAACCTGGTAGATGATGGAAAATAAATGCAGTCCTTATTGCGGGCATATTAAATAAATATTTAAGTGGAAGAATCAATCAGAGTATTTGTTAATAAATAGTTGAGCGAGCGAGGTTTGATAGAAAACAGAGGCGAGTTCTGAAGTTCGATCGCACGGACAGGCCCGCCGAGTCAACTGCTGCTATCTTCTGCCACAACCTTCAAGAACTTCTAAAATAGTTTAAGAAGGTATCAAAAGACAAAGTAAGGTTTTTCATGGCCGATCAATTAATTCGCGCTACAGCCGCAGAGGGCGGAATTCGCGCTGTAGCCGTCATTTCCACCCGCCTTACCGAAGAAGCAAGACAGCGGCACAAGCTCTCCTACGTGGCTACAGCGGCCCTCGGGCGCACGATGTCGGCAGGTCTGTTACTCGCCTCCAGCATGAAGCGGCCCGAATCGAGAGTCAACATTCGCATCAAAGGAGATGGGCCGCTGGGCGGGCTTCTGATTGATGCGGGACTCGATGGAACAGTTCGGGGTTATGTGGACAATCCCGGAGTGGAACTGCCACCCAATGCTAAAGGCAAACTCGATGTGGGCGGGGCAATAGGTGACGGTTATTTGTACGTGGTGCGGGACGTTGGATACGGTTTCCCTTACTCAAGTACGGTAGAATTGGTTTCCGGCGAAATTGGCGACGATCTGACTCACTATTTGGCAACCTCGGAGCAGACGCCTTCGGCTCTGGTTTTGGGGGTGTTTGTGGGAGCGGGCGGGGTACAAGCGTCTGGGGGTGTGCTGTTGCAGGTTCTGCCGAAGGCCGCAACGGACGAAAAATTGGTGCAAACTTTAGAATCTAGAGTTGCTGAATTGTCGGGCTTTACGCCACTGCTGCTATCGGGCAAAACGCTGCACCAGATTCTCGAAGAGTTACTGGGAGATATGGGCCTGGAAATTTTCCCGGAAACTCAGATGGTGCGCTTTCACTGCGGCTGTTCCTTCGATCGAGTTTTGGGAGCTTTGAAAATGTTGGGCGAAGCGGAACTCCAAGACATGATAGAAAAAGATGGCGGGGCTGAGGCTACGTGCCATTTCTGCAACGAGGTTTACAAAGCTAACAGCGACCAACTTGCAGAACTGATCGGCGATTTGCGCTCGAACTCCGGTTCTTGAGACAATAATGTGTAATTGGCAATAATGAGTGCGAGTCGGGATGAAGGCCTTGACCAATTGCCAATTACCCATTATCAATTACCTAATCACAAAATTTTGATTTTTGTGGTTTGGCGATCGTCTCTTGTAGTCTTTCGCCTGCTGGAGTATTTAAAAGTGATGAATACATTCTATAGAGCAGTCAATAGCAGCGATCGCTGTTTTGAAATAATTAAGACAGGCGGGTTGTTGTTTGTGGTGAGGATATGAGTCAAGATCGCAAAACACCAGGCCGTTGGTCTGCACCAGAATCCTTGGAGTCAACAAAGGATACTTCGTCACTGGTGCGGTTACCAGCAAGGAAAAACCGGGCTGAACGACTTAAAGAGCTCCGAGAGCTGGTTACTTCGGGAAAACTGCCGGGAGGGCATTTGGAACTACGGCCGAATTTGTCTGGGGAAAACTCACAGCCGCCCGGGCCACAGAAGTTGTGGCGGAGCTGGTCGAATAAGTGGCAGTTTTGGCTGGCGGTGAGTTTGCTGGTGTCGCTGGGTATGGGGTTTGTGGCAATTGCGTCTTTGCTCAACCTGACCTCGCAGTCGAATTGCTCAAAGATTTTTTGGCCGACGGCTTCTGCTAACGATCGCTTTTTTTGCGCTCAAGAAGCAGCAAGCAAGCGGACGGCAGATGATTTGCTGTTGGCGATCGAATTAGTGAATGCTTTGCCACAAAACCATCCGCTGCGGCCGAGAATTAACGGTCAAATCGCTCGGTGGTCGGAGGATATGCTCAGGCTGGGAAATGCTAGTTTCCAAGAAGGAAAGCT
This sequence comes from Microcoleus sp. FACHB-DQ6, assembly GCA_014695175.1. GTDB lineage: Bacteria > Cyanobacteriota > Cyanobacteriia > Cyanobacteriales > Microcoleaceae > Microcoleus. The sequence goes on along the minus strand of JACJNV010000140.1, from coordinate 19,054 downwards.
GCAGGAGGCGATTGCGATAGCGAAGAAGGTTCCTCAAAACGTTCCTGCTTACCCGACGGTGGAAAAGCAGATTGAAAAGTGGCAGTCGATATGGAGCGAAGCAGAGAAAATTTACCGCACGGCCGAAGACCACTTGCGTAAGGAAGAGTGGACGCTGGCTTTCCGCCAAGCTACTTTGCTTTTGGATTTGGGAAATACTTTCTGGGAATCGACTAAGTACGAGGAATTGACTAAGCTAATTCAGGCGACTCGGACTGAGGGCAATAAGTTGGTCAAAGCCCGGAATACAGCCTCGGAGGGAGGTCTCGACAATCTGGTGGCGGGGATTAAGCTGGCTCAGGGAATTGGTCAAAAGAGTTATTTGTATCAAGCTGCCAATAAGGCGATCGCGGAATTTAGCAAGAAAATTTTGGAGATCGCCCAAAAACGCTTGCAGGCTGGCGATTGGCAGCAGGCGATCGCGATCGCTAACAAGATTCCCGACACTGCAAATTTAAGGGAACAAGTACAAGATTTTAATGAGTTGGCGAATGCTACTTCTCAGGCTTTGACTGGCTCTGTTGAGGGTTTCTCCAAGGCGATCGAGATTGCTCAAAAGTTGAATTCGGGTCGCCCTTTATACAAACAAGCTCAAAATTTAGTCGGCCGCTGGCAGCAAGAAATGGCTGATGTGAAAGTTTTGGATATGGCAAGCAGGCTGGCGGCGCCGGGAGGGGTAAATGATTTGAGGGCTGCGATCGCCCAATTGCAAACAGTCCCAGAATCAAATCCCCGCTCCCAGGAAGCTCTCCGTCAAATTAGCAGCTTGAGCCGTCAAATCGAGCTGCTGGAAGACAGTCCGTATTTACAAAGAGCGAACGATTTGGCGAGTACCGGCGATCCGAATTCTCTGGAGGCTGCTGTGGCTCAAGCTTCTCGGATAGCTAGAGGTAGGGCGCTTTACGGGGAAGCTCAAACCAAAATTCAAGCTTGGATCGAGAGGAGACAGCGACTTGTTGACCAGCCGTTTTTGGATAGAGCTCAGCAGCTAGCGGCGGGCGGCAATTTGGCGGGGGCAATTGAGATGGCCCGCCGGATTCGATCGGGACGGGTGCTTTATGAGGAAGCTCAATCGAACATTCGGGCTTGGGAGGCTCAATTTGAGGGCGAGCAAGGTTTGCAGAACGCCCGTCAGGCCGCCCGAGCGGGGACTGCGGAGGCTCTGCAAACGGCTATTGCGCTGGCCCTTCAGGTGCCGGAGTCGAGTTCGCTCCGGTGGCAGGCGAGTGAGGCGATTGATGAGTGGAGCCAGCGGATTTTGGCGCTTGGTGTGGAACAGTCGTCGTCGGATCTGGCTGGGGCGATCGCGACTTTGAAAAAAATTCCCTCGGGTACTCGGGCTTTTGAGCAAGCTCGATCGCAAATCGAAGTTTGGGAGGAGTCGCTGAATCCTTCGGATGCTGAATCTCCCCCTCCCGATCCGCCGGAAACTGAGCCTCCGAGCAGCCCTGCGAGTCGGTAAATTTGAGGGTGAGAAGGTGCTTACTAATATCTTTACTTATCTGTATTAGAGAACCAAAAATGAAAACGCCCAAGCAAGTTCTCGAAGACTGGGTTTCTGCTTATAACGCTCGTGACCCTTACGCCCTGATCGAGCTTTATCACGACGATGCAGAGAACCATCAAGTTGCCTTTGGCGATCCTCTCAACGGGCGTGAGGCATTGCTTGAGAGTTTTGTTACCTTCTTCCAAGCCTTTCCAGACAATTACACGCACGTTGAGAATCTGTTTGAGGATGGCGAGTGGGCGATCGTCGAGTGGACTGGTGGCGGCACATTTCTAGGTGAGTTTGGTGGCCACCTACCAACTGGCAAAAGTTTTACGCTGCAAGGCTGTGGCTTCTTTCATGTTGTTGATGGCAAAATCCATTTTCAACGCGGTTACATAGACAAGCACACTTGGTTCATGCAGCTTGGGTTACCGATATCATAAGCTTCCAGTTGTACAAGTCTACAATTATTCCGCATCAAGTCTTTGCGGACTAAAACCTGCGTTGCCGCTAGATACGACCGAAAAACGGTGCTTTTTCCTGGTGCTTGCAATCCCTTTAAAATGACTAATTTCAGAGCCTAAACATCCGCCGGATTGAGGTGCATCATGACCCAAGTGGTGTAAGTGCCGATCGGACTCCAAAGTATGTAAGGCAGCAATAACAGGGTGGCAGGCTCGGAAACTTGCAACACACTTAAAGCTAGTATTACGCTTAAAATAGCGCCCGTTCCACCGATTATTGTGCCGACTTTTAGGCTCCTAACTTTGCACATAACCGAGGTGTAAGACATAGTTACTATTTCTAAAAGCAGGTACAAACCCATTCTCAGCCACGTTTCCTGAGTTCCCGGTTCTTTTTCCCAAACAATCACTGCTGACCAAGCTGCACAAATAAAAATTACTGTCCAAATTAGGGGAATTGCTCTTTCAAATACTAGCCATCTCGGACGCTGCAAGCGATTGAACCATTGGATGTCGCTGGGCGGGATTAAGTTAGCTGCTAGTGCTACTATCAAGGCGACGCCTCCAATTACCATCCAGGATTTAATCATTTTTTTACCTTGGGCGAGGTTGACAGGTTCAATTCAGCAGATATTATCTCTAATTTTGGCGATCGCGCCATCTGTCCCCAGTTATATTAGGTTGGGCTGATTCGCGAAACCCAACATCAGTTGAAAAGTAATTTAGGCTTCTGGAAAACCTCTATTTATTCTCTTCAATTCCGCTTCATAATATAAAAATTTTTACTCTTGATCCCTCCCCTTGACAAGGGGAGGGTTAGGGTGGGCTTTTCAGTAAATTTGACCAGTAAATTTGACAAAAAGTCTATTAGTCTTTCCAAAAAATCGGCGACTAGCCGAGCCGATGATGCTGTTCTAATTCTAAACTAGAGTCATCCTCTTTTTTGGGAACCAGAAGCGTATTTTCGCTGCTCGGTTGCAACACGGCTTTAATCACTTGGAGAAAACGGTTAGGCTTTTTAGTTTGACCGTTGAGACTGCGGCGGTCTTTCACTTTTTGAGAAAGGTGCCGCATCACAGATAAATCGAGTTCATCGATGAAATGCTCTGCAATGCGTTCTCCCATTAAATCAACAGCTTCAGCATACTGTTCTGTCAGCGTTTCTATGGCATCATAAGCTTCGTCAGCAACTTGACTTGCTACTGTTTTATTTTGGTCGCCTGATGTCTGAGAATGGCTGCGGCGCCGATCTAAAAGACTTTGGTAGTCAGCAATGCTCATTCCCAAATTGTAAAGATGGTGGTGAGCGTGATCCATCAAATCTACTTCACTGGGATAGAAGAAACCGCGACTGCTGTTGATGGCGTGCAGTTTTGCCCAACGCCGCAGATTTGTCTCATCTTGCAGTTGGTATCGCTCTAACATTTGAGCTGTGTTCAGCTCTACTTCTGGTGTAACTTTGAAATCGCTCATCGGTAAATCCTCGCTGGTGAGTAAATAAATAAAATTGAAACTTAGAATCTGTGATTTGCGTACATTCTGAAAATGACGATCGATCCTTTGACGACATTGAGGGAAGTCTTGCGGGCATTTGCTAGCCGTCGATCGTGCGATCGTTCGATCGAGTCAGAGGATTTCAGGGTAGGGTACTTTTGGGCTTTGTCTCGATCGCATCCGGGAGCAAGCACACTGGGTTAATAATATAGCTGATTTAAGGTTTCAACAACCGTTAAAAATAGTAAAGTTTGATTTTTAGGGTTGAATTTTTAGTAAGGTTGAGCTATAATATTCTCAATAACCGTGCAATTAGTAATTTTAGTAGTTGCAAACGAGATTCTTAGTATGCCTGTATACGATTATTTGTGTCCCGAAAACAACCAGCAGTTAGAAGTTTCGCACAGCATGAACCTGGAAGTTTCGACTTGGGGTCAACTGTGCGAGTTGGCTAAGTGCGAACCCGGGGAGACTCCCGCAGATGCTCCGGTACGCCGACTGCTGAGCGCTCCGAGGTTGATGAAGCCGACATCCGACACCGATTATAAAAGTTCGGGTTTCAGCAAGTACGTGAAGCGGGATGAAGGGGTTTATGAAAATGTCACGGCTAAGGATGGTGAAAGCCGTATTGTCAATCGAGATGGCAAGCCGCTTAAAGACTGAGAACTCACAATAATCAAGTTTTCAGTTGAGTGAATTACAGATATTCGGTAGGGACACGGCACTGCCGTGTCCTCTCTTTTATCCGATTGAAAACTGCTATATTATTCAGGTTATATTATTCCGATGCAGACGGAAGCAATACGATCGACCAGACATCATATTATTAGCCAAACCAATCTTTCATTTTTTGTTTTGCTTGTTCTTTAGTATCAGCATTAATGTATACTGAAACAGTAGCTATTGCCGCCAGCAATACTCCCAAATCGTCGGTAAATCCGATACCGACTAATATATCGGGAATGGCATCGAGGGGAGATATAAAATAGGTCAAAGCTCCAACTACAACTCCTTTTGCCCAAGCAGGCACGTTTGGGTTCTGAGCCGTATAGTAGAGAATCAAAGCTTTTTCAACTACTTCTCTTCCTGCGGTTAAAGCAAACTTTTTAAGTTTAACCCAAAAACTTTCATCTGAATAGTTGATTTTGGGGTTGCTGAGGTTGGTTGTGGTTGCTTTTGGGTCGATCAAGTCGAGAGGAATGCCCTTATTTTTAAGGTGGGAAACAGCCGCATTGAAGGATGCTGATGCCTGATTTTTATTAGGGGCGGCCTCCCGTAGTTGTTTCATGTCTGCGATGAATTCCTGCATGGCTTGGATTTGCACTTCGGAAACCGCCAGCAGTTTTTTTGCGGATTGGATGGCGTCGCTTTCTCGGGGATGCAGCGTCTTATTGGCCCCAGCAATGTTAATTAAAAAATACATGACTCCCAAACGCAGCGGTTCTTCTGACTGGCTGAGTGTTTGCAAACACTCGCTGAGTGATGGGGGACTGGCTGTGTAGGATTGGATTTGAGTCTTTGCAGACTCAGAAAATTTGTCTAAATTTATGGTTTTAAACAACAAATCTAGTTCGTCAATATCAACGGAACCATCGGCGGCTGCGATCGCAAACAAAGAACCATAAAAAGCTAAAAGTTCGCTTTCTGAGGAGGTGGCAAAAATATCTCTCTCGGACATGATGGTACTTCGATCGCGACGCTTTGCATTTTACCACAAAACTCAGCGCGCCATGATTTCAGAAACCGGCAATAATTTTAGAGAGGATGACACAATGGAGAATTTTTTATGAAAGTTGCGATCGTCGGCTGCGGCTATGTGGGTACTGCGACAGCCAAACATTTACGCGGCAAATCTGATTGTACCGTGACGGCGACAACTACCACGGCGACGCGAGTAGTTGAATTGGAGGGTGTCGCGCAGCGGGTAGCCGTGCTCAAAGGAAATGACAAAGATGCAATGACGGCTGTATTGCAAGAACAAGATGCTGTTATGCTGTGCGTCGGTGCCCGAAATCCTCATGCTTATAGGGAAAGTTATTTAGATACTGCGACAACTTTAGTATCGGTTTTACAGCAGATACCGACAGTAAAGCAGGTTATTTATACGGGTACTTATTCTGTGTATGGCGATCGCCAAGGTGAATTGGTAAATGAAGAATCACCAGTCGCACCAGCTAATCCAAATGGTGAAATTCTCGCAGAAACAGAACGGGTTTTATTAGCAGCATCGAGTCCCAATCTTCAAGTCTGCATTCTCCGTTTGGGAGGAATTTATGGGCCAGGGCGAGAATTAGTTAAAATCTTTGGAGGCTGGGCTGGGAGCACTCGTCCCGGTAGGGGGGAAGATGCTACTAATTGGGTGCATCGAGATGATATTGTTGGGGGGTTAACTTTTGCTTTGGAAAATCGATTGCAGGGAATTTACAATTTAGTCGGGGATGTGTCGCTATCCAGTGGTGAATTGCTCGATCGCATTTTTGAAACTCACAATCTGCCTAAAGTTTCTTGGGATGGAAGTCCTAGCGTGCGGCCTTATAATGCGAGGGTGTCGAATCAAAAGATTAAGGCTGCTGGTTATCAGTTTGTTCATCCTGAGATTAGGGAGTTTTAGTTAGTTGGGCGATCGCTCTTTTGTTAAACCGCATATTTTTTACAGGCGGGACGCCCGTGCCACAATGAACGCGGATGCACGAAAGGGCGATATTCACCGCTTTAGATTTTTTCCCTAACCCAAATTCTAAATGATTTCAGTAATGCAATTTCTCCCATTGTTTTAGTCTGCTCAAAAAACCTACTCATTTCTGTTGATGATAAAAAGGGAAAAGCAATACTGAAATTGCATTCAACATACTCCTCAGAAGCTAACTGATAAAATTTTAAAACTCGCCCGTTATATCTCCAGAGTTCGGGTACGCCAAGTGCCGAGTAAATTGCCAACTTATTAACTGAACTGCTGGTAATATCTATTTCAATTGCCAAGTCGGGCGGAGGGGCAGTTTCTAAGTCTAGTTCTTGCCTGCCTCTGACTGCTGGTTCACTTTGGATATAATAACAATTGTCAGGTTCTATCCCCTTTTTAGCTTGTTCTTGCTTGAGAGTCATTGAGCCAGCACTTTTGATTTCAATGCCGAGTTCTTCTGCTAAAATGAACATGAAGCGATCGGACTGAATCTTGGGATTTTCATGTTCGTATAAAGGACTCATAATTTCCAACATCCCGTTATCATAAGCTATGCGATAACCTCGGCGACTGCCTATTTCTTTGAGCAACGTTTCAAAGGTTGACCAGCTAATGTTTTCTAGCAGTGTTCTCTGTTCGGCTAAAATTGAAGTAGTAGCAATCATCTCAAAATCTCCTTGAGCTGAGAAAACTCTAGTTTTATTTTACCACAGGCCCAGATACTATCAAAAGGGCGATTTTCTACGGGATAGCTGCGCTTCACGGTCTTGTTTTTACCGCAGATGCAGGCGGATAGACGCGGATGAAGAAAGAGCGATCGCATCACCTGACATCTATAATTTTCCGTATCACCCAAGTTCTAATTTAATTTCTGAAAACCTTTGATCTTCCAGAATAAAGCCGAGTAGAACAAACAACCGAGAAATAACCCAGAAATAGAACCAATAACTGCTCTAACAACAATGCCAGAAAAACTTCCATCCTCAGCTATGTGCAACTTTACAGCAATTAATGCCAAGATACAAGAGGTCAGCAAAATGCAGCTAGTTGCTAATAGTTTCCAGCGCACAGGCAGCGCTTGTTTACTTTGGCGAGGTTGAGTTTTTAGCAACCACACCAAGAACCAAATCGACAAACCGCAGAGTCCGAATATGCCACTTCCATATTGAAGTAATTTGTAAAGCGGCAGGGAGAAAATCTGAAATTGCAACAGTGGAAATCTGACGACAAACCACCCTGTTGAATGAGTGAAATCATCCCACAAAATATGACTTATTCCGCCGATCGCGATCGATGCTATAATTATTAAAAATTGTGAGAATGGGAAGAGGGAAAATCGCCCAATAGGTGGCAGTCTATCGGCTACGTACGAGGGAGCAAGTGCCAGTAGCGGATACTTTAAAACCCAGTGAAACACTAGCAAAAGAACTAGCGAACAGGGCAAACCTTCGATGAAGACTCCTGGCAAACTGTGTCCGATCGTTCTGACTGGCTTCAGGGCGATAAAATATTGCAAATCGGGTATCATTGTCCCAATTGCGAGAGCTAACAGATCCAATTTTCGTTTAGATAGCAACCAGATTGGAACTGCTGCGATTGGATGTGCGAGTGTAAAAGGCATTCTGCTAAACTTAACCGTGAAAAAAAAATTGGTAACTGAGGTGGGCAAATACCCACCTCAGCAACTTATCCCATAATCCCACCAAAAAAGTCGATCGTCTCTTTCAACGCTTTCACAAACACATCAATCTCCTCGCGAGTATTGTAAAAATACAAACTCGCTCTGGCAGTAGATGAAACGTTCAAATAGCGGTGCAAAGCTTGCGTGCAGTGATGTCCGGAACGAATCGCGACTCCCTCCTGATCTAACAGGGTAGACAAGTCTTGAGGGTGAATTTCTCCGGCTGTAAAGGCCGCCAAAGCTGCCCTACCTTCGCCGTTGCTGTCTGGTTGTGGCCCGTAAATTTTGATTTCTGGAATTTGCCGCAATTGTTGGAACATATAAGCCGTTAATTCAGCTTCGCAAGCGTGAATCTTATCCATGCCAATGTTACTAAGATAATCGATTGCTGCACCAAGGGCGATCGCCTCTCCGATCGCAGGCGTGCCGGCTTCAAATTTGTGCGGCAAATCGGCATAGGTGGAATAATCGAGAAACACGTCAGCAATCATCTCGCCGCCGCCGAAAAACGGAGGCATTTCTCTCAGCAAGTCCAGCTTACCGTACAGAAAACCGATGCCAGTCGGAGCGCACATTTTGTGACCGGAAGCAACCAGCCAATCGCAATCTATTGCTTGCACGTCTACTATCATGTGCGGCACGCTTTGGCAAGCATCAATTAAAACTCTGGCCCCGAAACTGTGGGCAATCTTGCAGATTTCTTTGACTGGACTGATGCAGCCCAAAGTATTAGAAACGTGAACAGTTGACACCAATTTAGTTTTATGAGAAATCAGCGTTTTAAACTGTTCCAAATCAAACTCGTTAGTTTCCGTTAACTCCACAAACTTCAGCACCGCACCGGTTCTTTGAGCCATCATTTGCCACGGAACGAGATTGCTGTGGTGTTCCATCACCGACAGGATAATTTCATCTCCGGCTTGCAGATTGCTCAAGCCCCAAGAATAAGCAACCAAGTTAATCGCTTCGGTGGCGTTGCGAGTATAGACAATTTCTTGCCGCGACGCCGCATTTACAAACGCAGCAACTTTGTCTCTAGCACCTTCGTAAGCATCAGTAGCTTTGGCGCTGAGAGTGTGAGCGCCCCGGTGCACGTTTGCATTGTATTGTCCGTAGTAATCACGCCAAGCGTTGAGCACAGCTAGGGGTTTTTGAGAAGTAGCTGCATTGTCTAGATAAATTAGCGGTTTGCCGTTGACTTTTTCATTCAAAATTGGGAAGTCGCCGCGAACTTTTGATGCAAGTGTTTTTTCTTGAATAAGTGTCATAAATTTTGAAGTTAGTGATTTGTCGTTGCGTGGGGGCGGGTTTACGAGATTGTTGGTTTTAGGCAATTATTATTCGTGAAACCCGCCCCTACAGGCTGTTAAACATGGTGCAAGATGTGGTAGGGACACAGCATTGCTGTGTCCTCATCTTTATGAGTTATGCTTGGATAGCCATGCAGGTTGAAAGCATTTTCGCCACACCTGCAATTGGCAACTGATTGAGAATTTCTGCTGCAAAAGCATCGATTAGTAAATAGCGGCTTCTTTCTAAATCCAAACCGCGACTTTGCAAGTAGAAAAGTTCATCATCTTCTAATTGACTGACAGTTGCACCGTGGGAACATTTAACGTTGTCGGCCACAATTTCTAACTGCGGTTTGGTATCTACGCGGGCCCTCGGCGACAGCAACAAATTCCGGCTCAACTGTCCGGCATCTGTTAATTGTGCGGCTTTGCGAACGAAAACTTTGCCGTTAAATACAGCACGAGCTTTGTTACCGATAATGCACTTGTGCAATTGGCGGCTTGTACCGTGAGGGTAATTAAAATCGATTAAACTGTGAGTGTCCGCCAACTGTTCCCCAAAGGCTACGCTTAAGCCGTTTAAAGTTGTTTCAGTGGCTTCGCCGCGCTGAAAAACTTCTAAATTGTGCCGCGATATTTTGCCTCCCAAACTGATAGCATGGCAAGTATAACGGCTGTTGCGAGATTGTTCGATCGCACTTTTGCCGATATGAACAACCTCTCCACCTTCCCGCTGCAGCCGAACATGATTCACAGTAGCGTTTTCGCCGACAACAACATCGGTTACAGCATTCGTAAATGCAGCGACATTACCGATAGTTGCGTAATCCTCAACCAGGGTCATGCTGCTTCCAGGCTCAGCTATAATTAAGCAGTGCGGCTGGCACATTGTGGGAGATGCACCAGGCGCTGTCAGGAACAGCAAGTGAATCGGAAGGTCGATAGACATATTGGCCGGCACGAACACCACCGCAGAATCCGCCAAACCCGCAGTATTCAGCGCGGTAAACACCTCGGTTTGCTGTCTGTGCTTGCTCAAAACATCGCTGATGCGTCCTTGATATTTTTCGGGTACATTGGATAGATTACCTGCGTAAAAGTCGATCCTCTTCGAGGGCTCCGCTAACAGCAAATTCGGCAAAACCAACGACTCCACCGTTGACAAATCCGGCGCATAAAAACCGTTGACAAATACCAATCTTAATGGTAAATCATCCCGATTTTTCACAGGCATAATGATATCAGCCAGCTTAACTTTTGACTGATTGCTCTGCGGTATATGAAAAGGAATTTGCAACACCGCCGACAAATCAGTAAAGCGCCATTCTTCATCCTTCACCGTCGGAAAAGTCGAAGAAAGCACGTATTCAGTCGCCGCATCCCGCAAATCCTGCAGCCCGTAAGCAGAACTTTCGTTATTAGCGGCGCCCAACTTGCCGCACTGATTAACCAAATCAGTCAAAAACATTTCCCTACTAGCAACTTGCGTATTCATCATCGCGCGCCTACTCCTGCTGCTTCCTCTTCCACAACCCAGTCATAACCGCGCTCTTCCAATTCCAGCGCCAACTCTTTCGGGCCAGTCGCGATAATTCTGCCGCCTTCCATGACGTGAATAAAATCAGGAATAATGTAATTGAGCAACCGCTGATAGTGAGTAATCACCAACATCGAATTTTCAGCAGTTGACAACTGATTCACACCGCCGGCGACAATTTTGAGAGCGTCGATATCCAAACCCGAATCAGTCTCGTCTAAAATAGCTAACTTCGGTTCCAACAACGCCATTTGCAAAATCTCATTGCGCTTTTTCTCGCCGCCGGAAAAACCCTCATTAACGCTGCGGCCTAAAAAAGAATCATTCATCTTGACAATATCCAGCTTTTCCTCGATTAAATCTTGGAAATCAAAAGCATCCAATTCTTCCAAGCCGCGATGTTTGCGGTGAGAGTTGTAAGCCACGCGCAAGAAATCCAGATTGCTAACGCCGGGAATTTCCAAAGGATATTGGAAAGCCAGAAATACGCCCGCCAAAGAACGTTCTTCCGGCGGTAATTCCAGCAAATTTTGACCAAGAAAAGTAACTTCTCCACCCGTTACCGTATAAGCAGGATGGCCGGCTAATATTTTGGATAAAGTGCTTTTTCCCGAACCGTTCGGGCCCATAATCGCGTGAATTTCACCCGATTTAATTTCCAGATTCAAACCCTTAAGGATTTGGGTATCTTCCACATTCGCAGTTAAATCGCGGACGGATAGCACCACTTGACTATTTTCTACAATCATCTATTTTTGTCCTTTTCCTCAATGCACTTTACAGTTTTTTCTTCTGGTTCTTCTCGTTCCTAGGCTCTGGCTATTGCTGACCACTTAAAGTTAAACCTACCGTCTCTCTTGTTTGTATCGAAGTCTCGATCCCCCCTAACCCCCCTTAATAAGGGGGGGACAAGAGTGTTCTTAAAGTACCCCTTAATAAGGAAGGGGGGACACAAGAAGTATTCTCAAAGTCCCCCTTATTAAGGGGGATTTAGGGGGATCTAGACTCGAATAAAAGCGACATTTATTATGGGTTGCAATCTTAAGTTGTCACCGATGGACTCGGCATGGAAGGGTTTATTGCCCGCGAAAATTATCCGACACTTCCTTCCAGCTTCAGACTCAACAGCTTATCAGCTTCCGCCGCAAATTCCATCGGTAACTGATTGAAAACATCTTTACAGAAACCGCTAATCATCATCGAAATAGCATTTTCTGCGGAAATTCCCCGCTGTGCGAAGAAGAACAATTGCTCTTCCCCAATTTTAGAAGTAGAAGCTTCGTGTTCCACTTTAGCAGTGTGGTTCTGCACTTGAATATAAGGAAAAGTATTCGCTTGAGCGTTATCCCCTATCAGCATGGAATCGCACTGAGAGTAATTGCGAGAGCCTTTAGCATTCGGCCCCATTTTCACCAAACCGCGATAGCTGTTGGATGAATTTCCGGCAGAAATTCCCTTAGAAATAATCGTGCTGCGAGTATTTTTACCAATGTGGATCATTTTTGTGCCGGTGTCAGCTTGCTGCTTGTTATTTGTCAGCGCTACTGAGTAGAATTCACCCACTGAGTTGTCGCCTACTAACACGCAACTGGGATATTTCCAAGTAATCGCGGAACCAGTTTCTACTTGTGTCCAAGAAATCTTAGAATTGACTCCTTGACACAAACCCCGTTTCGTCACGAAGTTGTAAATGCCGCCTTTGCCGTTGGCGTCGCCGGCGTACCAGTTTTGCACTGTGGAGTATTTGATATCGGCATTGTCCATTGTTACCAATTCCACGACTGCAGCGTGCAGTTGATTGGTGTCAAACATCGGCGCGGTGCAGCCTTCTAGGTAAGACACAGAACTGTTTTCTTCTGCCACAATTAGTGTGCGCTCGAACTGGCCGGAATCTCCGTTGTTGATGCGGAAATAGGTTGACAATTCCATTGGGCATTTGACGCCTTTGGGAATGTAAACAAAGGAACCGTCGCTGAATACGGCGGAGTTGAGGGCTGCGAAAAAGTTGTCGCCGACTGGTACGACGCTGCCGAGATATTTTTCTATTAGTTCGGGATAATCTTTGACGGCTTCTGAAATGGAACAGAAAATAACACCATCTTTGGCTAACTTTTCTCTAAATGTTGTGGCAATTGAAACGCTGTCGAAAACGGCATCGACGGCAACATTTCCCAGCCGTTTTTGTTCGGATAGGGGAATGCCGAGTTTCTCGAAGGTTTCTAGCAGTGTCGGGTCTACTTCGTCCAAACTGTTGAGCTTTTTGGGCTTTTGTTTGGGCGCGGAATAGTAGATAATTTGTTGGTAGTCGATCGTGGGATAGTTGACGTGGGGCCAGGTGGGCTCGGTCATTGTCAACCACTTCCGGTATGCTTTGAGGCGGAATTGCAGCATGAATTCCGGTTCGTTTTTCTTGGCGGAAATCAGGCGGACTACATCTTCGCTTAAGCCGCGGGCGATGGTGTCTGACTCGATGTCGGTGACGAAACCGTATTTGTAGGGCTGGTTGACTAGGGTTGTAACTGTAGAGCTCATTAATTTTGCGCTTTCGAGTGTTCTGGATATGTCTCTCAAAGATGGCAGACGTAGAACTGTCGGGGGCCCGGCGAGTTCTGGGGGCTGCTCTAGGAAGTTAAACAACAGATTTGTTGCTTTAGTATATTTTAAGCTACATTAACAACAGTGATATTGTCAAAGTCAAATTAATAATTTTTTGTGAAGATGATGGAGACTACTCAGCAGACTTCCACGAAACAAGACATCCTGCAATATTTGCTCAAGGGGGGGCAGGGGACGGCTCTTGAGTTGGCGGAGTCTTTGGATATCAGCCCGCAGGCGATTCGCCGTCACTTGAAGGATTTGGAAGCAGAGGGGCTGATTCAGTATCAGTCGATTCAGGCTGGGATGGGGCGGCCGCAGCACATTTATGAGCTTACCAGTCAGGGGCGCGATCGATTCCCGAATCGTTACGGTGATTTTGCAGTCTCTTTCCTGGATACGTTGGCGGAAACCGTCGGCCGCGAGCAAGTGATTACTATCCTGCGAAAACAGTGGCAGCGCAAGGCTACGGACTACCGGCGGCTAGTGGGTGCAGGTTCGCTGCCAGAGAGGGTGACTAAGTTGGTGGAACTCCGCAGGGCTGAAGGTTATATGGCTGAGTGTTATCCTGTAGAATCTGTAGAGGTTGGGATGTGCGATCGCGCTGGTTTGGGCGATCGATTTGTGTTGATGGAACACAACTGCGCGATTTCTAACGTTGCTGAAACTTTTCCGAGTGTGTGTGGCAATGAGTTGGAAATGTTTGCAGCGGTTTTGCCGGACTGTATTGTGGAGCGGACTCACTCGATTATTAATGGGGAACACCGTTGCGGTTATTTGATTGCAAGAAGGAAGGAAGAAGTTCGGCAACGGATTTTGTAACGGATTTAACGGATGTCACGCATGGAAGTTCGGCAACGAATGAGTATAACGGATGTCACGGATGTCAGGGATTACCAATTACCGATTACCCATTAGGAATTACTAATTTTTAATATATGGAACCGCTAGCAGATTTTTTAAAGCCGGAAGAGTGCGCCGAAGTTGATATGGCGCTGCTGTCGTCGAAGGAAAAGTTTTCGGCGCGGGTGGCAATTTATGCTTTGAGGGTGCTCAAGCAAATTGCTGGGGAGACTGGTTTGCCGGTGGCTGAGGTGACTAATGGGCAGGTGATGGATTGGATTAAGAATGATGAGAGTATTAAAGGGTCGATCGAACTTGATGCGAGTTTTGAAAACTTTTTTACGAATTTGGTGGTGGCGTCTTTGCGGCCTTTGAGGCAAATTGCGACAGAAGCCGAGATTCCGATCGAACAATTAACAGTTAAGCAGGTCGTGGCGTGGTTTGTGAAGGACGGGAAGATTCGCAGAGAGCAGGGAACCGAGGCGGCTTTTTTGGACTTGTGAGTTAAAGGTCGATCGACCACACTCCCAAATAATACGTCACACTCCGCTATTGGGGGCTGTTTCGGGCGATCTAAAAAAAACTTTTGACTTTGGGGTTGACAGACTAGGGAAAACTTGATAAGGTAATTAAGTCGAGCGAAAGAGATGCAGCGCATCTGACTTAACGCAGACACAGGATTAAAAGTTTTCAAAGCTTTCCTGGTGCTTATGATGTAATGGAACCACTCCGATCCATCCCGAACTCGGTTGTTAAACGTTGCTATGGCGAAGATACTCGGCGGGTCACTGCCCGGTAAAATAGCTCAGTGCCAGGTTAATAATAAATTAAAGCTCTTTTCCCGCAACAACGGAAAAGAGCTTTAGTTTTTTGGTGAATTATTACTCATCTACACAAAAGCTCGTCTTGGGCCCTTCGGATGCCTACCCCCTATTTCCCACAAGAATTGTTGAAGATGTCTTTGGTGCCAGTTTTGTAGAAATCTCACTATTCTGGGCCATCAGCAGATTTTGGGTCGATAGAACTTGATGCGAGGAGAGGAAAACTTTTTTACGAATTTGGTGGCGGCGTCTTTGCGACCTTTGAGGCAAATTGCGATAGAAGCCGAGAGGGCGATCGAGCAATTAACAGTTAAGCAGGTCGTAGCGTGGTTTGTGAAGGATGGGAAGATTCGCACAGAACAGGGTGTCGATGCGGCGTTTTTGGATTTGTGAGTTAAAGGTCGATCGCTCGCACCCTCAAACCAGGCCTCAAACCCCGATAATTCGAGCGGTTTCGGGCGATCTAAAAAAACTTTTGACAAAGGGGTTGACAGACAAAGGGAAACTTGATAAGGTAATTAAGTCGAGCGAAAGAGATGCAGCGCATCAAACTTAGCTCAAGCTTAATGCAGACACAGGATTAAAAGTTTTCAAAGCTTTCCTGGTGCTTATGATGTAATGGAACCACTCCGATCCATCCCGAACTCGGTTGTTAAACGTTGCTATGGCGAAGATACTCGGCGGGTCACTGCCCGGTAAAATAGCTCAGTGCCAGGTTAATAATAAATTAAAGCTCTTTTCCCGCAACAACGGAAAAGGGCTTTAGTTTTTTGGTGAATTATTAGTCATCAACAGAAAAGCTCGTGTTGGACCCGGAGGATGCCTAACAGGTACTCCCCACAAGAATTGTTGGAGAGGTATTTGGTGCCAGTTGTGTAGAAATCTCAATATTCTGGGCCAGCAGCAGATTTTGGGTCGATCGAACTTGATGCGAGGAAAGGAAAACTTTTTTACGAATTTGGTGGTGGCGTCTTTGCAGCCTTTGAGGCAAATTGCGACAGAAGCCGAAAGGGCGATCAAAAAATTAACAGTTAAGCAGGTCGTGGCGTGGTTTGTGAAGGACGGGAAGATTGGCACAGAACAGGGTTCGATGCGGCGTTTTTGGATTTGTGAGTTAAAGGTCGATCGGCCATACTGGCAAATAATACGTCAAACTCGGCTATTGGGGGCTGTTTCGGGCGATCTAAAAAAAGTTTTGACTTTGGGGTTGACAGACAGGGGAAAACTTGATAAGGTAATTAAGTCGAGCGAAAGAGATGCAGCGCATCAAGCTAAACGCAGACACAGGATTAAAAGTTTTCAAAGCTTTCCTGGTGCTTATGATGTAATGGAACCACTCCGATCCATCCCGAACTCGGTTGTTAAACGTTGCTATGGCGAAGATACTCGGCGGGTCACTGCCCGGTAAAATAGCTCAGTGCCAGGTTAATAATAAATTAAAGCTCTTTTCCCGCAACAACGGAAAAGGGCTTTAGTTTTTTGGGGAGTTACAGATGTTTATAATATGACAATTGCGTAAGTCCAGAGCTTGTTGCGTATTTGAAGACGAGTAGGAATTACCCCAGGCCATCATTAAACGAGTTAATGCTAGAGCCACATCAGGCAATTACCAAGTCGAACGTTTTATATTTAATTAGGTTGACTTACTTAATCTCCTTTTCAAGGTAGTATATGGGTAATAAAAAACTATGGACTTGGGCAGATTTATGTTTCAAAGCATTACTTCTAAAATAAATGGTTCTTCTTCCTTGTTGTCATATTTAGTAATAGTATTAGGCCTTACTAGCATAGCGTCTATACTGAGTTGGCGATGGTGGAAAGGAAAGGAAACGTATAAACCGCTACAATCACTCCCTTCGCCTCCCCAATATTGGGTGTTAGGAAATCTGCCACAAATATTAGCAGCCGTAAAACAGAAGAAATTATTTCAGCAATTTTTTGATTGGAGCCAGCAGCTAGGCCCGATGTACGTCATCTGGAATGGCAGGACTCCAGTTGTGGTTTTAAGTAAACCAAAAGTAATCGAAGATACCATTATCAATGGGATGAGAGATGGTAGTTTAATTAGATCCAAGCAATTACGCGAAGCATGGAACGATATGAGCGGTTCTATTATGCTCGGAGAAACTGGAACGGAGTGGCAGTGGCGACGCAAGGCTTGGAATCCGGAATTTAGTTCGAGCAATCTTTCCAAATATGTGGAAATAATTAGCCAAGCTTGCGAACAAGTCATTGAGACGCTCAAACAAGTTGCACCCCCAAAAGAAGTGGAGGTAGATCCTCTGTTTGTGGAACTAACAATGCGGGTGATTTCCTCTTTGGTACTAGGTATTCCTGTAGATAGAAATAGTACCAGTCAGGAAGGTTCCCCCCTGGAAGTTAGCAAGGTGTACGAAGCGATGTCTATTGTAGGCTATCGTTTCCTGCGACAAGCTACGGGGGAGAAAAGATGGATGAAATATTTGCCAACTCAGAATTCACGGGATTATTGGGCAGCAAGGCGATATTTAACGGAATTCCTTACTCCCCGCGTAGACTTAGCTTTACAGATGAGAGAACAAAATCAAAATGATTTCCCACAAGTCAGTAGTTTGTTTAGGGAGTCAATGTTAGTCAAAATCGCGGCTAAAGAGCCAAAATACGATCGCGAAACCTTAATATCAGAATCGATTGAACTATTAATCGCGGGTACTGACACCACAGCCCATACTTTATCCTTTGCAGTTGGAGAGTTGAGCTTAAATCAAAGAGTGTTTCAACAAGCACGGGACATCGTTGACCAAGCTTCTCAAAAACCAGGTGGGATTAACCTAGAAAACCTCAAAGAATTGGCTTATATTCGCGCCATTATAAAAGAAACACTACGCCTTTATTCAGTTGCCTCCGGCTCAACTTCATTGGAGGCTCAACGGGATACTCTAATTGATGGTACAGTGATTCCGCGTGGGACGAGAGTATCCTGGTCAATGCTTGCAGCCGGAAGAGATCCAGAAGTTTATGCTAACCCAGAAGAATTTCTGCCCGAACGTTGGCTAGACAAGAATAAGGAAACAAGTTCACTGCCAATGATAGACTTTGGCTCAGGGTCGCATCGTTGCTTAGGAGAGCATCTATCAATGCTGGAAGGAACAATGATGTTAGCATTATTGGTGCGCCACTTCGATTGGGAGTTAGTCAACGGTCGTTCTTCTCTCGAACAATTACAGCAAAACCTGTTAATTTATCCGTCTGATCGAATGCCAGTACGCTTTCGAGAGAGAAACTGAGCCTAAACCTTTCAAACACCGCAATTTTTAGGAATATACTAGATAGCCGGATTAGCGCTCTTCTGTCACTCTAAGCAGGGGAAAATAGCTAATCAGGGGTCAAATTCGTTTGAGGGATAGGAATGGGAGAGAAATTCATCAAAGAAATCAGCCTAGGAAATCCCAAAGATAATTGCGGAATCGGAAACCTCTTCAACCAGCTTTGGATGAGATTGAAGTAGATACAGCATATTCCATTTATATGCGGTACACACAATTTTGTTGTAAGTAAGGTGCGTGGCCATCAACAATCGGCAAGTTCCATTGAACTATAAAACAGCGACGCACCCTACATAACTGGCAAATAATACGTCAAACTCGGCTATTGGGGGCTGTTTCGGGCGAGCGAAAAAAAGTTTTGACTTTGGGGTTGACAGCCTGGGGAAAACTTGATACAGTAATTAAGTCGAGCGAAAGAGATGCAGCGCATCAAGCTTAGCATTAAGCTGAACGCAGACACAGGATAAAAAGTTTTCAAAGCTTTCCTGGTGCTTATGATGTAATGGAACCACTCCGATCCATCCCGAACTCGGTTGTTAAACGTTGCTATGGCGAAGATACTCGGCGGGTCACTGCCCGGTAAAATAGCTCAGTGCCAGGTTAATAATAAATTAAAGCTCTTTTCCCGCAACAACGGAAAAGGGCTTTAGTTTTGTGGTGAGTGATTAGGCATCTACACAACAGCAAGTCTTGGGCCCTTTGTAGAAATCTCAATATTCTGGGCCAGCAGGAGATTTGGGGTTGATCGAACTTGATGCTAGTTTTGAAAACTTTTTTACGAATTTGGTGGTGGCGTATTTGCGGCATGAGAGGC
>JACJNV010000014.1 GCA_014695175.1 Microcoleus sp. FACHB-DQ6 | reverse complement strand
GCCGTTCGTTCAGTTGTGAATACTGGCAAACGTCAGGGTTTAACTGCTTATCAATCTATTCAACAAGCTCTCTCGATTGATGGCTCCCTTTTTTCCCCTAGTTGAGCAATTACCAGTAAACATACTAGCAGAGTCTTAATTGAGTCCGGGTGTAGCCGTCTAACCCTTGACCGAAAACGGCTTCTGTAATCACCAAAAAGTTGGCCGATCCACCACTAAGTGTGTAGCAGATATTGGGGAGCAGATGTAGAATAAATGATTCCACTTAACTTACCACAAATAGCTTAGGAATGTCAACCTCTTCTTACTGCCCGTCATCATCTTTTTTTGTCGCTCGAATTCGGCGCACCATCATACCCAACAATTTAAGTGGTCGCAATGAAAAATGTTACCTACATTACATACTGAAAGACCTTATAACTATCCAAAAAAAACTCAAGCTCACCGTCGGAGCTAGGTGAGAATATTTATTAAGAAAAGCAGTGGGCGATCGTTATTTAACAAAAAATATGTAGCAAAATTTTCCGGTGCAAAGGATAGCGACGTTCTGCCACAACAAATAACATCGCGTTATAATGTAACAATTACCATACCGCCTGAATCTCCTTAACATCTCGCAGGGATAATTGTATAACAATGTACATACCAAATTCCCAGCCAATGCAAACAAAAGTGCTGCTGACGATGTACGCTCTACCAAGTGAAGGCCCGGAGCACCCAGGCTTGCCTGACGAATATCACCCTGGCAATCACAAAAGCGGTGAGAGAGTTGCTTTCTACCTAATTATCTAGCCCATCGCCTATTCTCGGCTAGCGATCTAAATCTCTACTACGACTCCAATCCTCCCAATTGGTAAAAAGCACCCGATTGGTATTTAGTTGTCGAAGTTTTGAGAGTTTACCCAAACAGAGACTTGCGCCAAAGTTACGTCATTTGGGAGGAAGCCGTAACTCATTTAATCGCCATCTAATTTCTGTCACTAGGTAGGGAAGATGAAGATTTTGGGCTGACAGAATCGGAGCCAAACAAAGCGCCGGCTAAGTGGCCAATTTACGAGATAATTTTGAAGATTCGTTATTACTTTTTTTTAGCAAATACCACAACCAATTGAGAGTATTTCGCTGAGTTGGCAACCATTACTGCGAACAAGTGTTAACAGGTTCTCGATTATGGATACTGGAAATACAGTTGAGTTTGGGTTGGGGGTAAGGTTCTTTCTTACAACATCAGAGGTTGTGGCTGCGCTAGTATGATGTTAATGGCAATTTAGCTCGGACTCCCGAAGAATTTGCAAGACAGCGAGCTCAATTGGAAAGGCAGCTAGCCGAATCGGAAAGTCAGCGGGCAAATCCATTAGCCGATCGACTGCGAGCAATGGGCATTAATCCAGATGAGCTGTAAAATTAAGTAGCAGCATGAAATGGTGCAAGCTGCAAGCGCTGTCCATAAAAATTTATTAACTAAAAATAACTTATGCCTGAATCTACCTCATTGCGCGATCGCTACCTAGCCCTAATCGACAAAATTGTCGAAATCACCCTCAAAGGTCAAATTCGCTCCAAAGAACAAGTTTATCAAATGCTGGTGCAAGACATTAGCACTGGTACTGGCGAAATCTTTGAACGCTGTTTCGGCGAACGCCTTGATGCCGCCGAAAATCAAGTCAGAAATGAAAAAGACGAAATCAAACAAGCAAAGGCAAATCGCACCCTCCGAGCTCTCAAAACCATCCAAGGAGAATGGGAACGCTGGCAGAAAGATAACCGCGTCGATCGCGCAATTGCATCCTCAATCCAACAAATAGTTAGTGCCGAATCTAACGCCCGCCTCTTGGCATTATTGCAAGTAATCGATCCGAATAAAGAACATCCACTGACTCTCGCTCAATTGCACCAATTGGCAAAATCTCTGCACCAACAAATGCTGCAAACTGCCAATCCCGAAACCGAACAAGATTTGCAGCAAATCACCGCCGGCATCGCCAAAGGTTTAGAATCTTGGCAGCGTTTGGAACCGGAACTCGTGGGCTGGATTTATCAGCCGCAGCAGCTAGGATTTGCCGGTAGTCCCGAACAAAATGGGCCTTGGGCTTTTTGGGCAAAAAAAGTTAACAGTCCCTTTCCCCAGGCTCTTTTGAATACTATTGCCCTCGGTGAATCTGTAGTTCAATTCGCAGCCCAGCAATCGAATTTAGATTTAGGCATATTGGTGGAAGCGGCGATTATTTTGCAGTGCTTGCAGCGGGCGTTGGCGACATGGTTTGATAAGCAAGTTTATGATTCCAAAGTGTCAACAAAAGCTTCAATTTCTACTTACATTACTTTTGCGGTAATTTGGAGTCAGCTAGCTAGTGGGTTTAATAATTCTACCAAGAGCGGCGAGCAGTTGGCAAATGCTTGTTTTCAAGTAACTTTGCAAATTTTGCGCGCTTTTTCTCAGCGAGAATATTTTCCGCTTTACGGGGGAATTTTTGCTTCGTTTGATGGTAAAGCCCTGCGGCATACTTTGGATTATTTAGACGAACCGCTGCGGCGAGTTGAAGGCACTCAAGCGAAAGCTCGGATTCTGACGCTTTTGGGTTATTCGATGCAGGCGGCTGGGGCCTATGAGCGATCGATCTTGCTGCACAAGCAAGCGCTGGAAATTGCCCGTACCGAAGGAGACAAAGCTTGCGAAGTTGCCAACCTCAATCACATCAGCCGCAACTATGTTGCTCAAAAAAATTATCAGGAAGCGATTAATTACAGCCAGCGGGCTTTAATTATGGCACGACAAGCGGGAGAGCGACAAGGCGAGGCCAATGCTCTGGCTAATTTGGGTTACAGCGAAGTGTTTCAAGCGCGGCAGTTGGAGGAGGTGGAACCGGAGGTTTACGAGAGTGCGATCGGTTATTTGGAACAAGGTTTGTTGCTATCGGAAAAATTGGGCGATCGCCAAAGTCAAGCTTTTTGTTCCAGCAGTCTCGGTATTGCTAAAATCGCTCTAGAAAATGCTGAAGCTGCCATCGAATATTTGCTCAAAGGTTGGCAAGCGGCTCAATTCTCAGGGGATTTATATTTGCAAGGTCTGAATTTGGCTTACTTGGCTCAAGCTTATTACAGAATCAACTCACTAGAAAAAGCGATATTTGCAGGCAGTTTGGGGATGTATACTTTGGAGCAAATTGGTGCAATGGAGTGGCGTCAATCGGCTGGTTTGTTGACAATTTTGCGGGGTCAAATGGGGGCGGAATCTTTTAAACAATCTTTGGCTAAAAGTCGAGCGAATATCATTCCGGCGATCGG
>JACJNV010000139.1 GCA_014695175.1 Microcoleus sp. FACHB-DQ6 | reverse complement strand
CCGGGTTTTTTGTGTGTTTTTATGCCGTTCGGGGAAAGCAATGCCTGTTTTTGGGTTTTATATAATCTACACTTATCTTTTACTCAAATTGAAGCCGAAAAAACTCATATTTAACTCGGGTTGAATATATCGATCGCTTCTGTTATTGGTTTGCGATCGATTATTCAGCAAGCCCGAAATAGAACTGGTACTAGCAGATAGTCTGTACGGAGAAAGTGAAAGAACTTTTTTAGGATGTTTAGAAGAATTAAAGCTGAGCTTTCTTGTAGCTATTAGAAGTAATCATGGTGTCTGGTTGCCTCATGGACAGAGGGTTAGGCATAATCGATGGCGAAAATTGGACAGAGTTTTCAGTGATACAACCAAAGAAGTACGCTATGTGAGAGAAATTGTTTTTGGCAAAAAAAGATATCGGAGATATTGGGAAATTACTACATACCCAGAAACCTTACCACCAAACTCAACCTGGTATGTGATGACTGAAATTGCCGATTTAAGTTACAAGGATGTTGGCAACTTATATGGGTGCAGAAATAGGGTAGAATATGCCTTAAATCAAAGTAAGAATGAATTAGGCTGGTCAATTTTCGATTGTTACATTACTCAGATATCGAAAAGTGGTGGGAAATAGTTTCGAGTGCTTATTTCTTGGTAAGCTTATTTACTTTGCCTGGGACCCAACAGCAGGGATTTACATCTAACAATGAGGGCGAACGAGTTATAGAACTTCTCACAGCACATCCACAGTGGGATAGAGGAAAAGGTTGGAAGAACATTTTAAATAATCTCCGTTTAGTTAGTTTACCTTTTATTTGTTTTAACCTGATTCTTCCCGGGTAAAAAATATTTCCAATTCCACAATTATCTTTGGGATTTCCCAGGTTGATTAATTTGATGAATTTCCTCTCTCGTCCTTTTCCTGATTCCACTCTATCGGTCCATCATCACTTTTCCTCTGCTTAGAGTGACAGAAGAGCGATATAGCAACCGCCAAGGCGGTTAAGACATAAACTGGAAGGAGTACCTCTTCCTGTGGAGTGATCGCTCGACCCATGCCCAAACCCTACAGTTACGACCTTCGTCAGAAGGTCATCCAAGCTATACAGCTCGATGGCTTGAAGATTAGCTCTCGCAAGTCTTCTGTTCAACATTAGTCGCAACACCATCAACCTATGGCTAAAGCGACAAGACCAAACTGGGAATTTTGAAGCATTGCCCAATCAACCCCCCGGCAATGGTGACAAGATCACCGATTGGGAAAAATTCCGCGAGGCAAGCGTCTGAGCATGGGGATAAAACCCAAGTGGAGATGGCAAAACTTTGGGATGGGGAGATTAGCGCTCGCACCAGATCACGGGCTTTGAAAAAAATTGGCTTGTGCTCAAAAAAAAGACCTATGGCTACCGCGAACGGGATGAAGGCAAACGGCAAGCATTTTTAGCCGAATTGTCTACCCTACCTCCGGACAAGATTGTTTATCTTGATGAATCTGGAATGGATAACCGAGACCAGTATGATTATGCCTGGAATGAACGAGGGCAACGTTTCCATGCACTCAAATCTTTCTCGGCGCGAGGGTCGGGTGAATATGATTGCCGCCCTATGCTCTTCAAACTTGATAGCCCCTTTTACCGTCGAAGGCGCGTGTAATCGAACAGTGTTTGAAACCTGGTTGGAAAGTTGTTTGGTTCCCGTACTTGAAGCAGGACAGGTGGTGGTGATGGATAATGCTACCTTCCATAAGGGCGGGAGGATTGAGCAACTGATTCAAAATGCGGGGTGTACACTGCTGTACCTACCACCCTATTCACCAGACCTCAACAAAATTGAAAAATGTTGGTCTTGGCTCAAGAGTCAGATTCGCAAACACCTCGCTCAGTTTGATTGCTTACGAGATGCGATCGAATATGTCTTGCGCTGGGCCTCCTAACCGCCTTGGCGGTTGCTATATTACCCATGCTCGCGATCTAGTGTGTGGGGTAAGTTCCGTTTAAAAGCTAAAACAAAAGCTCCTACATCAGAGAAGCTTTTGTTTGTACATTGTCGAGCGACAGTGAGGGGGAAAATATATTAGGCATCTGGGGGTTTAACAACCGAGATCGGGATGGTATCGGGGTGGTGCCATTGCCTCGGGTAACACTACCGAAAAGAGGTAAGGGTGAAAAACCCTGAAGACTGCAGAGAATTAAGTCATCATGATTACCATGTGGAAACAGAGGTCAAGCCCTCGGTCTATTAGTACGCCTCAGCTTCATCCCTCTCAGGACTTCCACTTAACGCCTATCAACGGGTGTTCTGCCCGT
>JACJNV010000138.1 GCA_014695175.1 Microcoleus sp. FACHB-DQ6 | reverse complement strand
CTTGTTTATGGCTCTGCAACAGATATACCAGAGCTTTGAGCGTATGGTACTCTGTCGGTTTGAGTTGTTTTTCTAGATGGTTTTGGTAAAATTGAGGAAACATAATTATGTAGATGGGGACACTTAAACAACGGAGACCCCATCTTTTTTTAGCTCAAGTTTGCCAAATCCGCCACCGGTGGGGCTTTTGACGGGGTTGTCACCCCGTCAGAGAAGTTCGTTCGGGGAACACCTGGCATTCTTACCTGACCTCCGTACTCGACCCGACAATTCTACCGCCCTATGTGGTCGCCGATTTATACCGACGGCGATGGCGAATTGAAGAGGCGTTTAACGTGGTCAAACGCCTCTTGCGACTCAGTTATTTATGGACGGGTTCCCTCAATGAAATCAAGTTACAGATTTGGGGAACTTGGCTGTTTTATGGCGTGTTGGTAGATTTAGGAGATGCGGTTGCTGAGGAAATGTCTCTGCCGTTCGAGAGCATTTCTTTAGAGATGATTTACCGAGGTCTGTATCATTTTCAAGTGGCTCATCACAAGGGGTTAGCTGCTGACCCCGTAAAGTATTTGGCCGCAGAGGAAAATCGAGATTTAGGGATTGTCAAAGCTCAACGAAAACCCAAGGTCAAGTTGATTGTGGCACCCTTTCCAGATGCTGTCTGCAGTGGAGAACCTTTTTTCTTTGAGCTACCTCCGAAAATCCCCTTGACAACTGGCTTTGAGGCTTAACTTGTCACCAATGATCTTAGGGTGGGTTTTGGGCGACCGAGCGTGGGAAGACCTTTGCCCCCTTGTGGGAGCTTGTAGCAACATGGAATTGTTATTTTTATGTCACGGACGGCCCGCCAGTCTATCCAGGATTTATTCCAGATGGAGATCAGATTATTAGCAAGACTTACATGACCAGGGTAGAAGGTGAAAACACACGGTTACCACATTACGCAAGCCCGACTGCATCGCAAGACACTTTGTTATTCACGCGTTAGAGGAAATGCTGAGACACTCGATCAGATTGTTGCTACACTACCTCAAGTTCTGGGATGTGCCGATTCCTCAATGATTCATGGCATCATTCAGCAACGCCAAAATTTCTTTGTTAGAAATCTCCTTAGATCCTCTGGCAAGGTGTTGCTGATCAAGTCTGAATCCCACTAACAACCGAGCTGAACCATGCTTTATTCGACTTTGGACAAATGTTATAGGTAGACCTTTTTCCATCAAAGATGAGGATTTAGCCACTACCTATAGCGTGATTTTAGGTTTTGTCCAAACTCCAAATGCTTCAGCGCTGTAGTGAACAGGAGAAACTTATGACCATCCAAACCTCTTGTAGACATCCCCCAGCCATTTGATGATAGGTGGATGATTGAAAATACTATTGAGCATGGCATTACCAGAAAGATAGAACGATGTGCAGGTTGTTTGGAAAAACCTTCCAGAAAACAACTGTTGATATTTCCCAATAATGCGACTTCTACTGTTGATAAAATCTTGACTTATTTTTCCTGGTGACAAGTGCTGAAGATGGAAATCCACCACATATGCAGAATATCCACGCATTGCAGCCATAAAACATAAATCAAACCCATATAAATGAAATCCATCCAGGTCACTAGATGCTCCCAAATTAGCATTTTTGCGTACTAGGATAAAGTTCTCATCCAATGATTGAACCTTCATGGGAAATCCCCCAGTGTTATAATCGCCATGGGGGTCTTTAAGCCTTATTGAGAGACATCCGAGGGATTTTCCACCTGCATTTCCTAACAGTGCCCACTTCGGATCAAGTTTATTCAATTCAGCAATACAATTTTCCAATTGGGCAAGGTTGTGATTGACCAATACAATATCCTGATGGCAAATGATGATATACCGACCTTTTGCCATCGTCAGAAACTCGTTAATCCCAGAATAGGCATCGGCTGCATTTGTGATGCTATTATCGAGATACAAATACTCAGTAATATCGGGAGTAAAGCCCCCTTTTGCAAAGGACTCTAGCATTTGCTGATAGAGAGCTTTATCAGTTAATAAGGTGCAAATTGAATACCTTGGCAAAACCGTTTCGTTTACCAACGTTCTAATATCAGTTGCCTTAATATGATGCATTTTTAGAAGATACCTTGTAGTTGAAAACAGCCAAATTCAGATAAGCACAGCAAGAGAGTATTTGCACAACAGTAGATCCTCCCTCACCCTGTTGAGAGAGAAGATGCCAGACCAGCTCCCCTTAACCAGGAGCTTTCAGGGAAGTCTAGCTTACATTCTATCAGAAAAAACCGATATTAGATTAGACTTTGGACAAACGAAATTGCCCAGCTACCCAAATACCTGAGTCCAAAAGCAAGTCATCAAGCTCAAGTCAGCAGTTTTTACTCGTTCCCACGCTCTCTCTGCCCATTGGTGACAACTTAAGCTGAAGTTCCCCGCTTCGGGGAACTTCAGGCTTGCCTCCAGCTCGAGCGTGTAAGGTAATCTGGTCTGTAAGGTGTGGAAGAGGAGCAACATGGGAAAACGACGTACAATCAATCCAGATTATATTCGCGATCGGAATATACCAGCTCGCCTCAACTGAAGCGGTATTACTGGATGTGGCTGAGGCCGTTGCTGATGAATTAGATCTCTGTACTGAGCAGATTTATTTAGAAATGTTGTTTCGCGGATTCTATCACTTTAACCATGCCTATTCTTGTGGCAAGGCGTCCGATCCGATAGCCTATTTTTCTGCGAGGGAGAACCAGGATTTGAGGATTGTCAAATATGAGCATAAATCCAGGATCAGA
Organism: Microcoleus sp. FACHB-DQ6; assembly: GCA_014695175.1. Taxonomy (GTDB): domain Bacteria; phylum Cyanobacteriota; class Cyanobacteriia; order Cyanobacteriales; family Microcoleaceae; genus Microcoleus. Next base: position 35,532 of record JACJNV010000138.1, on the reverse strand, counting down.
CAGCAGTTAAATCTCTCTGCCTATCTCACTTGACATTGGTGGCAACTTCCTAAGTTGTCACCAATGACCGCTGACAGTGTATACGGCAATTCCGGTTCGGGATATAACTTAGAATATTTGCTATCGTAATGCCTGACCTCAAAATAGTTTAAGTTTGACTGGTGAGGCTTATATATTGAGAAACATTCCCAAATACAAAAAGTTGCTGCACTCTCTAAAGGTCCGACATTCACTACTTGATTTTTGAAGATGCGACCTGATTTTATCCACTGTTTCATCTGCTTTCTTGACAAACAGTAAAATCCTGAATGAGGATTGCTATACTCAGCAAATTTTACAGTTTCTATCTCTACACTAGATAGCTGATTCCACGAGAGCCGCGGATCTATTGTCAAATCAATATATCTCTTGGTTCCTTCATACATTTCAAAACGGTTTGGGTAAAGAATAGCCTTCTCATACCCGCTTTGTACGTTAAAACTTTCTAATTTTTCTATAATGAAAGCATCGTACAAAACAATGTCATCTTCTATGAATAAAAACCAGTCAAAATTTTCTACTCTTTCGACCAATTATTCCTGAAATCTAAACTCTACAAACATGGGGTCGCATTCAGGGCCTTCTTGTATCTGAATGCACTTAATTTGATATTCAGGTAAGTAGGCTGTAATGTGGCGGTTCGGTAGAGTTTGGATAGTAATTGTCAGGTCGCCATGAGCAAAACTCGTCAACAGTCCATCTATTGTGTGCCTGAGTCTCTCTATTTTTGCTGCGCCTTTTTCTGGATTGTTAGATTCTTCAACTGATGTAATGTGTTCGACAGCCGCAAAGACTTTGGGGCGTTCTTTTTTGGGGGCTTCTATTTCTTTGAATAAATTTATAATGCGATTTATTTGATAAAAAAACATCAGTTTAGTATACCTCGTGGCTACTCGCGATATTTCTTGTAACAGAGCCATTTGTAAAAAGATAAAGTGCATAACTTTTCTTCTTGTATTGTGTTCGGCTGACATAGAGACCATCTCCTTTTTGTTTACTGAAACAGTTGATTGATGGGAATTAAATCCATCGGTGATATTTTATCGATTGGGAGGCCCCAACCAAAGGCGACTCTACACCAAAGTAGACTTGCCAGCACCCCTACAAACAGCCCTGTTAATTGAATATCCTGCCAAAAACAAGTTAGTCCTTCTCGCCACAAACCGTAGTTAGTTACTGCATAGCTAGGGAGGTCGCCGAGAGCTACAGCAATCACGGCACCTAAATTACCTTTTAAGTAGTATCCCAGCGGTATACTTATACATAGATTAACAAAAGTCAGCAGATTGCCCATAGCTGGGTACTGAGACTTTCCTACGGCTAGCAGACAAGAACCCATCATATTGTAGAGGGTGGTGTGCCAGATACCTAAAGCCAAGATTGGCATCATCCAAGATGCAGCCAGATACTCTTTGCGATACAGTGTTAAAATTAAGTAATCTCCAAAGCTCACAAAAATTGCTAAACCTACGGCTAACGGTATTAGAAGTAGCTTGCGGTTCTTAAGTATCTTGGCGCGCAACTCCTCCCGCGGCAAGTCGGCCAGCATAGAAATCGAGGGAAAAATCACCCTGCCGCTAATGGCGATGATTACTTGGCGCGGCATATCGCCGAGAGTAAAAGCTATGCCGTAAATGCCCAACATTGTTAAAGTAAATATTTTCCCCAGGATGAGTCTATCGGCTTGAGAACACAAGAAAAACAAAGCCGTAGACAAAAATATCCATTTCCCATAAGAAAATATTTCTTTAGCTGCTTCTTTATCCCAAGCAAAGCGATTTGACTTGCCGGGAATCAAAAAATGGCTCCCTACTACCTCTATTAAAGCTCCAGTAAAGCCGCCTGCAACGATCGCCCAGATGCTGCGATCGAACCATGCCCAGACAATCATCACTATTGTAGAAAAAATCTGTTGGCACAATTCAAAAATTACTACTTTCTTCAGTGCCATTTTGCGTTCTAGGCTGGCTGTGGCTGTGGATTTAAACCCTCCTAGTATGGAATTTATACCTATTACTGGAATCAACCACAGGAGACGGGGCTCTCCATAAAAACTAGCAACAGGCTTGGTAATTATAATCAAACAAATCCACACCAAAAAGCTGCGAATGACTTGCAGTGTCCAAGCGGTGTTGAGAAATTGAGGATCTTCCCCGCGCTTATTCTGGATGATGCTTGGGCCTAGACCTATGTCTGAAAATAAGTTGATCCCTGTGATGAAAACGTAGGCTAGACCTACCAGACCAAATAGTTCGGGCAAAAGCAGACGCGTCAGGATTAAGTTGCTGCCAAATCGGATAATTTGACTGCTTCCATAGCTGACGATCGTCCAGGCTGCACCTTTGATAGCTAATTTTTTTCCGGATGACATATACTCAGAATTTATTTACTAATGACGAGTGTAGTTGCTGAATTTACTTTTGGCAACTACTACAGGATGCTGTTGCAACTTTTATAGCTGACTGTACAGTATCTTAATTTGTATACGGAGGACGGGTCTGGAGTGTCCATCTCGCAATCAGAAAGGTATAATTTAATCTCATACTTACTCCACATCTAATAATCATAAGGGTTTTTTGGTTCGGGAATTGGTTTGAGGGAGGATGCTTGAATGATTAATTTGCGCTTGCCTTGCAGTTCTTCTACAATCGTTTCTCCTTCTATTTCTAGCCAACTGTCTGGGGCAAAGGCGGCGCGGTTTTGACCGATCGATAATTTTACTGGCAACCCGATCGGATAGGCGTCCGCCGCGCAGCAAGTAATGATAAAACGCCCGATCCACATATATTGTTCTGCTATGTTGGGCGGGTGAATTACAAATCCTTGAACTTTGACTTTTTGACCTGTGTATGTATCCGGTTCGGGATTGAAATTTAACAGCCGCACCCATTCGACGAGCGATCGCTGTTCGGGTTTTGTAGTATTGCGAAATTCTTGAGGTTGCAGTCTGGTGATGGGCAGGGATTCGGTGAGGCCTCGTTCTAATGCTGTCTGGCTGGTAAATGTGCGCGGCGTTGTTAGTAAACCTATTAATGCGACGCTCAACATTAAGGTGCTGCCGATACTGGGGGGAAACAAAGTAACGTGTTCAACTTCTGTAATTCTGAGAGAGTTATTTGCTGGTGATGTCCGCGATTGCTTTGTGGTGCGATCGAGTTTTAAGAGTTCCCAAGTTTTTAAACCCCCAATAACCATTAAGCCGATTCCTCCAGCTAAAGTCAAGCCAAAGTAATGGGGGTGAATGAGAATGCTTAATTTGCCGGTAATCCAATATTTAAGAAGCAGTATTCCCCACGCTAATATAGCTAGGGCGTCCAGCCAGGGGCTAATTTTTTTAACATTCATTTTTTAAGAGTCATTGAGAATTGGAAACTAGAACGTTGCAGGAAGGAAAAAGGAAGAACAAGAGGAAATAAGGAACAAGGAAGAGGGAAAAAATAGCTATCTGTATATCGATTTCCGTGTCGTGGCTCAAAATAATTAAAGATTGCAAATCGAAAAGGGTATTAGTTGTCTGTCCCAGCTCATTTATTAACCTAAATGCAAGTTTACAGCGAGGGTCATTAAAAAGGTTAACTGAGCTGCCAAGACAATGATGTAAACTACGGCTCGACTTTTAAAAATTGACAGCATTAAACCGATGCCTTTGAGGTCAATCATCGGGCCGAAAACGAGAAATGCTAACAGCGAACCGCTGGTAAATGTGGAAGCAAAAGACAGGGCAAAAAAGGCATCTACTGTAGAACAAATCGATACGACTGCGCCTAAGAGCAGCATGGCTAAAATCGAGGAAACGGGGCCTTGGCCGAGGTTGAGAATTAGTTCGCGGGGGGCGCCAACTTGAATGATGGCTGCGATCGCACTTCCGATTACCAACACTCCTCCCAATTCGCGCAACTCCTGTACCATAGTATCTAAAAGCAGGCGCAGACGCTCTTTAGAAACGCGGTGGAACATGGAGGAACGTTTCGAGGTTTTTTCTGTTTGGTCTGTTTGTAATGGCTTCCAGTCGTCTTGTAGCAAGGATTCGATCGGCACCGCTCCACCCGGCTGACCCAGCATAAAAGTTCCCGACTGCAACAGCAGCGGAGTGTTGGCTTGGACGAGTTTTTTTTCGGAAAACTCGGGTTTTGGCAGGGGGATAGCGCGCGCTACAGAGGGTTGCAGCAGAGGCCGCAAGTCTTTTTGGGTGCTGAACACCCAGCCGATAATTGTGGCTGTGATTAGGGAAAATACCACCCGCAAAACTACAATTTCTGGCTGATCGCGAAATGCCGTCCAAGTCGCCCAAATTACCACGGGGTTGATGGTGGGGGCCGCGAGCAAAAAGCCGATCGCCGCTGGTGCGGGCACTCCCTGCATCAGTAGCCGACGGGCTACGGGCACGTTACCGCACTCGCACACGGGAAACAAAAAGCCGATCGAACTGCCCATCAAAGCCCCCAGTAGCGGGTTTCGCGGGATGCGGGATACGAGTTTGCGTTCGTCTACAAACCCCAGCAGCAACCCTGAGAATAAAACTCCCAGCAGCAGAAAAGGTATTGCTTCTACTAACAAGCTGAGAAAAAGGGTAAAAGCATTGTTTAACTGGTTCGTGAGGGCGGGTTGCATCGATCACCTACTGGTAGATTGCTATTTAGTTATACGTCTTTGGTAGAACTCCTTGTAGATCATACCAAAGCATAGCACTAAGTTAAGAGCCAGTTAATTTTTTTTAGCCTTTTTTTTGCTGAATTTTGGAAACCTTCTAATTTAATCAATGCTGAGGCATTGAATGATTTGGACTGGTTAAACTTGTTTGAATTTGACTGAAGTTTTCTTCATATCCGCCTCGTACAGCCAATCAATAATTGACTCGGCAAACCGTCGCAGATTTGATGGGTCTTTCGGTTAACAATAATTGATTGTAGAACAAATGCCAAGGCTGATTTTGCAGATTGCGGGCGAGGCTAAGTTTTGGGAACATCTCAATGAAAGCAGCCAAGCCCAAAATTGGAGTTAGGAGCCAGGAGCCCGGAGGAAAGAGTCAGAAGGAAGGAGGAAGAAGAAGTGTTTTTACAAATATGAGATGCTCCCTAACTGTTTTATATAACGATTGCTATAAAATTGGTTTGTTGCGATGACTTTAGTTTTCACTACAAACCTATAGGGGGCGCACTGGCAGGTGTGTCGCTGGCTGAACGTTACGGGGGGTTGCGAGTACCGGATCGGGGAGATGGGATGAAATCGCCTCAAATGCCCTAGCTTGCAAGGCGTCCCGCCATCGCGATTGCAAGCTAAAACTCCGGGACGCGATCGCCCCAATTTCTGCTTTTAACTTGTCTCCTGACGGCGTGCATCGGGTGGGCGATCGGGCAATTTTGATTTTCCTCTCTTGTCCATTAAATAGATTTTTCAGCTTAATAATTTTATTAACACAAGGTTAAAAAAATTACTCAAGGTTAATGAATAATTAAATAGTCGGACCAAGCGTTAATACCCCTCAAGTCAGTCTAAAATAAAGTCAGACATAGCCAGGGCGCATTTATCTCGGTGATACTTAATATTGCCTAATACTTTAAGTGGTAAAATCCCATTTACTACAGTCAGTTTTTTGTGTAATTAAAAAAGCAGTTTGTCAGGATGATCCCGGTCAAAGCACTCAGCAACTTACCTGCTGACCTTTGGTAGCTGAATGTCTGCTAGCAAATATAACCCCAAAAAAGCGTACTGATGAATTTATGTTGAATACCTCCTGCGTAGAAAGACCAGTTCGACCCATCTCCGAGGCTGACCTAGGAGCACTTTGTTTAGACTCTACTCTCCAAGAATTGTCGCTTTACGATTTTCAGGTAGAAGCTACGGATTGGGGAATGCGAATTTCTCAGATGTTAGAAGCTAATCCGCTGTTACCGGGAGTCATTGTGACCCATCAAGGTGAATTTGCTGGTATGATTTCCCGGCGGAGATTTTTAGAATTTATCAGCCGTCCTTTTGGGCGAGAATTATTTTTAAAGCGACCTGTGAGGGCTTTGTACCGCTTTGCCGAAACGGAGAGTTTAATTTTTCCCAGCAATACTTTAATCGTGGATGCAGCAAGGAAGTCGCTGTTGCGATCGAAAGAACTGCTTTACGAACCTATTGTAGTTCAAGTGTCGCCTCAAACTTATAGTTTGCTAGATGTACACGAACTGTTAGTAGCCCAATCCAACATTCACGAACTAGCGACAAAATTGCTGAGGCAGCAAACTCAATCTCAACTAATTCAAACCGAAAAACTAGCCAGTTTGGGCCAGATGGTAGCTGGAGTCGCCCACGAAATTAGAAATCCCGTCACCTGCATCAGCGGAAATCTAGGCTTTTTGTCCAACTATTCGACAGACATCATGGACTTGCTGTCTGCTTACGAACACATTGTGGGTGAAAACGAAAAAATTAACCAACTCAAAAAACACATAGAATTTGATTTTTTGCAAGAAGATTGGGTGGAAATTCTCAAAAGCATGAAAGTTTCATCACAGAGGCTGACCGAACTCGTTACCAGCCTCCACACCTTTTCTCACATGGACGAAACCCACTTGAAACAAGCTAACATCCATGAATGTATTGACAGTACGCTGCTAATTATGAAAAACCGTCTCAAGTACGGCATTGAAGTAGTTAAAAGCTATGGTGATTTGCCTTTAGTCAAGTGTTACTCGGGTCAGTTGAGCCAGGTATTTATGAATATCATCAGCAATGCGATCGACGCTTTGGAAGAGGTAAAAGAAGAAAAAGATTTTGTGCCTGCGATTACTATTGAAACTGAGTTAATAGACAGTGCTGACGGAGACTGCGTGAATTCGGAATTAATTCAAAATTATGTTATGGGCGATCGACCCAATTCAAAACAGCTATCCTGCGCCAGCCAAAAGGGCGACTTATGCCCAGAAGCAGCGGAAAAAAATCAAAATAACGCTTGGATAGCCATCAGAATTGCCGATAATGGGCCGGGAATTCCGCCAGAAATTCAGCGGCGGATTTTTGAGACGTTTTTTACTACTAAACCCGCAGGCAAAGGTACCGGTTTGGGGTTGGCAATTACCCATCAAATTGTTACGGAAAAGCATAAAGGCAAGTTAAATTTGCATTCTACGCCCGGTACAGGTACTGAATTTGAAATTTTGTTACCATTGATTTGAACGAATAAGTCATATCCAATCTGTTAGGAGCGGAATTACTCCTATTTCTCCGATCTTTATCTGCGTGAATCAGCGTCAATCCCTTGTCATCTGCGGTTAATAAATTATCTTTTTTTAACCGCAGATGAGGGCAGATAAACACAGATTAACGCAGATTAATTAGATCGATTCCGGTTGCACCATCGGTGATTGTTGACTGTTGACTGTTGACTGTTGATTGATGACTAATGACTAATGACTACTGACTCTTTTTAAGCTCTTAGCTGAACTGGCATCACCAAGAATGTAGCATTGACTCCACCCAAAGGCTGGAAAATTACGGGGGCTAAAGCACCGTTTAATTGCAGTTGAATTTCTGGGGATTGAGCCGTTTTTAAGATATCAATCAGATATTTCACGTTGAAAGCAATATCTATGCTGTCTCCAGAAATTTGTGCGGGCATTGACTCTTTACCGCAGCCGACATCTTTAGCATCTACAGACAAAGTAATTTCCTGATTCTCCTCGTCGATGCTGCATTTGAGAATATTATTTTTTTGGTCTGCAAACACTGCAATTCTTTCTACTGCGGCTAAGAACGATCGCCTTTCTAAAGTAATTTGTCGCTCAAAGGAGGGCGGAATCAACTGCCTGTATGCGGGATACTGCCCTTCCAAGGTGCGGGTTGTCAGCCGTTGGTCTGCCCATTCAAACACTACTTGACCGTGTTCAAAATGGAGGGTGACAGGTTCAGTCCACTGGCGCATCACCAGCATTCTTTCTACTTCCCGCAATGCTTTAGCGGGGACTGTCACTTCAAATTCTTCTTGCGTTTCTTCGCCTTCAGCTTTTTCATTGGCAGTTTGAACTACTGCCAATCTGTGGCCGTCTGTAGCTGCAAATTCCAAGCAATCTTGCAATACCTTTAAATGCACGCCTGCAAGTACCTGTTTTGCCTCGTCGGGGCTAGTAGCAAATAAAGTTCCTTTGAGTCCTTCTATCAAGGCTTCCGGCGGCAATTTTAGGATTGTTCCGGCTTCGATTGCGGGCAATTCTGGGAATTCTTCCGGGCCCATGCCTCTAACTTGGTAGCTGCCAGAACTGCAAGTGAGATATGCTACGGTGTCCCCCGCTTCGTCTTCTAAAGTAATCTCTCCATCCGGGAGTCTCGAAACAATATCGTTAAGCAATTTAGCGGGTATTGTAAAACTGCCGCCGCCACTCACTTCTGCTGCGAAGCTGGTACGGATGCCCAAACTGAGATCGAAAGCTGTCAAGCTAACCCGCTGATTTTCCTCATCGGCTACTAAGAGCACGTTGGCTAGTACCGGATGTGTCGGGCGGGAGGGAACGGCCCGACTTACCAACGAGAGGTTGGCGTTGAGGTCACTTTGGGTGCAAACCAATTTCATGGTAGGAAGGTTAATTAACCGGATTTGAAACAGAAACAAATCGTATCACAGAAAGCCAGCGGGTCGGTTTTTCTGTGTGTAGGGCTTAAGCATGGGGCGCTTATTCCCGGTTTCTACGCAAAATTGTGTCTGTAAAAATGAGAAATCTTCGTAGAAACCGGGTTTCTGATGTCAGCGCGCGTGACGAACTATCTGTGTAGGGTACGCAGGGATCGCCTGTTTTTTTTAATTTATTGAACTATTTTTGTATCGATCGCCCTGTGGAAACTGTGGAAAAAACAGCTAACTGCTGGCTGGGCATCACCTCTAGGTAATAAATACCTGTGGAAAACTTGTGGAAAAGCTGTTGCGGTCGATCGCCCGCCCATTTTTGTGCACAAACTGTTTCGGGCGATCGAGTAAAGTTTTCCACAAACCGAGGGCAACTTTTCCACAGGTTTTTCCACAGGCAAGCTGCTACGCATAGAGATTGTCTGTTATCGGAGAGTAACCCCTTCGATGATGCGGATCTTGAAATCGCTGCATAGAGTCATTGGTGTGACAACTGACTGACAACTGACTGACAACTGACTGACAACTGACAACTGACCGAAAGCATCCAGGATACAAGCCCCCGGATTCATCCGTCCAGAAATAAAAAACCTGTATCCGATGAAACTTGCCCCCCGAATTTATCCGTGGGGTCAATGCTTCAATTCTTTAATCTAAAATCTAAAATCTAAAATCTAAAATCGATTGACTTCTTCTCAAGTTTTGCGACTGACAACATTAATTCGATCGCTCAACTGACGCAAAGTTTGAGCCAAATTCGGGTCAGTGTTCCGCAACTGAGCAATTTTGTCGCAACTGTAAAGCACAGTCGTGTGATCTTTGCCGCCGAAGACTTCGCCAACTTTCGGCAAACTCAAACCAGTATGCTGCCGAATTAAATACATCCCTATTTGACGGGCAAGACTAATTTCTCGCCTGCGAGAAATGCCTTTCAAATCTTCAACAGAAACATCAAACTCCTCAGCCACAACTGCAATTACTGCATCTGGCGTCGCCTCTAAGCTTTCTGTTTGCTGGTTCAAAACCGGGGCGATATTCTCCACGGTCATCGGCAAACCGGTAATTGAAAGATATGCTACCGCCCGAATCAAAGCACCTTCCAATTCCCGAACGTTGGAAGTGTAACTAGAAGCAATGTATTCAATGACATCTCGCGGCAGACGCATATTTTCATACTCAGCTTTTTTCTGCAAAATCGCCATCCTAGTTTCCAAGTCGGGCAATTGAATGTCGGCAATTAATCCCATGGAAAATCTGGAACACAAACGCTCTTGCAGGCGTGGGATTTGCTGCGGCGGGCGATCGGAAGCTAAAACTACTTGATTCCCGGCTTCGTGCAAAGTATTAAAAGTGTGGAAAAATTCTTCTTGAGTGTATTCTTTGCCTTCAATAAATTGGATATCATCTATTAACAAAACATCGGCTGCTCGATAATGATCGCGGAAAGTTTGCATACTATCTTTCCTAATGGCAGCGATTAAATCGTTAGTAAATTTCTCAGTAGAAACGTAAAAAATCTTGGCGTTGGGGTCAATTTCCAAGCGATAATGACCGATCGCCTGCATCAAATGAGTTTTGCCCAAACCGACGCCACCGCACAAAAATAGGGGATTGAATTCTCGGCCCGGAGACTCGGCTACGGCGAGGGAGGCTGCGTGGGCCATGCGGTTGTTGGAACCGACGACAAAGCGGGAAAATACGTATTTCGGGTTTAAATTGGCGGGTTTGGGGGGGTGAAGCGAGTGGCTTTCGACATCGGCGATGGGGGAGGGCCAAATCATGGCGGAATCGCTGCTGCCGCCTGTTTCGTTTCCTCCGGCAATTGTCAAGTAAATGTCTACGGGATAGCCGAGAATTTCTTCGACTGCATCGGCAAGGATTTCTCTGTAATATTTTTGCAACCAATTGCGAGCAAAGGCGTTGGGGGCGCTGACGATCAAACAGTTATTTTCGAGCTGTTCCGCCCGGGCAGTTTTGATCCACGTCTCAAAGCTAGGTCTGCTCAGTTGTACCTGGAGACGTTCAAGTATCTGATTCCACAGACTTTCGAGGGGAATGTCCACTGCTCACCTCTGCCGATCGGCATTCAAGATATTAATTCTACTCTAGAGAGTTTAGTCCTCAGATGCTAAAGTTTAAGGGAGTCTGCCGTAGCTTGCGGGGCGGGACGCCATCGCCCAAAAATTTGGCGGCTCTGCAGCCCTGCGCCAGGTATCGGGGAGCTGCTCAGCAAATATTTAGATTTGGCAGGAAAGCCTAAAAACGTGGCCATGAAGAGTTCTACTGGCAAATTTTGGAAGCAACCGGCAATTTACATATTGCTGCTGGTAACGGGAGCCGGGGCCGCCATGTTGGGCGATCGTCTGACGGTTTCTCAATTTCGTGGAAATTCTGGCGATTCTGGACAAAGGGCGCTGGAACCGAAATTGCAACTGCCTCCTAATACCAATGATCGAGCTAGGAAAGTCTTGCCGCCGGCTTCCTTGTCGGGCGACGGGACTAATGTGAATTTTATTGTGGCTGCGGTGGCAAAAGTTGGCCCGGCAGTGGTTCGGATCGATGCTTCGCGCCGGGTGAAACCGGGAAATAGAGGGCTGTCGCCGGAAGATTTTTTTGGGATAGAACCGAATTCGGGTGGCCGGGGCGGGATCGAACGGGGCACTGGTTCGGGTTTTGTCATCGGTGCCGACGGCGTGATTCTCACTAACGCTCACGTTGTAGAGGGAGCCGATACGGTAAATGTAACTCTCAAGGACGGCCGCAGCTATCAGGGGCGGGTGTTGGGGGCGGATAAGGTGACGGATGTGGCTGTGGTGAAGATTGAGGCGAATAATGTGCCTGTGGTGGCGATCGGCAATTCGGATAAGCTATTGTCTGGGGAATGGGCGATCGCCATCGGCAATCCTTTGGGTTTGGACAATTCCGTAACTGCGGGGATTATTAGCGCTACGGGGCGATCGAGCTCTGATGTGGGCGTACCCGACAAGCGGGTAGGTTTTATTCAAACAGACGCTGCAATTAATCCGGGGAATTCCGGCGGCCCGCTGCTGAATGCTTCGGGCCAAGTTATTGGCATGAATACGGCGATTATTCAAGGTGCTCAAGGATTGGGCTTTGCGATTCCCATTCAGGCGGCGCAACAGGTGGCGAAGGAACTGATTTCGACGGGGAAAGTCGAACACGCTTATTTAGGCATTGAAATGGCGACGCTGACTCCGGATGTTAAGGAGCAAATTAACAGCAACGCTAACAGCAGCCTGCGAGTTGCAGTCGATCGGGGTGTGGCTATTGTTAGTGTAGTTCCTGCTTCTCCCGCAGCAGGAGCGGGTTTGCGGGCTGGAGATGTGATTCAAAAAATTAACAATCAGCCGATTATTCAGTCGGAAGCTGTTCAGGAGTTCGTGCAAAATGCTAAGGTTGGCGGGCTGTTGCAAATGGAAATCAACCGCAACGGGCAAATAGTTAATTTGACTGTTAAAACGGGGAGTTTGCCGGTTCAAAAAGTTAGATAAGAAGGAAGAAGGAAGAAGGAAGAAGGAAGAAGGAAATAATAATTTGTCAGTAGTTAACGACTAACCAATAACCACTAACCAATAACTATGGCAGAACTCTTACAAATATCGCAATTAGGAAATCCTGTACTGCGCCGCCAGTCGCAAGTTGTCGAGAATATTAAGGACGATCGCATTCAACAGTTGATTGACAGCTTAATCTTTACAGTAGAGCAGGCAAACGGAGTGGGGATTGCCGCTCCTCAAGCGGCTCAGTCCGATCGCCTGTTCATCGTCGCATCCCGCCCCAACCTGCGCTATCCCCAAGCACCCAACATGGAGCCCACAGCGATGATTAATCCCCGGATTGTGGCTGCATCAACAGAAACAGTCAAAGACTGGGAAGGCTGTTTGAGCATTCCGGGGATTCGGGGATTGGTGCCGAGAAGTAGGGCGATCGAGATAGAATACACCAGTAGAGACGGCCAACTCCGCCGACAAGAATTGACAGACTTTGTAGCCCGTATTTTTCAACACGAACACGACCATTTAGATGGAATCGTGTTTTTAGACAGAGTGGAAAATACCCACGAACTAATCACAGAGGACGAGTACCAAAAGCAAATTGTCAACTTACTATAACACTTGATATAATTGCTAGTAGTAACGCCAGTGATGTTGTGAATAGGAGGGCGAATGTCTATCAATTTGGAAAAAGGCGGGAGAATCAATCTCTCTAAAGAAGCACCGGGGCTAAAAAATGCCGGAATTGGTTTGGGATGGGATATCAATGCTACAGACACAGGCGCAGCGTTTGACTTAGATGCTTCCGTGTTTATGTTGGGGGCTACTGGCAAAATTCCTGGCGAAAAATACTTTGTTTTCTACAACAACAAGGAGTCGCCGGACACTGCTGTAATACATCTGGGAGATAGCAGAACCGGAGAAGGATTTGGCGATGATGAAACCGTTACCGTCGATTTAACTAAAGTCGATCCGGCGGTGCAAGAAATTGTGTTTGTGGTAACTATCCACGAAGCAGAATCGAGAAGGCAAAACTTCGGTCAAGTGCGGAATGCTTTTATCAGGATTTATGACACTACTACCAACACAGAGGTAACGAAGTACGAGTTGGACGAGGAGTTTGCTAAGGAGACAGCGGTAGAGTTTGGCAGACTTTACAAGAAAGACGGCGAGTGGAGGTTCCAAGCTGTAGGACAAGGCTACAATTCAGGCTTGGAGAAGTTTGTAGAAAAGTATGCCTGATAAAAAGTCGATCGCTCCTAGCTAAATAAATCGAGGGGAAATTCGGAAGCAGGAATGTTTCCCTCGATTTTAAGCAATCAGACTCATGAGGTGACAAACCAGATGGGAATTCAATTAAAGAAGGGCGAAAGATTTAATCTTTCTAAAACATCACCAACTTTAACAAAAGTTGCGATCGCCCTGGGGTGGGAAATAGCAACAGAACTAAGTTTATCTGACTCAAACCAGCAAAGCTGCGATATCGATGCCTCGGTTTTTGCATTAGGTTCTGATGGCAAAATCCCCGATGAAAGATACTTTGTATTTTACAATAACTCGCAGTCGCCGGACGGAGCAATCGCCCATTCTGGAGATAATCAAACTGGTCAAACTCAAGGGGATGACGAGACAATTTATGTAGATTTAGAAAAGGTAACGGCTGCTGTTGAGGAAATGGTTTTTGTGGTCACGATTCACGACGCACAAGCTAAACATCAAAATTTCAGCCAAATCAGAAATGCTTTTATCCGATTGTACGATCGCCAAACCGGCAGCGAACTAGCGCGGTATGATTTAACAGAAGGTTTTTCGGAAGAAACAGCAGTCGAGTTTGGACGGTTGTATAAAAAAGAGGCAGCTTGGAGATTTCAAGCCGTAGGGCAAGGATATAAAGCAGGGTTGCAGAGTTTTGTTGACAAGTATCATTCTGAGATTCAACAGCAAGAAAAACCAGCACAACGTACAGTAGAACTGCCTAAATTACCAGTTATTGAAGATAGCCACAAAAGTCAGAAAGCTATAGCGTTAGACAAAAAGCTTGAGGAGAAAGCGCCGCACATTTTCAATCTCGCGAAGAAAGCCGATATTTCGCTAAAAAAGGCAAATCTCACAAATCACAATGCTCAAGTAGCGCTTTGCCTCGATATTTCGGCTTCCATGTCTTCCCTATACCGTTCAGGAAAAATTCAGCGTTTGGCAGAGAAGATTTTGGCTTTGGGGTGTCGGTTTGATGACAACGGATCGATCGACATATTTCTGTTTGGAGTCAACCCCCACAATCCCGGTGAAATGTCGATCGACAATTTCTCAAACTTCATCCACCATATACTGCAACAGTATCCTTTAGAAGGAGGTACTTACTACGGTAAAGTGATGAAGGAAATTAGAAAGTTCTATTTTCCTGACGCTCGCGGTAGCAGGCGCTACGCACCTATTAAAGCCGATCGACCTGTCTACGTGATGTTTGTAACTGATGGAGAAACTGCGGACGAATCGGAAAGCAAGCAGCAGCTACAATGGTCGTCCTACGAGCCGATATTTTGGCAGTTTATGGCGATCGGCAAGTCGCAGAAAGATGTCAAAAGTAAGGGAGCTCGCGGGTGGTTAGCAAGAGCGGTAGCGAGCGATTTTAGCTTTTTAGAACAGCTTGACGAAATGGGCGGTCGCTACCTAGACAACGCCGATTTCTTCAGTTTAGAAGACCCGGAGCATATTGCAGATGAGGAATTATACGATTTGTTGACAGCAGAATATCCGCATTGGGTAAAATCAGCGCGAATTAAAAATATCTTACACTAGAAACAGCTTTGGCCGGCAAAAAAATGCTAGCTTAGGGCCATCATTCAACTTCACTATAAACCTTACAAAATCACAAAACTATGGCTATTAACTTGACAAAAGGACAATCGATCGTTCTCAGCAAAAGCGAATACGACTTGTCCAGACTGACAATGGCTTTGGGCTGGGATGTTGCACAAGCTAAAAAAGGTCTTTTCGGCCGAAGCAGCGGTGCAAATTTTGACTTAGATTCCTACGCTCTGCTGCTGGGAGAAAATGGCAAAATAAAGAACTACAAAGAGGATGTAATTTATTACTCTCATTTGGAGTCAAAGGACAAAACAGTTGTTCACTCAGGCGACAATCTCACGGGGGCTGGAGACGGAGACGACGAACAAATATTGGTGAAACTCAGCTCTTTGCCAGCACAATATCACAAAATTATTTTGGGCGTAAATATTTACGATGGAAAAGAGAGAAAACAGCATTTCGGCCTGGTACAAAATGCTTTCGTGAGGGCTGTAGATGCCACGGGGAAAGAAATAGCTCGCTATCGCTTGTCAAATGACCCTTCTTATGAAGGAAAATTAAATATGTTGATGGGAGAAGTCTATCGAGAAGGCGGCGAGTGGAAGTTTAAGGCTTTGGGAAATCCTTTGGCTGAAGATTTGAACGGTGTTGTCGGTTCGTTTATGCGGTGATATCAAATCTGTTAAATTCAGGCTTGTAGGGGCGGGTTCACCAACAATATTAGCCAATAATTGACGATATAAATAAACCCGCCCCCACCCAACGGTAAATCGCAATGCACATTTTCTGCATAATTGTAGGGGCGGGTTCACCAACAATATTAGTCAATAATTGACGATATAAATAAACCCGCCCCCACCCAACGGTAAATCGCAATGAACATTTTTCGTATTTGATCGAAGTCAAGGTTGATGTAGGTTATTTGTGGGTGGGGGCGGGTTTATAGAGACTGTTTGTTTGAGTTAGATATTGTTTGTAAAACCCGCCCCTACAATATTTTACGAATCTTTGATCGGCCGCATTGTCGGGAACATCACCGCATCGCGGATGCTTTGAGTATTAGTTAAAAGCATCACCAATCTGTCTACACCGATGCCCATTCCCGCACAATTAGGCATTCCCAAAGATAGCGCTTGAATAAAGTCTTCATCCATTGGATGCGCTTCGTCATCGCCCGCATTTTTCTGCGCCAACTGTTCCTCAAACCGCTTTCTTTGCTCTTTCGGATCGTTCAATTCTGAGAAGCCGTTCGAGTATTCTGTACCGTTGATAAATAGCTCGAAACGTTCTACAAATCCGGGCTTGCTGCGATGTCCTTTTGCTAAGGGACTGACTTCAACAGGATAATCGATGATGAATGTAGGTTGAATTAGTTTGGGAACAACTAACTTGTCAAAAACTGCATACAGCACGTAGCCTAAACTCTGTTGTTCTAACTTAGACAGGTGCAATTCTAGTTTGGTTGCAGAGGCGATCGCACTTTCCAAGTCCAAACTGTCAAAATCCAGCCCAAACTCGTCTCTGACAGCTTCTACCATCGTTTTCACTTGCCAGTGTTTGCCACTAAAACCGGGATATTTTTCGCTGTAGTCGAACTTGCGTTCTAAACTAATCGTTTCCCCCTGATTTTCAATTTCTTTGACATCCCCAAATACCGCCGCCGCTGCGAAACAGATCACGTCTTCGACAACTGTTAAAATGTCGAAAACATCAGCATAAGCTTGGTAAACTTCTAAAGAGGTAAACTCAGGATTGTGGGTGCTGTCAATGCCCTCATTTCTAAATGCTTTCCCTAGTTCAAATACTCGCTCGAAACCGCCGCAAATTGCTCTTTTTAAGAATAATTCGGGAGCCACTCGCAAATACAAATCTACCTCTAAAGCATTGTGGTGAGTGATGAAGGGCTTAGCAGCAGCACCGCCGTAAATAGCTTGCAGTGTGGGCGTTTCTATTTCGTAAAAATCGGCTTGCCAGAGATAGGAACGGATGCTTTGGACGATGCGGCTTCGCAGCATAAAACGGTTGAGCGCATCTTGGTTGCTTGCCAAATCCATTTCGCGGTGACGGCGGCAAACTTCGGGGTCGTTAATTCCATAATAAGAATCGGGAAATTGAATAGTAGCTTTTGATAAAAGCTTTAATTCCCTCACTAAAATAGAAAGTTCTCCCCTGGGGGTGCGGCAGCCGATACCTTCGACGCCGACAAAATCGCCGACATCGAGCAATTTTTTAATTTGTTCAAAGCTCAAACCGACTTCGCCGGTGACGATTGCTTTCTCGATTTTGAGTTGAATTTTGTCTGTGGCGTCTTTTAAATCGATGAAACCAATTTTGCCGCTGTCTCGCTTGGAAGTGATGCGGCCAGCTAATCGCAGGGAAATTTCTTCGGGGTCACTTTGTCCGTTTTCGAGTTCTTTTCCCGGCTGACTAAATATTTCGCGAACTTGCTTGGCTGTGTGCGATCGCGCGTAGGATTCACTGGGATACGGTTCTATGCCTTGCGATCGCAGTTCGTCTACTTTTTGACTGCGGACTTCGGCTTCACTGAGAGTCATTAGTTATTGCCTGATTAAAATTACAAATATCTGACATCTTGCACTATTCTGGCGATCGTGCGATCGGGTGGGCTAGAAGAGCTCAACCCCTACTCCCCACAAGAAAATTCACTCTTTGTGGAACAGGCATCTTGCCTGTTCCTGACAAAGCTGCAAGATGTCAGAAACACCAAACTCTATCATAACTGGGCGGCTTTGAGAGCCAATTTGCCAAATAATTAAGTTACACGCTCTCGTAGCCCGATCGCACACAGCCGCACTCGCCCCAGAAATATCTCCGATAACAATTTGCGATCGACTGCACAAAGCGACCGAAACATTAAAAAATTAAGTTGTCTGTCGATCGCAACAGGTGAGATGATATGTAGTGCAGCCTCACGGCAGTTCCATAGAAACTGAACAGCAGAAAGGCGAGCGATCGAACTCGGCTCATCGCACCTCTGTCAGAATCGACCACACACACTCTCTCTTAACGTATAAAAACCAGAATTATGGCTGTTGCAACCCAATCACTCGAAGAACTCTGCATCAACTCTATCCGCTTTTTGGCCATCGATGCGGTAGAAAAAGCAAAATCAGGACACCCGGGACTGCCGATGGGCGCTGCCCCTATGGCCTTCGTGCTGTGGGATCGGTTCATGCGGTTCAACCCCAAAAACCCCAAGTGGTTTAATCGCGATCGCTTCGTCCTCTCCGCCGGCCACGGCTGTATGCTACAGTACGCCCTCCTGTACTTAACCGGCTACGATAGCGTCACCCTCGACGACATCAAGCAATTTCGCCAGTGGGAATCCAGAACCCCCGGACACCCCGAAAACTTCATGACCGCAGGCGTAGAAGTTACCACCGGCCCCCTGGGACAAGGAATTGCTAATGGCGTCGGTTTGGCAATGGCAGAAGCTCACCTCGCTGCTAAGTTTAACAAGCCCGACCACACAATTGTTGACCACTACACCTATGTAATTTTGGGTGACGGCTGCCACATGGAAGGCGTTTCTGCCGAAGCTTGTTCTTTGGCCGGACACCTGGGACTCGGCAAATTAATTGCCTTGTACGATGACAATCACATTTCTATTGAAGGCGACACAAGCTTGGCTTTTACTGAAGATGTGGGCAAGCGTTTTGAAGCTTACAACTGGCACGTTATTACAGTAGACAATACCGCTCTAGACGAAGATACTAACCTAGAAGCAGTTCACAAAGCTATTGAAGAAGCCAAAAAAGTCACGGACAAACCGTCCATGATTAAAGTCCGCACCGTCATTGGTTACGGTTCTCCCAACAAGCGAAATTCTTACAGTGCTCACGGTGCTGCTTTGGGTCCCGATGAAGTGAAAGCAACTCGCGATTTCTTGAAGTGGGAACACGCACCGTTTGAGATTCCTGATGATGCTTTGTCACACTTCCGCAAAGCAGTCGATCGCGGTGCTCAAGCTGAGCAAGAATGGCAGAAAGCTTTTGATGCTTATAAAGCAGCATATCCTGCAGAAGCAGCAGAATATGAGCGCACGGTTGCCGGCAAACTTCCTGAAGGTTGGGATCAAGTTTTGCCGACATACAAGCCGGAAGATAAGGCAGATTCGACTCGGAATCATTCTGGAAAATGTTTGAATGCTTTGGCAGGTGTCCTACCCGAATTGATCGGCGGTTCCGCTGACTTGGCATCTTCTAACATGACTTTGCTCAAGGGTGAAAAAGACTTCCAAAAAGGTCAGTACGAAGGACGTAACCTGCGGTTTGGTGTGCGGGAACACGGCATGGGTGCGATCGCCAACGGTATGCTTTTGCACGGCGGTTTAATTCCTTACTGCGCTACTTTCTTGGTATTTGCTGACTATATGCGGGGAGCAATTCGCCTCTCTGCACTCTCGGAAGCTGGAGTTATTTATGTAATGACTCACGACTCCGTAGCCTTGGGCGAAGATGGCCCGACTCACCAACCAGTTGAAACGTTAGCTTCTCTGCGCGTAATTCCCGATTTGTTGGTAATGCGCCCTGCGGATGGTAATGAAACATCCGGCGCTTACAAAGTGGCAGTTGAAAGCCGCACTCGCCCAACTTTAATGGCTTTGTCGCGCCAAAACTTGCCTAACTTGGCTGGAAGTTCGATCGAAGGAACCGCCAAAGGCGCTTACATTTTGTCTGACGACGGTGGCACTCCCGACATCATTTTAATCGGCACCGGCGGCGAAACCTACCTCTGCGTTGATGCCGCTGAAAAATTGCGCGCCGCAGGCAATAAAGTGCGCGTAGTTTCGATGCCTTGCTGGGAATTGTTTGACTTACAAGATGCCGCTTACCGCGAATCTGTACTGCCGAAAGCTGTTACTAAGCGGTTGGCCGTTGAAGCAGCTTGTAGCTTCGGCTGGGGACGTTATTTGGGTTCCGAAGGCGACAGCATCAGCATCGACACATTCGGCGCTTCTGCACCGGGCCCCGTTGCTTTAGAAAAGTTTGGCTACACCGTTGATAATGTGGTAGCTAAGGCTCAGGCGCTGTTGGGTTAATAGCAGCAGCATAATTTTTGGTGGGGCGGGCTTCTGGCTCGCCCCATTTTTTATAGAAGAAGGAAGAAGTTCGGCAACGGATGTAACAGATGTAACCGATTGATGGAAGAAGGCTTTAGTTATCTAGGAGAGAAGGCTTTAGTTATCTAGAAGATAACGAAGAAGGAAGGAAAAGCTAAAATCTAAAATCTAAAATCGGAATATTGGGTTTCACTTCGTTCTACCCAACCTAGAGCTCGCTACAGCTTGCGAATCATTGAGAATTGCTATATTAAGAGTTACGGAAGAAAAACCAGTTTCTACGACAATATTCGGTTTGGCAACAAGGCATCTAACCAGAAACCGGGTTTTTAGCCCCCGGTGCGTTCAAGACTGTATCTTTCAAAAATTTGAGATAGGTTATAAGTCATTGGGTTAAATTACCAATTACCAATTCCCGCTTACCAATTACCAATTACCAATTACCAATTACCAATTCTCGATTACCCATTCCATTTATGATGATTTGGAAATTTTTAAATCACCTGTTATTTACCGGGAATTATATTCCTCAAGGCTACTGTTACCTTTGGCAGCGAGAGCTAGTCGCCCTCCACATAGTGTCAGACTCTATAATTGCCCTGGCCTACTATTCAATACCGCTATCCCTAATTTATTTTATCGGTCAGCGAAAAGACTTGCCCTTCCGTAACATCTTTTGGCTGCTGGCAGCGTTTATTATCTCTTGCGGCACTACTCATATAATGGAAGTTTGGACGCTGTGGCATCCTGTTTATTGGGTTTCTGGCAGTCTGAAAATTATTACCGCCGCGATTTCTGCTTACACCGCTTTTGCATTAATTCCTTTAGTTCCCCAAGCATTAACTCTCCTCAGTCCAACTCAATTAGGGATGATCGATTCCATACTGCAAAAAGAAATTATGGAGCGCCGAGAAACGGAAGCTCGCTATCAAACTTTAACTGAAGCTTCGCCGGTGGGAATATTTTATGCAGATGCTGTAGGAGACTGCTTGTATGTCAACGAGCGCTGGTGTCAAATTTCGGGAATTACCTGCGATGAAGCTTTGGGCAAAGGGTGGTTGCAAGGCATTCATCCAGACGACCGCGAGCGGGTTTTTACTGAATGGTATAGCCCCACGCAGGAGAAATTGCCGTTTAAATCTGAGTACCGCTTTCAAGGCATTAATCACTCTCAAATCATTTGGGTATTCGGTCAAGCTGTCGGTCAAATCGGAGAAAATGGGGAGGTTAAAAGTTATGTGTGTACTATTACTGATATTACAGAACGCAAGCAGGTAGAAGAGGAAAATCGACGGCTCAATGAAACTCTGGAGCATCGAGTTGCTGAGCGCACTGCTCAAATTGAAATTTCTAACCAGACATTGCAAAAAGAAATAGCCTACCGCGAAAAAATTGCGCTCACTTTGTTGGAATTGACGCAACTGCAAAATGGAATTCTTAATAGCGCTAACTACACAATTATTTCTACAGATCCCGACGGTACAATTAAAACATTTAATCGGGCGGCCGAGCAACTTTTAGGTTATTCGCTAGAAGAAGTGGTCGGAAAAGTCACGCTAGCAATAATTCACGAGCCTCTGGAGCTCGCTCAAAGAGCTGAAGTTCTTTCTCAAGAATTGGGAGTGAAAATACAGCCGGGAATGGAAGCCTTTTTTGCCTTACCGTCCCGGAAAATCGCTGACGAAAATGAATGGACTTACATTCGCAAAGATGGTTCGCGGTTTCCGGTACTGCTGTCGGTGACTGCCTTATTTGACAGTAACGGAAATATTAACGGTTTTTTGGGTATCGGTCAGGATATTAGCGATCGCAAACAAGCTGAAAAAGAGCTGCGCGACCTAACCAGTGCCATGCAAAATGCGGTGGAAGGCATTTCGCGGCTGGACATTGAGGGACGCTACGTGAAGGTTAACCGAGCTTACGCTCATAAATGCGGTTACGAACCGGAAGAAATGCTTGGCATGGAATGGCAGCCCACCGTACATCCGAGCGATCTTGAGATGATGATCTCAGCTTATCAGGAAATGCTAATTTCTGGCAAAGTAGAAGTTGAAGCTAGAGGCGTTCGGAAAAATGGCTCGTTTTTTTACAAGCAATTAACGATGGTAAAAGCTTGCGACGCACAAGGGATATTTAACGGTCACCACTGTTTTATGAAAGATATCACTGAGCGGAAACTAACTGAAACTGCTTTGCAGGAAAGCGAATTCAAGTACAGGCAAATAGTTGAATTAGCAGAAGAAGGTATTTGGGTAATTGATAGAAATGGCCTCACTACTTACGTGAACCACGCAATGGCGCGAATGCTCGGCTATAGTGAATTAGAAATGTTCGGGCGGTCGCTTTTTGATTTCATGGACGAACCGGAAAAACCACAAGCTCTTGATAAGGTCGATCGGCGCAAGCAAGGTATTGCTGAACAACAGGAATTTAAATTCAAAAGTAAGGACGGCAAAGATATTTGGACTCATATGTCTACCAGTCCCGTCATGGACTCTCAGGGTAATCTGCTGTCTTGTTGCGCCTTGGTTTACAACATTACAGGCCGCAAAGAAGCAGAGCAGCAAATGCTGCAACTTACAGAAGATTTGAAGCGTTCCAACGAGGAATTAGAACAATTTGCTTATGTGGCTTCCCACGATTTGCAAGAACCGCTCCGAGCCGTTACCAGTTACACTCAATTGCTGGCCCAGCGCTATCAAGGAAATTTGGACGATCGCGCAGATAAGTATATTCATTATATTGTCGATGGCGCCACCAGAATGCAGCAGTTAATTAACGATTTGTTGGCGTATTCGCGCCTGGGAACGAGGGGTCAGGAGTTTGAGCAGGCGGACTGCAACGCTGTGGTTAAGCAAACTATGTGCAATTTGCAAATTGCGATCGCCGAAACAAAAGCTGTAATCACCTGCGACGCGATGCCAACCGTGATGGCGGATGAATTTCAACTGGTGCAATTATTCCAAAATTTGCTCGCCAACAGCATCAAATTTTGTCGCCAAGATATCCCGTTGATTCATATCGCTGCCTGCAGGCAAGAGAGCGAATGGGTGTTCAGTGTCCGCGATAACGGCATTGGCATCGATCCGCAGTATGCCGATCGCATTTTTATCATTTTTGCGCGCCTGCACTCCCGCCGCCAATATTCCGGTACTGGTATAGGTTTGGCGATGTGCAAGCGCATTGTTGAACGCCACGGCGGTCGGATTTGGGTGGAATCTCAGGAGGGAAAAGGAGCGACTTTTTACTTCACTATTCCTATAATTAGTACCTGAAGCCTCACAGTTCAATTTTGTTTTTATACTTTAAAGGATACGCCGGTTATGAGCGATCGAAGCACTGTTAGACCTATAGAGATTCTGCTGATTGAGGATTCTCCCAGCGATGCCGATTTGGCAATAGAAGTCCTCAATCAGGGTAAAATATTGAATAACTTGCATTTTGTGGAGGATGGAGTCGAAGCAATCAAGTTTTTGCGCCGAAAAGAACCCTATCTTAG
Organism: Microcoleus sp. FACHB-DQ6; assembly: GCA_014695175.1. GTDB lineage: Bacteria > Cyanobacteriota > Cyanobacteriia > Cyanobacteriales > Microcoleaceae > Microcoleus. The sequence goes on along the minus strand of JACJNV010000138.1, from coordinate 11,986 downwards.
GGTACCTCGTCCAGATTTGATTTTGCTCGATTTGCATCTGCCGAAAAAAAGCGGTATTGAAGTGCTAGAAGAAATTAAAACTGATCCAATCTTAAAATTAATTCCTGTAGTGATTCTCAGCACTTCAGCAGCTCCAGAAGATATTTTTAAGTCCTACTCGCTCCACGCCAACTGTTACATAACCAAGCCGGTAGACTTCGTAGAATTTACTAAAGTAGTCAGGTTAATTGAGGAATTCTGGCTGGCAGTCGTCAAACTTCCTCTAAATTAAACGAACAGATCCTTTGCTTGTGAGCGCTCTAAAAACTTTTAACCTATGGAAATTTTGCGGGTGGATGATTTGATCAGCGAGGCTGAATGGACTTTATAAAAGCGGGCGACCAGCCAATTTTTAACCATTTGCAAATAGTATAAGATATGGTAGAGGCAAGAATTTTATTGAATAAGCAGGCTTTTCTGTTCGCAGTCTCGTCCTAATTTAATTCTGCTTAACTTGATTAGGCCTAAAAAAAACAGTTGAAAATATTGATATAAATCAACTCAGCACTCAAGTTAAAAATGATTCCGGTGGTAATTATGACAACCTCAGCAGTCGATGAAGAGATGCTCAAGTTTTATGCCCTGTCAGCCCGGTACTACATCACTAAGCTTATCGATTTTAGTCAAGTCGCTAAGCTGGTGAGATCGATTAAGGATTGGTGGCTGGTGGTGATAGTTCCCAAATAATAATTTTCAAATTTAAAATGGCATGGGAAAGCGGAAAAGTTTAACCTAAGATTGGTAAAGTAAAAATTTTACAGTCAAAAACGTCTAAGCTATGTGGATTAAAATTCTGTTAGTAGAAGACAATCCGGCTGATGCTGATTTACTTGCAGAACTGTTAGAAGTATCTGTGGGCGTCGAGTGGGAACTGGTGTCTGTTGAGTTCCTGTATGAGGCGATCGCACAACTGTGCAAACAATCCTTTGATGTAGTTTTGCTCGACCTTTCTTTGCCCGACAGCCGCGGTTTGGAAACGCTCACTCGCCTGCGAGAAGTTGCTCCTGATGTGCCAATGGTGGTAATGACAGGCTTGGACGATGAGGCGATCGCCCTCGAATCAGTTCGCTTGGGAGCTCAAGATTACATTGTTAAAGGTCAAATTACTACTCAATTATTAGTGCGGACGATCCGCTACGCGATCGAACGCTCTCAAACCTTTCAAATGCTGCGGGAAAGCGAGCGCCGCTTTCGGGCGATTTTTGACTCATCATTTCAGCTAACCAAGCTGCTGACTCCCGAAGGAATTGTGCTGGAAGTGAACGAGACAACCCTCGATTTTGCCGGATTGCGATCGGAGGGTATTGTGGGCCGCCCTATTTGGGAAATGGCGATTTGGGCCCAGTCGCTACAGGTTTCCGAACAATTGCAATCGGCGATCGGCAAAGCAAGTCGCGGCGAGTTTTTCCGCAGCGAAATCGACTTGTTAGGCAAAAGTGGCCAAATTATGACAGTTGATTTCTCACTGAAACCTGTTAAAAATGAAACAGGACAAGTTTTGCTGCTGATTGCGGAAGCCCGTGACATTAGCGATCGCAAACGAGCAGAAGCGGAAATTCTCAAAGCCCTCGCACGAGAAAAGGAACTTTCAGAACTGCGAGCTAAATTTGTCACAATGGTTTCCCACGAGTTCCGCACACCTTTGACAACCATTCAATTTTCCGCTGGATTGCTGCAAGATTACAGTTCTCAGTGGTCCCAAGATAAAAAATCTACTCATTTTGTGCGGATTCAATTAGCAATTAAACGCATGACAGAGTTATTAGAAGATATCCTCGTAATTGGCAAAATCGAAGCCAATACCTTGCAGTTTCAACCGGTTTCCTTAAACCTCGAAAAATTTTGCCGTCAACTGGTAGAAGAGCAGCAGCTCAACGACAGCAACCAACACCCGATCGCCTTTCAATATGAAGGCGGCACCTGCGAGGCTCAAATGGATGAAAAACTGCTGCAGCAAATCTTGGGAAATGTCCTCTCAAATGCCATCAAATATTCCCCTGTCGGCAGTACAGTTTCCTTGCACCTCAACTGTCAAAACAAAGAAGCTGTTTTCCAAGTTCAAGACCAGGGCATCGGCATTCCCCAAGCCGATCGAGAGCGGATATTAGAAACTTTTTACCGAGCAACAAATGTCGGCAATATTTCGGGAACAGGTCTCGGTTTAGCAATTGTGAAGAGGGCTGTGGAACTTCACGGCGGCCAACTAGCGATCGACAGTCAAGAAGGAAAAGGCACAACTTTCACTATTACCTTGCCTCTAATTTGCCCTCCCAATCAATAACAACTGAATTATCAACTATACATATCCGCTACTTAACGATTAATTAAGCGCCTAACAAACAAACTTATCAAGTGTCTGAACCCAGAATTTTCCAACAAACTACTGACTAAAAGGAGCTATCACCGTGGCTAAGATTTTGGTAATAGAAGACGAAGAAGCGATTAGAGAGAATATTTTAGAGTTGCTGGAAGCCGAGAATTTTGAAGGAATAGGAGCGATTAACGGCAAAGTCGGCATCAAATTGGCGATCGAAAAAATCCCGGATTTAATTTTGTGCGACATGATGATGCCGGAAGTAGACGGTTACGGCGTCATCAAAGCTTTGCGCTCCGAACCCTTGACTGCCACAATTCCGTTTATTTTCCTCACAGCCAAAGCCGATAAAGTTGACGTTCGCACGGGCATGGAACTGGGAGCTGACGATTACATTACTAAGCCGTGTACGCCGCAAGAACTGCTAAAAGCCATTGCTATTAGACTTGAAAAACAAAAAACAATTAGCCGACAATCTCAAAAGACGCTAGACGAATTACGCACTAATATTAGTATGTCGCTGCCCCACGAATTGCGGACTCCTTTGAATGCCATTCTGGGTTTTTCGGAGCTGATTTTGTCAGAATATCAGGTCTTAGAGGAATCAGATATCTTAGAGATGATCGGTCAAATTCAAACTTCCGGTCATCGCTTGTATCGACTGATTCAGAACTTTTTGCTGTATGCAGAACTGGAGATAGCAGCCACAAATCCCGAACTGCTAAAGGAGATGCGAAATAGCGAATTTAGCTGTGTAAAATCTTTGCTGAGTCAAAAAGCGCGACAGCAAGCAAAACACGCGAATAGAACAGAAGATTTACAATTAAACTTGCAAGATTCGTCGGTAGCTATGGATTCGGTCAGACTCGCAAAAATTGTTGAAGAACTATTGGACAATGCCTTCAAATTTTCATTAGAAGGAACGCCGGTTTTATTAAACACTTTCGTCGAAAATCAGACTTTTATTCTGTCTGTCAAAGACAAAGGCCGCGGCATGACTACCGATCAGATTGCACAGCTAGAAGCTTACAGGCAGTTCGATCGCAAACTTTACCAACAAGCAGGTTTGGGATTGGGTCTGGCTATTGTTCAACGCCTTGTAGAATTGCACGGAGGAGAATTTAAAATAGAAAGTTTACCGCAGCAAGAAACAATAGTTTGCGTTTCTTTGCCTGTCTAAACAATGATTATACCAGTTTCAAAAAAAATGTAACTGTAGGCAAACTCCCAACCATTATGGAATAAATCATTCCCAATTCTAAACTCTAAAATTTAAAATTGTATTATGGAGGAGCGATCGCCGGTTTCAGACACCGCTTCATATAAATTTGAGCTACCTTATCCTGAGGGTTGATTTCCAGGCACGCCGAAAACAATTTTTTAGCTTCGACTAACCTGTCACTATTGTAGAGTATCAAAGCTTCCTCAAACATTGTCTTTGTCTCTAACTTTTTCTGTCGTAAGTCTGGCGGATCTGCCGTAAATACTTCATAAACTGTTACCATTCGTGATTTGCCTTTAACTGCTACGCGATCGATCAACCTGAAATCATAAATATCGTTCAACTGCATAAAAGTATTGTGAGTAATTAACATCGACACTCCATACTCTTTTGTCAAACTTTCCACGCGGGAGGCTAAGTTTACCGCATCACTAATCACCGTGCTGTCCATCCGACTTTGACCGCCAACCGTGCCTAACATCAAAGAACCCGTATTGATTCCAATGCCAATTTGCAGCGGCGGGCGATCGGGTTGATGCCGACTAATATTATACTCGTTAAGCTGTTCTAGCATAGCAATTCCAGCTTTCACAGCATGGTCCGCACTGCCATCAAACAGCGCCATAATCGCATCGCCAATGTATTTATCAATAAAACCAAAATTGTTAGTAATTGCAGGTTCCATCCGCGACAAATAAGCATTAATAAATTTAAAATTTTCTTCGGGATTCATCGTTTCAGAAACCGAAGTGAAATCGCGAATATCTGAAAACAGCACCGACATTTCTTTTTGTACCTGATCCCCTAATTTTACTTCCAGAATACTTTCATATCCCAGAAAGTGGAGAAATTCGTGCGGCACAAACCGCCCGTAAGCATCTGTTAATTTTTCTTCCGCTGCTAAAGCTTTTTGTAACTCGTCTGTGAATTGGCGACGCTCGGTTTCTACCTCTTGACGTTCGGTGATGTCTTGAAAAGCTGCGATCGCGTAAACTATGTTTTTCCGTTCGTCGTAGATTGGAGTCGCCCAAACCTCGATCGGCACAATCCGATCCGACCCATGAACTTCTAAATCGTCCATACGCACAAATTCTCCCCGCAACGCCCGAACAATCGGTTGGCTATCCCTCGGATACAATTGATTAGTTGCAGCGTCGTAAAATTGATAAGCTTCAGGAAATTGGTCAGTACCCCCATCAAAAATTAAACCTTGGGCTAGTATCCTCTCCCCCCAAGAATTCATGTAAAAAGGTTTACCCTTACCATCGACAACAAATATTCCCACTGGCATCGCTTCCAGGAATTGAGTCAATCGGCTTTCGTTTTCTGACAGTGCCTCATTTAACTTTTCTTGGGCTGCCAAAGCTTTTTCTAAATCATTAGTAAACCTGATTCGTTCCACTTCCACGTGTCTTTGCAAACTAATATCCTTAGCAAAACCCTGATAGTAAAGCACTTCACCGTTAGCATCATAAACTGTGCGCGCATACTCTGAAATCCAGATAATGCTGCCATCTCGACAGTAAACCTGAGACTCAAACTCACACAGAGTACCGTGCTGTTTCATCAGCGCCAGAAACTCTTGACGGCGGTTGGGTTGGACGTACAATTGCTGCTGAGTATCATTAATACTTTCTATCAATTCTGACGCGGAATCGTAGCCGTAAATTTCCGCCAGAGCAGGATTCGCACTAATAAAATGTCCGTCCGGCGTCGTCTGAAAAATACCTTCTAGAGCATTTTCAAATATCCCGCGATACTTCTCTTCAGCTTGAATTAGCGCCGCTTCAGCTTCCTTGCGTTCAGTTATGTCACTAAAAGCAATAATCGCATAGGAAATGTCGCCTGTAGAATCATAAATTGGAGTTGCCCAACTCTCTACAGGAATAATCTTATTAGCTGTACGAATTTCTACACTTTCAGTTCGCACATTTTCGCCCCGAAGCGCCCGCATAATTGGCAATTCTTCCACGGGGCATCTCTGATTAGTCCCGGCTTTATAGAATTGATAAATTGCTGCTTTTTGCTCGGAATTAATATGCGGCACAGTGCCTTTGCCAAATACATCTCGCGCCTTCTGGTTAGCGTAGAAAGATTGCCCGTTTGCATCAAGTACACATACGCCCAATGGCATAGCTTCTAGATATTGGGTCAAGCGACTTTCGTTTTCATGGAGTTTGGCAATCAGCATTGCCTGCTTGCGGTTTAATTTTACCAACTCCTGATTCATTTCCTGAAGTTCTATTTGTTTTTTAGCTAACTCTTTATCTTGAAAATATTTATATATTGCCTCAGTAACAGTTAACTTTAAGTCATCAGATTGCCAAGGTTTAGGTATATATCGGTACAATTTAGCATAGTTAATAGCATTGGCTACCGCTTCCAAATCTGCCTGCCCCGTCAGCATAATCTTGAGAGTGTTCGGCGAGATAGCATGAACGCTCCTTAATAGTTCGTCTCCTTTCATACTAGGCATGATATGATCCGAAATAACCAAAGGAACTTCATACTGTTCTGCTAAAAGTTCGGACAGCAACTCTAAAGCTTCTTCGCCACTTTGGGCCGTTTCAATTAAATATTTATCTTCAAAGGCCTTTAGCAGGTCTATTTCCAGACTATCGAGTATAGTCTGCTCATCATCGACACAAATAATGACTGGTTTTTTCATAAATTTGCTAGACCCGACTTAATCGCTTCAATTAATTCTTGATTTTGCCAAGGTTTTTCTATGAAAGCATGAAGATTTGCTTGACTTTTGGTTCGTTCGATGGCTTCTGGGTCTGCTTGTCCCGTCAGCATCACTGTCACAATTTGCGGATATTTTTGATGAATTTTAATTAGCAACTCATCTCCTTTCATTCCGGGCATCAACCAATCAGAGACAATCACTAGAATCTTAACCTCAGCTTCAGATAGCTCTTCAATAATCTCTAGGGCTTCGGCAGCACTTTCAGCAAATTCCCAAAGATATTTACCGTTAAAAGCCTGTTGCAGTTCAATTTCCAGACTTTGCAACACCCCTACTTCATCGTCAACACACAAAATTGCTGGTTTAGACATCGCTAGTTTCCTTCTTTAGTTTGGGAGGGTGAAGCCCGATGGGTAAGCACACCGTTTTCCAAATTCTACATTCCGCGCGGGTAGACTGCAAATTTTTAGCCCCCGCCTTCAGTCTGCGACGCTTTACCTACTCAGTTAAATTAATCGGCAAAGAAACTGTAAATGCTGTATTACCGGGTGCCGACTCGACATCAATTTTACCCTGATGTTTTTCAATTATTTTTTTGACAATATCCAATCCCAACCCGCTGCCTTCTCCCGCAGGTTTAGTAGTAAAAAAAGGCTCAAAAATTTTCGGAATAATCTCCGGTTGAATCCCCTTACCGCTGTCAGTAATTTTTACCAGGACGCTGGTATCTTGCTGTACCGCGTCAATTGTTAAAGTTCCTTGATTGTCCATCGCTTGTAAGGCATTGTGAATTAAATTTGTCCAAACTTGATTGAGTTCGTCGGGATAACACAGTACCACAGGCAATTGATCTTGATAATTTCTGACGACTTCCACACCCTGCTTGATTTGGTTTTGATAAAGAGTTAATACAGTTTCAATTCCCTGCGTAATATTCACCTGTATTTTTTCCCCATTTACATCGTAACGCGCATAATTTTTCAGGGCAAAGACGACTTTGGCAGCGCGTTCAGTAGCGGTAGCGATGGTTCGGGCGCTTCTGTGAATGCTAGCAAAGTCGAAGGCTGTTTTTATAATATTTTCGCTGTCCGGGTCTTTGAGCAAAGGCAAGAATTCTTGCAAATTTCCCTGCAATCCAATATTGACTAAAATGCTAGCAAGGCTGTCAGCATTGTCAATACCTTCCGACTCTAGTTGCTGCTTCACGGTTTTTTTCAAGCCCCGTTTTTCTCGCGTAGATAAAGAGTAAGTTTGTTGGCTGGAACGGTACATTAAACACAAGAAATCGTGTTCGCGTTCTGCTGACAGTTCTTTAAAAAAAACTGGCAAACTTTCGAGATTGTTATCCAAAAAGCTGGTAATATTTCCAATAGACGACCGAATCGCGCCCAAGGGCGTATTAATTTCGTGAGCAATGCCCGCAATTAGTTGCCCTAATGCGGCCAGTTTTTCCGATTGCACTAATTGATTCTGAGTAGCTTGCAGTTGGTCTAAAGTGACTGTCAGTTCATCGTTTTTTTGTTGGAGCTTTTTTTGCAACTGGCACATTGCTAAATGGGTTTCTACCCTCACTAGAACCTCTTCCACCTGAAAGGGCTTGGTAATATAATCTACCCCGCCCACCGCAAAGGCTTTGACCTTATCTAGTACGTCATTAATCGCGCTAATAAAAATCACCGGAATGTCGCGAGTGCGTTCATCCGCTTTGATTTTTTCGCAAACTTCATACCCATTCATTTCGGGCATCATAATATCCAGCAAAATCAAATCTGGAGGCATACCCTTTGCCGCCGAAAGCGCTAACTCACCGCTAGGTACGGGGCGGACTTTATAGCCCTTGCCATTCAAAATTCCGGCTAGCAGTCGCAAATTAGCTGGGGTGTCGTCAACTACTAAAATATTACCGCGATCGGTGCTAGCAAGGTCGTTATTCATGTGATATTGCTTGAGATATTAACTTTAAAATTTTGTCGTACTCGAAATTTTCTATACAATTGGCGATCGCACCAGCCGTTACTGCATCCTTTAATCGAATTTGCTCGATCGAGCTATCAATTACATCCATATCTGCATTTAGTATAGCCAGCTTTAAATCTGATACCAGCGACTCAGGCAATCTCACGAAATCAGCCGCAGTCAGTGCGCGATCGCCCTCTTTGATTGCCGATAAATTAGTTTGACCCGGATCTTCATAAATATAGCGCACTCCGATATGTTTTTGCATAGCATCAAAAATATCGGCTTCCCGGAAAGGCTTCCTCATAAAAGCATCGCAACCCGCCGATAAAATAACTGCCCGTTCTTCCTCCAAAACGCTTGCAGTCAGCGCAATAATCGCAGTAGCTTGACCTTTAATAGTACCTTTAATGTATTGCGTAGCTTCGTAGCCGTCCATCACAGGCATTCTCATGTCCATCCAAATTAGATGCGGTTCCCAACTCTCCCAAATCTCAATAGCTTCTTGACCGTTAGTAGCTTCTTTTAGTTCAAAACCCAGAGGATAGAGGATTTTAATTAACAGTTGACGGTTGAGCGGTTTATCGTCTACTATCAAAATTCGATAGGTGTGTTGGTTGGGAACTAGGCCAATAACGTTCCGGCTGGGTTTTGGGCTTTCAACATCAGCCGCATCGACCGCAATAACTTGAATTTCAAACTTAAAATTAGTTCCCTTGCCCACAGCAGAAGAGACGCTCATTTTTCCGCCCATTAATTCCACAAATTTGCGGCTGATGGGCAATCCCAAGCCTGTACCTTCTTGCGAATCTTTCCCTGTCTTGGTTTGCACGAAAGGTTCAAAAAGAGCGTCTACTTCATTGGTAGCAATACCGGAACCAGTATCTTCGACTTCAAAATGAAGGAAGAAGGAAGAGGTAGAAGCTAAATCGTCATTTGGCGTGGCAATAATCGGGTTGTTCGAGTGAGTGAGTTGAGATATTTTAAGACCCTTAAGTGCTGGAATTTCTGTATTTAGTGATAGTTCGGGGTGAGCAAATTTTCCCTCTTCTACCTGCTGATTTCTGCCTAATGACTGCTTGCTAACTCTGACGGCTACACCCCCCTCCTGGGTAAATTTAAGAGAGTTATTGAGCAGATTAATTAAGATTTGTCGCAACTTTACCTCGTCGGCTTCTACATATTGCGGCACGCCGGGACTGCGGTCAAAAACTAACTGCAACTGCTTGTCATCTGCTTTGAGTTCAAACATATCTTCCAAGTCGTTTAGCAGGCGATAGAGGTCAAATTTTTTGGGATTGAGGGTGGTACGCCCGGATTCAATTTTAGATAAATCTAGTACGTTATTAATCAGGGTGAGCAGGTGTTCTCCGCTGCTGCTAATTATGCTAATGTTTTCTTGATGTTCTGGGCATAGAGTTTGGCTGCGAGTCATCAGTTGGGAAAAGCCGAGAATTGCATTGAGAGGCGATCGCAATTCGTGGCTCATGTTAGCAAGAAAGGTGCTTTTAGCCTGATTCGCTACCTCTGCTTTGTCTTTAGCTACAGCCAATTCTGCCGTCCGCTCTTGCACTCGGTTTTCTAAAGTTTCAAAAGATTGTTGCAGTTGTTGAGCCATGCTGTTAAATGACTTGGCTAATTCCCCCAATTCGTCGGAGCGTTCACTTTCTACGGTTGTGTCCCATTCACCTTTAGCAATATTTTTTGCGGCTGCATTTAAGCGCAAAATAGGGTTTGTTACCCACCGAGAAGTCAGAATGCCGATCGCCACCGCTACTCCTAAAGCTGCGAAACAAAGCAAAACCGCTGTGCGAGTATTGGCATCAATTTCTGCGGTGAAATCAGCTTCGGGAACAACTACGACAATCAGCCAGTCTAAACCTTTGCCGTCTTGGAACGGCAGGACTTTTAAAAAGTGTCGCTTGTGATTTATTTCAAAGCTCAATAACTCCGATTTTTTAATTAGGTCGAATTTTTGATACTGTGCAGTTAAATATTTAGCTGTAGATCGAGTAAAAGGGTGGCTGCTTTCTTCCACTTTAAACAATTGCCTTTCATTACCTTTAGTGCGAAACGGTTTTTCTGGGGTGGAGGTTGCTAACAAAGTACCCTGGCGATCTATAATAAATGTTTGACCGGATTTGCCGACTTTGAGACTGTGGAGAAATATTCCAAGATGGTCGAGACGCAAGGCAGCAAATAATCCTCCTTGTAGCTGATTTTTGTCGCTGTATACGGGTTGGATAGCGCTGATAATTAAGGTCGGCTCTAGTAAGGAAATATAAACCGAACTCCAAGTAGGTTGACCGACTTTTACGGCTTTTTTGTACGCAGTATTTTGCCGATTGTCAAAGTTTTTGACAACGGTGGCAACTGTAGTCCGATCGCCTCGCTCGTTCGTGTTGTAAGAATAAAAATTTAACCCAGTAGATTTTTCTATCACATTCATCGTGCGGGAGCCGTTAGAAAGTTGTTCACCGGATCTATAATCTCCCTTCTCGTTGCCAACCGAGGTAAAATTGATATAGGGATATAATTGTACTTGTCGCCAAAGATATTTCTCCCAAGCTGATAAGTTCTCCATCTTTAACAAGCCGAGCTTGACAGCATCCAGCTTGCTTTGATTGATTAGATGGGGAGTTGTCAGGTAAACTTGCAGGTTTTGCTCGACACGCAAACTCACTTCGCTCATTAACTGACTGGCAAGGTTATTAACTGCTTTTTGTCCGTTTCTAAAAGACAGATATCCTACGAGTCCCACGGCTCCCACGATTTGCAGTACAAATGGAACTATGAGAACAGTTCGTAGCGGTAATTTGTCTAAAAGTTTAGAAACCATAAGATTGAGAGGTTTGGTGAACTTAGTCTAGAACCGTATTTGCACCACCGGTCTTAATAGCAGCACCATTTATTTACTGCCGCTTAGGTAGGGGGAATTGATGCGGGCTATTTTAGCTCTGGTAGATGCTCGATCCCGATCGAATGTGCACCTAATGTTTACTCGATTAAAATCTATTATTTTATCCATTGTCGTATTATTGTTACCATTTAGGTAAAAGTTGCAGTCTCTGGGTTCGAGAACAGCCTGATATTTGATCGCGCGGGCGAGTTGAACCCGCAGGGGTCAAGCGGTTTGGAGGCTGGTCAGGAAATTTGCGATCGGCACTCGCCATTTTCCGCAAGACGTGTTATACTGTAAACAGTCGAGGGCACGTAGCTCAGTGGATAGAGCATCAGGTTCCGGTCCTGAGGGTCGGGGGTTCAAATCCCTCCGTGCTCATTGAAATTTATTGAATGACTGACTTTGAGACCGAGGACAAATTTTTGTCCTCGGTCTCAATTATTGTGATTTAAGCGTCAGTGTCAAAAATCGAATCGCCACTGTACTGGCATATCGCAGACTGATTGCGCCCCTGTTGCTTGGCACGGTATAGTGAACGATCGGCGATCGCAATCAAGTCAGCCGATGATAGTTCCGAAATCGGAATCAAGTTGGCGATACCCATACTAATAGTAACTACATCGCTCACATCAGAGGTTTTGTGAGGAATATGTAAAGCTTTAATAGCAGCGTGAATCCGTTGGGCCACCGAACTCGCTCCTTCAATATCGGTATTAGGCAAAATGATGGCAAATTCTTCTCCGCCGTAACGCGCCACCAAATCCGCCGGACGGTACACTACCTCTTGCACAGTCTGAGCAAGTTTGAACAGACAATTATCCCCCATTAGATGACCGTAGCAATCATTATAACGTTTGAAATAAT
>JACJNV010000137.1 GCA_014695175.1 Microcoleus sp. FACHB-DQ6 | reverse complement strand
GCCTATTAGCAAATCGTTACCCCGATCGCCAAATATCCAATCGGAGTCTTGTCCTCCATAGATTGTATCGCTTCCCTGACCGCCAGACAGCGTATCAGCGCCTTCATTTCCTGCTAGCAAATCATTTTCTCGATCGCCAAAAATTCGGTCGTTTCCCCCCAAACCTTGAACAGTATCATTACCCGCAAATCCTCTAATCGTATCGTTGCTGAGAGCTCCCAGGAGAAAATCGAAGCCGAAACTACCGTCGATGTTAACCATTTTGCGTTTAATGATGCGTTTAATATAATGAAGATTTGGCGATCGGCATCCGCCAACCGGTACCAAAAGCTCGATCGCTAATTTTCAAACCCGGGGCTGCTTGCCGCCGTTTAAACTCCGCTTGCCTCACTAATTTTACTACACGTTTAACCACCGCTTCATCGTGTCCTGCAGCGACAATTTGTTGGGCAGATTCGTGATGTTCGATCAACCGCTGCAAGATGTCATCCAAAACCTCGTAATCCGGCAAAGAATCTTGGTCAATTTGTCCCGGTTTCAGTTCAGCACTCGGCGCCTTACTAATAATATTAACCGGAATAATTTCCTTGTCCAGGGGCGGGCACGGGGGCACCGCCCCTACATATCCGCCAGAATTCAGCCACCGACAAAGCGAATAAACGCGAGTTTTCGGCACATCGGCAATCACCGCCAATCCCCCATTCATATCGCCGTAGAGAGTGCAGTAACCCACCGCCATTTCCGACTTATTCCCAGTCGAAAGCAGCAAATGTCCGAACTTATTGGAAATTGCCATCAACAGATTGCCTCGAATCCGCGATTGAATATTTTCCTCAGCAATCCCGAAAGTTGTGTTGACAAACAAATTGGCGAGAGTGCGATCGTAAGTTTTCATCAAATCGCCGATCGGCAACATTTCGATCGCCATGCCCAGATTTCGGGCTAATTCCAAAGCATCCTTAACCGAATGATCCGAACTGTAAGGAGAAGGCATCAACACCCCTAGAACATTTTCGGGCCCGATCGCGCAACTGGCGATCGCCGCCACCAAAGCCGAATCTATCCCGCCGCTCAAACCGAGTACAACCTTAGAAAAACCGCACTTGCGAACATAATCTCGCACTCCCAAAACCAAAGCCGCCCAAATTTCGGCATCTCCTTCTGCCGGGTGAAAACTTAAATCTGTTGTGGATCGGGCATCTTGCCCGATCCCGCCGCTGCCAACTAAATCTTGTTTAGCTGCGTCATATTCCAGCACCGCAAAATCCGTTTCAAAAGAAGCTAATACCTGAATTAAATCACCCTTTCGATTCACAGCAAAACTGCTGCCGTCAAAAATAATATCGTCATTTCCCCCTACCTGATTAGCGTAAATAATCGGTATCCCGCAGCGGATGACGCTGTGCTGCAACATCGCCGATCGCACTCCCCGCTTTCCCGCAGAATAAGGCGATGCCGACAAATTCAGCACTAAATCTACACCCAATTTTGCCAAATCGGAAACAGGATCGCCCGCGTAACTGCGTTTTCCCCAAAACTCCTCATTGTTCCACAAATCTTCACAAATTGTCACGCCGATTTTGAGTTCGCCAAGAGAAAAGTAATTGCTGTTTTCTCCCGGTTCAAAATATCTATCTTCATCAAATACATCATAAGTAGGCAACAAGCGTTTATGAAAAACTTGTTTGACGGCGCCATTTTGCAACAAAACAGCGCTATTAAACAATGATTTTCCGCCGAGTTTAACAGCATTAGCATTAGGTAAGGCAGTACCTGCTATGACTGCCAACTCCGGTGGCAAAGCTTGCGCCAGTTGCAGCAACTGTGCACCTGCATCTGCAATGAAACTCGGATTAATTAACAAATCGCGCGGCGGATAACCGATCAGGGAAAGTTCCGGTGTTAGCAATAAGTTTGCGCCCTCAACCTCAGCTTTTTTCGCAGCCTCCAGAATTAGGTTGGAGTTGCCCAAGATATCACCAATAGTAGGATTGAGTTGTGCGATCGCAATTTTCATATCACCAAATCACTTAATAAATATTGCTAACAATCCGCCCGCGCGGACTCACTTTCCTATAGTCCTAGATTTGAATCTAGCAAAAACTTACTTAGATTTGTAATGTTTCAACTCTTCCTCAATATAATAATTTACCAAATCCCGGTAAATATTTTCAACCACATCAGGATTCAAACCCGACTCTTTAGCCCACTCGCGCCGCTGCTGTAACATATCGTGAAAGCGATCGAACGCTTTAACGCTAGCTTCACTCGTTTTGAACCTTGCTGCAGCGATGACGTATTGAAATCTCTTGCTCAAAGCCTCGATCACTTCTCGATCGATAATATCAATTTCCTCCCGAACTTCGTTAATATTAGCGCATTCATCAGGGTCTTTCATAGCCTGCACTCCTTAATAGCTTCTATTCTAATGTTACTAAATTGCTCCCCGAATGTCATCCAAGGAACAGCTAAATAAACACCAGCGGCTTATTTTTGAAAGGAGCAAAAGCGGCCGCATCAAAGCGGTACAAACTAGCAGGGCGGCCAGCCCCGCGCGAAACCTTAACACCGGTATCGCACAAAAAACCCAATTTTAACAATCGAGATCTAAAATTAGAATAATCCGAAAAACTTTCCCCCAAAATAGTTGTATAAAGCTGATACAAATCGCTCAAAGTAAAAAGCTCCGGCAAAACTTCAAAAGCTACCGGACTGTATTCAAGTTTGTTACGCAGTCGCCGGTATCCGTATTCGAGAATTTGATTGTGATCGAAGGCAAGCTGTGGAACTTGTTGCACGGGATACCAAGCAATGCCGCCGACGCGGTGCCCGACACCCGCGACTACACTCCCAGCAATTAACTCAGCTTCCTCAAAGCGAACCAAAGCAAAATAACTAACCGAAAGATAGCGATCGCCCCTGGTAATTTCCCGAGGATCGCGCCCCGGTTCTCCGAAAGTATACAATTGCTCCAGATACAAATTTTTTACCCGAATTTTCTCAGACAAAATCCGGTAAGCCGCATTTTCAAGAGACTCTCCGTCCCGCACCAAAGTACCGGGAAGACTCCAAGAATCGATAAACGGTTCGTCTTGCCGCATTACCAACAGTACCAACAAGCGGTTCTGCACGGCATCGACGGAGAAAATCACATTATCTACTCCTACTTTAAAGTCAGCTAATGAGCAACCTTCGCCCTTTTTCGTGCCTCGTGCCATGCGTACAAATGCTCCCTATTGATGTAATCTTCGATGGTCGGAGTCAGAGCTTCCCTGTCTCCTGTTTCCCGATAGGAAGTAGAAGAAACATTGGGAGCACTCAAAGATGCGATCGCCACGTCTGCACCCAGGCGCCTCAACTGCCACAAATCTAATTGCTCTGACGGATAACCGGGTCGCGGTACTATCAGTAACTCCACTTGTTTTAACAATTGTTCAAATTTGTACCAGCGAGACAGTTGCCCCACCAAGTCCGAACCTATTACCAGCGTCAAATCTGCATTCGGCCACAGCAATCTTGCTTGTTCCACAGTTTCCACCGTCCTCGGACTGCTGAGTTCTGGATGCAAGCAAAGATTGTGTCTGGGCGAATTAATTTCTTGAATCATTAACAGCAGCATTGCCGATCGGTGTTCTAGAGAAGTTTGGTGCGACTTAAAAGGATTGTCCGACGCCCAAACTGCTACCCAATCAAAATGTTGGGAAAGCCAACTCAGAATTGTTTTGTGTCCTGCTGTGGGTGGATCGGCACTGGTTCCAAAAAGAGCAATCTTCTGCATAGGGAATCGATAATTGGGAATTGTTGACTGTTGACTGTTGACTGTTGACTGTTGACTAATGACTACTGACTAATGACTACTGACTAATGACTCTTTTTCGTTTTTTGGGTGAGACTCTGCAAATCTGGAGAAATTTCCACCTGCGGCGAAATTGGGTTGTCAAGTTGGCGAGTTTCGGGTCGAAGACTGGCGACAGAAGCAGCAGTTCGTTTGGCGATATCGTCCAAACTTTCCTCGTTCTGGACTCGTTTGCCGTCCTTGACAACCAATTTCATTAATGGTATAGAATCGCAATTCTTAATATTTTCTCCGGACAACGCCAAACAATCTCCGAGAATTTGCCCATTTTCAATATGTCTAAAAATTTGCTTTCTTCCTGGATATGTTACCTTGCCGCTTGCCTCTTTCATCACCGGAATTCCGTCAATTTCCACCAACTTATAAACACCGTTGACAGGGGAACCGCTGACCAACTTGGTTCCCAAACCGTAACCGTCAATGCAAGCGCCGCTACTTTTTAATTTCGCAATTTCTCGATCGTCCAAATCGCCGCTAGCAAAAATTGGAACGCCCGGAAGGATCGATCGAACTTCCCGAGACAGCACCGCCAAATCGCCCGAATCCAGCCGCACGCCTTCCAACTGCATTTCACCGCTGTTGACTCGATCGGCCAACATCCGCGCCGCCGCCACAGTATCATAAGTATCGATCAGCAGCGGCGCCCCCGGAAAATAGCGGTGAAAAGCTGCAAACGCCTGATTCTCGCTGCCTTCGAGGGCAGCGACAGCCATTACCAAAGCATGGGCGATCGTACCGACAGGCTTGCGGCCCAACTTCAAAGCAGCCAAAACATTAGAAGTTCCATCGAATCCCGCAGCCAGAGCAGCCCTAGCCGCCCAAACAGCAGCTTGAGGCCCAAAAGCCCTGCGCGTCCCGAATTCAAGCAACTTAGCCTCCGGGCCCGCCACATCGCGCAGCCGCGCTGCCCGAGTCGCAATCAAAGTTTGATAATTTATGGCATTCAATAAATAAGTTTCCACTAACTGAGCCTGCCACAGAGGAGCCTCAATTCGCAGCAGAGGCTCGTTGGCAAACACCGCCGTTCCCTCCGGCACCGCCCAAACATCGCCAGTAAAGCGGGCTGTGGCGAGTAAAGTCCAAAATTGCTCCGGGGCGCCGGCAAAAATCCCAGTGGACTGCAAAGCCTGAATTTGCGCCGGCGAAAACCGAAATTTCTCCAAATAATCGAGAACTTGAGCCAAACCCATCGCGATCGCGTAGCCAAAACCCTCTGGCAGCCTGCGCGCGAATAATTCAAAACTCGCGACCCGCCCGTCGAGCCCTTCCCCGACATAACAAGCGGCCATCGTTAGCTGGTAGAGATCGGTCAAAAGGCTGTAATCTGCTGAAGAAACCGTCAGTTCCCGGTCTTCTAATATTTCTTCAAAACCTGTGAGCTGCAGGCTTTCTGTGGTAGTTTTCATAAGAAAAACCCCGGACAAACTTCTTTTTTTTAATTATAGTGACAAACACCATATCTTTTTGTAAATGTTTGATAAAGATTACCTATATTTGTCGGATAAATTCGCTGGTTATGCCCTTTCATAGCGGATTTCGGTTAATTTGTACATTAATATTATGGTAAAACCAATATAAATATTTAATTTAACAAACTCAGGAATTAAGCACAAACACTCAAGCGTTCCGGGTTTTTTGCGAAAATATTTCCTTGCAGCCTTTGAACAGAGTTAGACAACCCGGTTTCTGAGCGTCGGGAGGGCGATCGCGACAGCTTGAGTTGACCAAGGAAAAATCTACCAGCAAAAGGTCGATCGTCCAACAATGCGTAATTCCTAAAACCTTCAGCTTGCTTCAATGTTGCAGACCAATAAGTAATTCAAATAAATATTGCTAAAGTCATCCATAGCCCAAAAATCAGAGTAATCTAATAAGTATCAGAACCCAGATTAAGAGAGGCAGATTCTATGAATCTTTCTAAATCTTTGGCAAACGCGATGCGTTACGTTTCGGAAGCAGCGGTGCGGATTTTTACCCCCAGCGATGACAACTATCCAAATAGTGGAGTTCAACCTTTTGAAGGTAAGCTCTCCAAAAATTCTAAATCGAGAGACTGAACAGCCATTCACGCAGTTCCTAGCGAGTTCGGCACAGGCATTCACTTTAACAGTCAACAGTTAACAATTAATTGTTGACTGTTAACTTTTGACTTTTGACTTTTGACTTTGACTGTTAATAGTAATTGTAGGTGGGCTTTCCCTTCCTTCTACCCCACCTACAATTACCAATCACCAATTACACTGAACTTCCCCAATTAACAAAAGGTATATTCAGTGTAGAGTAAGCTTTTGAAATAAAGATTTTGGCGTGGCTGATTTAGGGTAGGAAAGGCTAAATATGCAAGTCATAGAAACCAGTATTCACAAAACTTCGGGATTTTCAAGTGATTTTTTTCATACCCAGATTAAGCAACGCCGACGTGAAGATTTCTGAGTTGAAAGCGAATTCTCAGGTTAAACAAGCTCAAGGCGAAGCTGAGTCGATTCGGGTGAAGGGAAATGCTCAAGCTGAAGCTTATCGCGCGGGTGTTGTAGCTTTGGGAGGTTCGGGTTATACGGCTTTGCAGTTAATGCAAATTATAGGCGATCGCAACGTGCGAGTTGTGCCGGATGTTGCGGTAACAGGCAACGGTAGCGGTGGCGGTTTGGTTGATGGTTTGCTGGGAATGATGATGTGGAATCAAACGAGCAAAAATGGAGAAAATGGCGGGGAGTTGCCGGTAGTTAACCTACAGAAATCGGAACCTGCGACCAAGTTATCAGTAGCCCAGGTGAATTCTGTTAAGCCGCCGACATCTCGCGCTAATTCCCCTGTTGCGAATTCTGAGGCTGATATTGATTCGCGGTTTGATGAATTGCCGTTTGACGATCGATCTTTTAGTTAGGCTGTGCCGTTTGTACGATAGAATACTCATATACCTGACTTCTTTAAGAAGTCAGGGTATCTAACGATTACCTCCCCACTTTGTGTTCATTGGCTAAGCGATCGCACTCAGATTATTCCATCGCAATATCGGCATCAATTTGCTCTTTATTGGCGTAGTAGTAAGCTAATGCTGCATGAACTTGTGCTATATTTAAGTGGGAAATTTATGCAATAATTTTTTCTGGTTTCATTCCCATTTTGTACCCAACAGCGATTCGTTGAACTGTTATTCTAGTGCCTGCGATGCGGGGGCGATTTCCACAGGTTTCTGGTGTGAAAATGATGAGAGTGCCAATATCAGTTAAAGTTGGCATAGATGAATCTGGGGTTAAAAATTAGAATTTGAGTAGAGCATAAATTTATTAATTTTTTGAGCTATAATCAAATCAACTTCCCTAAGTGTTCCACAAGAGTAAGAAGCAAGAGGATTTGCTATGTTAACTACTGTTCGAGAAGTTTACGATCGCGTTCTGTCTACCCTTTCACCAAAGGATAGACTGCGCTTGGCAACTCTTATTCTCAACGATTTGGTGCAGCAAAATCTGTCGGTTGTCGATGAAAGCGAGACTTGGACTGAGGAAGATAAACTCGATGTGACGGCATTTTCTTTGCAGTACGCGGCAACCATTTTTTCTGAAAATGAGGAGATGTAATAGTGTCTTTTAATCCTGGTGATGTGGTGACAGTTGATTTTCCTGGTGTCACTGGCATTAAACGTCGTCCGGCTGTAATTCTATCATCAGTTACCTATAACACAACCCGCCGCGATGTAATAGCTGGACTCCTGACTACACAGACAACTGCTTTAGGTTTAACTGATTATATACTCCAAGATTGGGCCGCAGCAGGTTTACGAGTCGCTTCAGTTTTTCGCAGTTTTATTGTCACTCTACCGCCATCTTCCAACTTAGTTCTAATTGGTCATCTGTCGGAACGTGACTGGAAGGAGGTTCGTGCTTGCTTGAAAGTAGCTCTTGCGGATTTAGAATGATATAGTTTTTACTGTTTGACTAAGAAGTGTTCGAGAATATCCTCTGGAAAGTAGATTATAAGTGAAATTTTCCGACTTAATTTATGAAATATTTTGGCCTACTACCGTGCTTCTACATACTCACAGAGGGTAGTTGGTTCGGGAATGGGTAAACTCTCCTCTCGCAATCCTTCTAAGTGAAATTCGATCGCTTCTTTAATTTGCTGCTGTACTTCCGCAAGGGTGGCACCTGTAGCTGCACATCCAAGTAAATCTGGCGCATAAGCTGAATAGTTATTGGGTGTTTTTTCAATGACAATGGCATAACGCATCATTTAGTCTCGAATTTAGAGTAGATTAGGACTTACACACTGACCAAAGAAACCGGGTTTTTACCGAATCTGCTGACTACAACCAAATATTTCGTAAAAAACCCGGTTTCTGAACCCCAAACAGTTTGTGTTGGCAAATTGCTATGACCCGAATTTCGCGAGTCTGTTGTTTGAAGAGTAAACCACCGCGTAGCAGGTAATGAAATGACCAAAAGCCGATAACTTCGTAGAAAAAGGTTCTCAAAAAAAGACTTGACAAAGGGCTGAAATCGCTATAGATTACAGCTTACAGCTCTCGATGCGAGAGAAGAACCCACACCCCAACCACCCCACCACCAAACAAACACCCGAGGGAGGTGGCCAATAGGTGCTTGTTTATTGAAGGTTAGGTCAACGCTTTGCAACCAGGCCTCCTTTTCGCCACTGCCTCCTTTTCTCCAACCCACACGATCGCCCAGCTTGCATTCAGTGTCATAATCAACTTTACCATATTCACCACCAACTTCCAACCAGATTTTTTTCTGGACGCTAAAGCCAAAGTGACCCTGACTGTATTTTACCCACAATTGGTCGATCGTCCGTAAATCATCGCAAGGAAAATTCTCGATCGATTCCACTGTGAACCAACCTTCATTCTCCCGTCTAGCAGCTTTCAGCATCACCTTTCTTGTTTCCTGATCCGCCTCTTTCCACTTCCCCGCCGCCAATAAATCCCGCATATGAGTATAGTCAACACCCTGTGCTGATTTAAGCGAGTCTGGTGGTTGAGGCGATCGCAACGTGCGAGTTGTGCCGGATGTTGCGGTAACAGGCAACGGTAGCGGCGGCGGTTTGGTTGATGGTTTGCTGGGAATGATGATGTGGAATCAAACGGGCAAAAATGGAGAAAATGGCGGGGAGTTGCCGGTAGTTAACCTACAGAAATCGGAACCTGCGACCAAGTTATCAGTAGCCCAGGTGAATTCTGTTAAGCCGCCGGCATTTCGCGCTAATTCCCCTGTTGCGAATTCTGAGGCTGATATTGATTCGCGGTTTGAGGAATTGCCGTTTGACCCTGGCTCTTTTAGTTAGCCTGTGCAGTTTGTAGCGAGAACTTCAGTCCTCTGTTATTGAAAGGGGGTATAACCAGTTTGTAGTTGGGCGCGATACCTAGCCAAAAGTTCAGGTAATCTCCTCAACCCAAGGTCAGCTAATGCTGACCATTTTTTATAGTTAAAAACTAAACTTTTAACCAGCTATTTTGGCGAAGACTTTTTCTAAACTTCAAACTTAATTGACAGGTCGATTTTAAAATGCTACTCTCGGCATATTGCTATTTCCTCCTTAGTGTGCTTCTTTACTTTAACTTTAGCCTCCAGGCTTTGCTAGGTAACGCTTTGAGATTATTTACATCCGCTTGCGGGCAACTTGATCAACTCGGGGCGATTGCCTTGAAATCCTAGCCAGCTATGGTGTAGGACACCAGAAAACTAATAATTTGGCACACTAAGTACGGAAGAGTCCGGCATATTTGGAGTTTACTTCCTTAGCAATTAGAGTAAGTTATGCAACTTTCAACGATGGATTTAGATACATTTTCTCAGGCGAGTCTCCTGGGATTCGCGGCCTTAGCAGGCTATATTCTGACACTGCTTCCCACAAATTTGAGAATTGTTTTCCCTCTCACCAAAAAAACTGGCTTTCCCCAATGGCTGCTGAAATATCGCCGCTTCATTGGTCTGATCTCTTTCTTTTTAGCTGTAGCTCACGGATTCATATTTTTCAAACAAAGAAACTTTGATATCTTTGATATCAAAACTTATTTTGTTTACTTCCAGGGAGTAGCAACATTCATTATTTTTACTCTTTTGGCTATCACCTCTAACGATTGGAGTGTGAAAAGGCTCAAGAAAAATTGGAAAAAATTGCAGAGTCTCACTTACCTTGCTATGTTTTTAGTAACCTGGCATATCTGGGATAAAATGGCCGATCACTGGACATATTTAACGCCTGTTGGAATTGCAGCTATAACCGCCACAATAGTTTTATTTCTCGGTCGAGTCTTGATTGAGCGCCAATCTCGACAACAAAAACATCAGCCAACAGAAGGCAAAGTAACAGTGCTAACAAGAGTATGGGATAGCATTTCTCAAAGGTAGAATGCAGCCGAAAAATCTTCTATCAATTTCTGGGCTTGAAATCTGGAAATTTATTTTACATAAAGTGAGTGGTGGAGGCCATATTTATGATATCAAAAGCAGTTAAATGGAAAGTTTCAGCAGCCTGGACACTAACAGCGGTTGTAACTGCGGCGGGCATCGGCTGGTCTAGGTCGCTTCCGGAATTGGAAACAACTGTATCGCAGTTTAAATCGGGGCTGTTAACTCAATATTCTACCAGTTTTAAAGATAATTCTGGGTGGATTTACGCGATCGCACTCAGTCCCGACGGCAAAACTTTAGCCAGCGGCAGTTATCGCGGCATTATCAAAATCTGGAGCTTGCAAACCGGCGAATTGCTTTACACCTTAAAAGCACATACCGATGCAATTGAATCCCTAGCCATTAGTCCTGATGGCAATGTTTTGGCTAGCGGGAGTTGGGATAACCGGATTAAATTGTGGAATCTCAAAACTGGCATACTCATCAATACCTTGAAAGGTCATGCCGATGATGTCAAGGCAATAAGTATCAGTCCTGATGGAAGGTTACTCGCTTCTGGAAGTACCGACAAAACTGTAAAAGTGTGGAATTTTTCCGATGGGAAACTACTCAGCACACTTCCAGATACAGACTGGATTCAATCTGTCGCTTTTAGCCCGGACAGTAAAATTTTAGCAAGCGGCAGCGAGAATGGAACTATTAAGATTTGGTGGCTTGATGATGGCGGCAATTACACCCTCACTGGGCATTCTGGGTCGGCGAACTCAGTTGCATTCAGTCCTGACGGCAAAACTTTAGCGAGTGGCAGTGCGGATAAAACTGTTAAGCTGTGGCAGTTTACAAAGGGCAAAATTTTGCATACATTAACAGGGCATTCCGGCCCGGTGCTGTCAGTTGCTTTTAGCCAGGATGGACAGGCCTTAGCTAGTGGCAGCTACGACAAAACTATCAAGCTGTGGAAGTTGACAACGGGCGAACTGATGACAACTTTTGCGGCTCATTCTAAGCCTGTTTGGTCTGTCGCTTTTAGCTCTCAAAATCCTGTTTTAGCCAGCGGTAGCGCAGATGAAACTATTAAGCTTTGGCCTGTACCTATGCCGCTTGCGACTCAGGTTAATTCTCCAGCACCAGAGGTAGAGGCAGCACCTTCTGAAATTCTCTCCCCCGGTGAAATTGCACAGTTGAACCGGAAAGTTTACGACCAAATTGACAAGAGTTGGCGCTCGACTCCCACCTTCAAAACTTCATTAGTTTATCGGGTTGCCGTGAATGAAAAAGGGGTAATTATAGATTGTCAGCCGCTGAACCAAGCAGCGGGTGATTTTATTCAAGAAGTTTCTCTTTCTTCCTTTCGCCAGGCTGGTAAACCTCAGCATTTTTATCAATTTAAGGTAGTGTTAAAACCCTCTGGGGTGCTTGAGGTCAGCCCGTGGTAAGGGTGGAATTACTCATACTAATTTTCTCACAAATTATGTGAAATTAAAATTTTTAAAATTACTGACGCGCTCGATATTATTGTCTTCGGGTTCTTCCTTATCCCTCCTTTTATATCACTCATAACTCTTGATGCAATTCATGGCTCTTGAGAACTTTGTACCGATCGCAGTACAATCGATCGATATTGCATCTGAGGAATCTCCCATGTCAGAACCGTTTTCTACTGAGATTAGCGATCGCATCTGCACTCACATGAACGAAGACCACGCTAGTGCTGTCGTGCTATACGCTCAAGCATTTGGCGGCAAACCAGAGGCGACAGAAGCTCAAATGCTCGCTATTGATGCGAACGGCATGGATTTAACCGCTAAAGTCAATGACGAAACAGTGCCCGTCAGAGTAAATTTCGATCGCACTTTAAAAGACGCCGAAGATGCTCACCACACTCTCATTGAAATGGTGAAACAAGCTCGAAAAGTTGCTAAGTAGTCAATTGCGTACTATTCTGTTATAATTTTAACGTTTGCATTACGGAATTTAGTCCCGTTAAATGGTGGTTAAGGAGTAAAGTCCTTACTAAAAACCTTTAGTTGGGTGAAATTATTTTAAGGACTAAATTCCTCACGGCCAACAAAATATTTAATAAAGTTGAATTAACATCTAAAATATCAAATAAAATGACAGAAAATTACCCCAAACCCCAAGAATTGGATGTTGTCAAGGGCAGTAAAAATAACCACTTCGACGCCCTGGTAAAGCGAATAGATTTGATGATTCGCGCCCGCTATTCGCTGCTGTACATTGTCGGCGCGGAGGAGGAACCAGTCGAAGCCGTAATTGCCCAAGTAGCGCTGCAAGTAACTCCCGCGCGCCGAGTATTGTTCTGGGATCTCGTGCGCGGCTGGGAGGATAACGGTTCAGGGAAAGGTTCGGTAATGGCGGCGCTCGATCGCGTCAGCAAAACTGCTGTTGAAGAATATACCATATTTGTACTGCGGGATTTGCACCCAACTTTGAAATATCCATACAGCGAAAAAAGCGCGCCGGTAGTGCGAGAATTGCGGAATTTAACGCGGGAATTGAAGCGCAGCAAAAAAACTATAGTTCTTACTTCTCACACGCTGGAATTGCCCGAAGAATTGAAAGAAGAAGTAACAGTAATTGATTTTCCTTTGCCCAACGTGCAAGAAATCGACAGTTTAATTTCCCACGTTGTGGAAAAGCCGCAACAGTTGCAAGTTAGCGGTTTAGCAAGGGAACAGTTGGTTAAAGCTTGTCAGGGTTTGAGCCGCGCTAGAATCGGGAGGGTTTTGGCTAAAGCTTTGGCCGCCAAACAGCAAATTAACGAGTCAGATATTGACGGAGTTTTGGAGGAAAAACAGCAAGCAATTCGCCAAACGGGCATTTTGGAGTTTTTTAACTCCAGAGAATCCCTAAAAAGTGTGGGCGGCTTGGAGAATTTGAAACAGTGGGTAAAAATGCGGCAAGATGCTTTTACTGACGAAGCGCGTCGCTACGGTATACCCAATCCTAAAGGAGTTTTGTTAGTAGGAATTCAAGGAACGGGCAAATCTTTATCTGCGAAAACAATAGCCTCAGAATGGCGTTTGCCGCTGTTGCGGTTGGATACTGGGAGATTGTTTGGCGGCGTGGTCGGGGAAAGCGAAAGCCGCGTCAGGCAAATGATACAATTAGCAGAGGCGATCGCACCTTGCGTTTTGTGGATCGATGAAATAGATAAAGCCTTCGGCAACATTATCAGCGGTAGCGACGGCGATTCGGGAACTTCGCGCCGGGTATTCGGCAGTTTGATTACTTGGATGCAGGAAAAAACCAGTCCGGTGTTTATTGTTGCAACTGCAAATAACGTCAGGATTTTGCCGGCTGAGTTGCTCAGAAAAGGCAGGTTTGATGAAATTTTCTTTTTAAATTTGCCCTCTGAATCGGAACGGCAAGATATTTTTAAAGTGCATTTGCAGCGTTTGCGGCAAACTAGATTGCGCGAGTTTGATTTGGGAGTTTTGGCGAAACGCGCTGAGAATTTTAGCGGTGCAGAAATTGAGCAAGTGGTAATAGATGGATTGTATCGGGCCTTTGGAACTTTTGTAAACGGACAGCGCCGGGATTTGATGACCGAGGATATTTTGAGGTCGATCGAGGATACTGTACCTTTAGCTGCGATCGCGCGATCGCAAATTGAAGATTTGAAGCGCTGGGCGGCGGAAGCGGGCGCGAGAACAGCATCTAACGATACTCACTTAATTGATGAATTGAAACGCTACAGCCAGCGGCGAAGGGATGCGATCGACAATTAACTTAATTTGGCATCTCTTTAAAAGAGCGACTTTGAACAAGTTCTTGTCCTCCCTTTTTTAAGGGGGGCTAGGAGGGGAATCGAGCTTAGCCGAACCGTATTGGGCTATATGCACCATCACTTATCGCACCGGCATCATCACCAATATACCAACGTCAAAGTGTTAAATTCACCAGACTTAACAATTTATGCCAATTTTCGCCTAACCAAGCAGTAGTTTTAGCAAGGTGTGGCTGAAGTTTTTCCCTTGCAGAAGCAAACCCTTCGGCTTTCTTTGCGTAGTCAAAAGCTCTTTCTAATGCCTTACCTACCTCGTTTTTATCTGGCTGTGGCTTCTTTATTTCCTCTTGGGCATCTTCAAAGGCATTGTCAATTTTACGACGGTCTGAGCTTTCTAACTTTGCCAGTATCTCGCGTAAGGTGTTAAGTTCTGTTTCGATATTGACGTTTGCAGGTGTGGGTAAACTAACTTGTTGAAAATTGATGTTTGCATTGATGTTTGCACTGTCTTTATCACCTACTTGAATTGCGTTAACAGTGGCATCACGTCCAATAGAAACTGCGCGTTCTGACCTGTCTTTATTATCATTAGTTAGACGATTATTCCGGTCAGATTTTACTGGATTTGTGGGCTGTTCTGTCCGATAGCGCCGCCGCCTAATTTTTCTCGTAGGGGTTAAAGACTCTGGGATTCCCTGCAAATCGATAGAAGTACAACCCATTTGAAAACAATCTTCATAATTCATTCCAGCCGCCAAAGCTGTATAAAACCCGATGCTAAACTTAATCGCCGCCCGATCTCCAATCGCCTGATTCATTCCTACTACGCAATCAATGTGTTGGTGAATTGCTGTAGCTTGTGATTCGCTATAGCAGGCGTTGAGTAAGACACACTCGACTTGTTCCTGAAACAAATCAAATAGCTTTGCTAAGGCTTGGGTGCTGACAAGTTGTATGCGTCCAGAATTATCTTCCAAGACTAATCCATCATTACCAGAGCCATGTCCCGAAAAGTGAACGATTGTTGGTTGATGCTGAGATAGGAAGCGGGTTAAATCATCGACTCGTACCGCAGATTCGGTGATGATTTGAAATTCTTCTCGATTTGGAGATAGTTGCAGTGTGTTTTTGATTTCCCGCACCTCTTCATCGAGGCGCAGATGACTTGTGTTTTTGGGGTTGGCGGAGAGGATGAGGATTTTTTTCATGGTACTATTTGATACAAAATATTCACTCATTGACCTGACGGGGTGACAAGTATCGCTGAAGCCCTTGTACAGTATGTGTTGTACTACGTCACCTTTGAAAAAAATGCACCCATTTTTCCGCGTTATTGACACTATTCTCAAGTAAGAGTAGCTACAAGCCTCATGGATTCGTTGTTGACCACAAGATTTCTGGGCTAATTTTTTCAGATGTGAGTGAGTTGAAAAGCAATGCCTGTCAAGCTTCCAGCCATAGTTGTCACCCCGTCAGAGCTTATCAGATTCAGTGAATTTGAGCCAAGAAATATTATTGACAAACGGATAGATATATTATAGCCTTTCTCAAAAAGATGAGGTACAATAACAGCAGTGTGTAAACCAGTTAAAAATATTTGACGATGTAACTTGCCCCAACGCAAACTCTATGGCTTTTCCTAATTCTTGATAATTAGTAGTATTGATAGAACGGAGAATAATTTTAAGTTTTGACCACAGATTTTCAATTGGTGAAAAATCTGGTGAATAAGGTGATAAGTATATTAATTTGGCCCCTTTTTTT
>JACJNV010000136.1 GCA_014695175.1 Microcoleus sp. FACHB-DQ6 | reverse complement strand
ATACGAAGGCTGCAACGAATATCTCGTCCACACCAAACCGGAAGCCGTCGCCAACGTGCACCGGGGATTCCTCGAAGCAGGGGCCGATGTCATCGAAACAGACACCTTCGGCGGGGCTTCCATCGTACTCGCCGAGTACGATTTAGCAGACAAAGCATATTATCTCAACAAAACTGCCGCCGAACTCGCCAAGAGTATCGCCGCCGAATTTTCCACGCCAGAAAAACCTCGATTTGTCGCAGGATCGATCGGGCCAGGCACCAAATTGCCCACATTAGGACACATCGATTTCGACACTCTTACCGCCGCTTTTACCGAACAAGCAGAAGGACTTTATGACGGCGGCGTTGACTTATTTATTGTCGAAACTTGTCAAGATGTGCTGCAAATTAAATCAGCATTAAATGCCATTGAAGAAGTATTTAAGAAAAAAGGTGCGCGAATTCCGTTAATGGTATCAGTCACAATGGAAGCCACCGGCACAATGTTAGTCGGTTCCGACATCAGCGCCGCCCTAGCCATTTTGCAGCCGTACCCGATCGACATTTTAGGCCTCAACTGCGCCACCGGGCCCGATCGCATGGCAGAACACGTCAAATACCTTTCCGAACATTCGCCCTTCGTCGTTTCCTGCGTTCCCAACGCCGGTTTACCCGAAAACATCGGCGGACACGCGCACTACAAACTCACGCCAATAGAATTAAAAATGGCCTTGATGCGCTTTGTCGAAGACTTAGGCGTGCAAGTCATCGGCGGCTGCTGCGGCACCCGCTACGATCACATCCGCGAACTATCAGAAATTGGCAAAACTCTTAAACCCAAAATCCGCGAAATTAGTTGGGAACCTTCCGCCGCTTCAATTTACACCGCCCAACCCTACGAACAAGAGAATTCCTTCTTAATTGTCGGCGAAAGACTCAACGCCAGCGGTTCCAAAAAATGCCGCGATTTGCTAAACGCCGAAGACTGGGACGGTTTAGTAGCAATGGCCAGGGAACAAGTGCGAGAAGGCGCGCACATTCTCGATGTCAACGTTGATTATGTCGGCCGCGACGGCGTGCGAGACATGAAAGAATTAGTTTCCCGCGTTGTGACTAATGCCACTCTCCCTTTAATGCTGGATTCCACAGAATGGGAAAAGATGGAAGCCGGCTTAAAAGTTGCGGGCGGCAAATGTTTGCTGAATTCCACTAACTACGAAGACGGAGAACCGCGTTTTTATCAAGTTTTAGAGTTGGCGAAAAAATACGGCGCGGGCATAGTTATTGGTACAATTGACGAAGACGGAATGGCCAGAACAGCCGACAAAAAATTTGCGATCGCCCAGCGCGCATATAACGCCGCTGTCGCCTACGGAATTCCCCCCGAGGAAATCTTTTTTGATACCCTAGCATTGCCCATTTCTACCGGGATAGAAGAAGACAGAAAAAACGGCAAAGCTACCATCGAAGCCATCCGCCGCATCCGCCAAGAATTGCCAGGATGTCACGTAATTTTAGGAGTTTCTAACATTTCCTTCGGCTTGAATCCGGCGGCGCGGCAAGTTTTGAATTCCATGTTTTTGCACGAAGCAATGCAAGCCGGCATGGACTCGGCAATTGTCAGCGCCAATAAGATTTTGCCCCTGGCCAAAATCGACCCCAAACACCAAGAAATCTGCCGTAAACTCATTTACGACGAACGGGAGTTTGACGGCGATATTTGCGTTTATGACCCCTTGGGCGACCTGACAACGGTGTTTGCGGGCAAAACTACCAAGCGCGATCGGACAGAAGACGCAAGCCTCCCGGTAGAAGAACGCCTGAAGCAGCACATCATCGACGGCGAACGGATTGGGCTCGACATCCAACTCGCCAAAGCATTAGAAACCTATCCGCCCCTCCACATTATCAATACCTTCTTGCTAGACGGCATGAAAGTAGTCGGAGAATTGTTCGGTTCGGGACAAATGCAACTGCCATTTGTATTGCAGTCAGCAGAAACAATGAAAGCGGCAGTTGCCTATTTAGAACCGCACATGGAAAAGTCCGAATCCGGGGACAACGCCAAAGGAACATTTATCATCGCTACTGTCAAAGGCGACGTTCACGACATTGGCAAAAACTTGGTTGATATTATCCTATCAAACAACGGCTACCGAGTGATTAACTTGGGTATTAAACAGCCAGTTGACAATATCATCGAAGCCTACGAAAAGCACCAAGCCGACTGTATTGCCATGAGTGGCTTGCTGGTAAAATCCACCGCATTCATGAAAGAGAATCTGGAAGTATTCAACCAGAAAGGAATCACCGTCCCCGTAATTTTGGGCGGCGCGGCTTTGACTCCCAAGTTTGTACATGAAGACTGCCAAAATACTTATAAAGGTAAAGTAATTTATGGCAAAGATGCGTTTTCTGATTTGCACTTTATGGACAAACTCATGCCAGCCAAATCTGCTGGCAAATGGGAAGATTTGCAAGGATTTTTAGATGAAATAGAGGATGATAATGGGGCGGTTAAAGAAGCTAAAGCGGCGCCAGAAACTTCTGTAGAAGATGCCAAGAAAGCAGACACTCCTGTGGTGATAGATACCAGGCGATCCGAAGCAGTTGCAGCAGATATCGATCGCCCGACTCCTCCTTTCTGGGGTACGAAACTGTTGCAGGGAGAAGACATCCCCTTTGAGGAGATTTTCTGGCACTTAGATTTGCAAGCTTTAGTTGCGGGTCAGTGGCAGTTCCGCAAGCCCAAAGACCAATCGCGGGAAGAATACGATGCTTTCTTAGCTGAGAAAGTTTATCCCATATTGGAAGAGTGGAAACACAAAATTCTCAGCGAAAATTTACTGCAGCCGCAAGCAATTTACGGGTATTTTCCCTGTCAAGCTGAAGGCAATTCTTTGCATTTGTACGACCCGGAAATTATGAATAACGGGCAAGATGTATCGACACCCGCTGCAACATTCACATTTCCCCGGCAAAAATCGGCGCGCCGACTGTGCATTGCCGACTTTTTCGCGCCCAAAGAATCGGGTAAAATCGATGTATTTCCGATGCAAGTAGCCACAGTGGGAGAAATTGCTACAGAGTACGCGCAACAGCTATTTACTAACAATCAATATAGCGACTATCTCTACTTTCACGGGTTAGCGGTACAGACAGCGGAAGCAATAGCAGAATGGACTCACGCGCGAATTCGCCGGGAATTGGGATTTGGTAGCGAAGAACCGGACAACATTCGCGATATGCTAGCGCAAAGATATCGCGGTTCGCGGTACAGTTTCGGCTATCCCGCTTGTCCGAACATGGGGGATCAGTACAAGCAACTGGAATTGTTAAAGTGCGATCGCATCAACCTCTACATGGATGAAAGCGAACAACTTTATCCCGAACAATCAACAACCGCAATTATCACCTATCACCCAGCAGCCAAATACTTCACCGCTTAATTTCTAGGGTGCACCGCGCGCGCATTCCTCGGTGAATTATACTCGTTACCAGGCTCTTCCTGGTAACGCAGCTCCGGAGTCTCTGGTTCCACTTACAGCAGTAAAGCTTGTAGTATCCTTCCAAAAACTGTCCGGAGTATTGGCCCAGAAGGTAATCTTATTGCTGACAATGCGTAACGCCTAAATCTGACACTTGCGTTTAACCAAAGCGTCCACTAATGTACTCTTCGGCTTCTTTGGTTTGGGGAGAACGGAAAATTTGTTCAGTGGGACCAAACTCCACCAATTTGCCGCGTCGTTTGCCTTGATCGTCCGTTTCTGTATTGAAAAAAGCTGTCGCATCCGCGATTCTTGACGCTTGCTGCATATTGTGAGTCACTGTAATAATTGTGTATCGTTCCTTCAGTTCTAAGCACAGCTCTTCAACTTGTCGAGTAGAAATGGGGTCGAGAGCAGAGCAAGGTTCATCCATCAATAAAACATCGGGTTTCATGGCGATCGCGCGGGCAATACAAAGCCGTTGTTGTTGTCCCCCGGATAATGCTGTTCCTTTATCTTTCAGCTTATCCTTGACCTCATTCCAGATAGCTGCTTGTCTGAGGGAAGATTCCACTAATTCATCCAGATTTCCTTGATAACCGTTGGTTCTGGGGGCATAGGCAATATTTTCATAAATGCTCTTGGGAAACGGATTCGGTCTTTGAAACACCATTCCCACCTGTCGCCGCAATTTAACAGAATTCACTTGCGGATCGTAAATATCGCGGTTGCGGTAAATGAGTTTCCCTTCCACCTTGGCACCGGGGATTAAATCATTCATGCGATTGAAGCAACGCAATAAGGTACTTTTGCCACAGCCTGAAGGGCCGATAAAGGCCACAATTTTTTGACGGGGAATTTTGATATAGACATCGACAAGGGCTAAAAAGCCATTGTAATAAACCTTTACGCCTTCTGCATTAAACACGCTATCGTCCGTTTTGAGTTTGGTATTACTGTCAGTCATCTGAAATAGTCTCCTTAATCTTGACAACTCAAGTTAATTAATGGCTGGAATAGCGTTGGCGCAGATAGATAGCGACGCCATTAAGCGCCAAAATCAAGATAATCAGCACAATAATCGTCGCTGCGGCTGCACTGGCAAACCCCGGTTCAGGACGAGTGATATAGCTGAAAATTTGAATGGGTAACGCCATAAATCGTTGGAATAAACCCGGATTAAACGTGAGGAAACTGACAGCACCTACGACCACCAAAGAAGCAGCATCCCCCATGGCGCGGGAGACAGAAATAATCACCCCCGTAAGAATTCCCGGAATGGCATAGGGTAAGACATGGTGTTGAATAGTTTGCCATTTTGTAGTTCCCAGCCCATAGGAAGCATTTCTCAGGGAATCGGGAACGGCGCGGATTGCCTCCCTCGCCGTGACGATAATGACAGGTAAAGACAATAGGGCAAGGGTTAATGCCCCCGACATCAAGGTAGGCCCAAACCCTAGTAAATAGTTAAAGACCCCTAAACCCAGTAAGCCATAGACAATAGAAGGAATCCCCGCTAAATTCCCGATATTTATCTCAATGACGGCAGTCCACCACGTTTTAGGGGCGTATTCCTCTAGGTACAAAGCAGCCCCTACCCCAATGGGAACCGCAACCAGAAGGACGATTAGTCCCAGAAAGAAACTCCCAATAATGGCTGGACGGATACCTCCGCGTTCGGCAAAACGGGAAGGCGTTTCCGCGAGAAACCCCGGTGTTAGCAATCTGCCAAGTCCATCATGAAGGATATTAATAACCAGTAAGGCGAGGACAAATAAACCGATGAGCAACCCAATTAAGAATAGATACTCAAAGACTTTACCCATCGCTTCTCGGCGTTCTAGGTTATCGGTAAATTCGGCAGTTTTGACGGAATTGTTTGTTCGAGTTGATTTAACCATAGCAATCAGTCGTATTTTTCCTTAAAGCGACTAGAAATCCAGAAGCTGGCCATATTGAGAGACAATGTAATCACGAACAGAACTGCTCCCACCGCATACAAAGTCTTAAAACTGAGGCTACCCCTGGGACTATCTCCCCCCGAAATCTCCGCCATAAAAGCGGTCAGGGTGGCGACGGATTCCATGAAATTGACAGTGAGGCGAGGCTGCGATCCAGCCGCAATCAGAACGGTCATGGTTTCTCCGACTGCGCGGGAAACGCCTAAAATAATCGAAGCCATAATCCCAGACAAGGCTGCCGGAAGAACCACTTTAAAAATGGTTTCTAGTTTGGTAATGCCCAAGGCATAGGAACCTTCCCGCAGAGAACGGGGAACCGATTGAATGGCATCTAAGCTGATGGAACCGACGGTGGGGGTGATCATAATGCCCATCATTAACCCAGCGCTGAGGGCATTAAAAATCTCTAAGGGGAAAAGATGCCGCAGAACCGGAGTGACAAACAGCAAAGCAAAGTAACCATAAACTACTGTGGGAATTCCCCCCAATAACTCCACAGCAGGGCGTAACACGGCTGCCACTTTCGGTTGGGCATATTCACTCAGGTAAATGGCTGAAGACAACCCCAAGGGAACCGCCACAGCCATAGCGATCGCAGAGGTTAAAAACGTTCCGTTCAGCAGCGGCCAGATGCCAAAATGGGGTTCGGCAAACAGGGGAGTCCATCGGGTATCCAGAAAAAACTGGGCTAAAGAAACTTCTTGGAAAAAACCCAAAGTCTCTTGGAAAATGATCCAGACAATACCAAAGGTTGTGGCGACGGACACGAAGGCACAGGCAAATAAAACCGCACCAATAATCTTTTCTGGGACATCTTCCGAACCCTTCTTAAGCAAGGAGTCATCCGCAGCGAAAAGGGAGTCATCAAAGGAACTAGGAGTTAGGGTCATGGGCTTGAGATTTCCTCCTTAAATAAAGTTAGTAATGGGTTCACCGGGTTTGGCTTTTTTGAATTTCGTTCCGGTTTCGCGCCGCTCAAATTTTTGCTGAGTTTTCACATAAGCTTCATCAGGTAACGCCACATAGCCCACACCATCTACCCATTTCCAAGAATTTTCTAGATAGAATTTCACGAATCTTTCCAGGGAAGGATTGGTTGTCAGGGCGTTTTTATTGACGTAGATAAAGAGGGGGCGAGAGAGGGGGCTATAGATATTTCTCAGAACGTTATCAAGGGGAACTGGTTTAACACATTTTCCATCCGCATTTTCAATCGCCACCCCGTTCAATTTGTCTTGGTTTTGGAGCAAGAAGGCAATTCCCAGATAGGCCACTCCCGATTTATTGCCAACCACCCCTTGAACGAGAGTATTTTGGTTGCGACTGGGGGTAAAGTCGGTACGGCTATTTTTCCTTTTACCCGTTACGGCTTGGGTGAAATAATCAAAGGTTCCTGTATCGGAAGGAGGGGCAAACAGCAACAGTTTTTCGTCGGGAAAGTCGGGATTGATTTGCTTCCAACTGGTAATCTTGCCTTCGGATTTGGCATTCCACATTATGTCTAATTCTTTAATCGTTAGACATTTGGCAAAGTTATTTTCCTTATTAACCACTACCGCAAGACCATCAA
Organism: Microcoleus sp. FACHB-DQ6; assembly: GCA_014695175.1. Taxonomy (GTDB): domain Bacteria; phylum Cyanobacteriota; class Cyanobacteriia; order Cyanobacteriales; family Microcoleaceae; genus Microcoleus. The sequence continues at coordinate 13,251 of JACJNV010000136.1, read as the reverse complement.
GAGCCATCGGCAGTTCAATAAATTCGATTCCTTTGTCGGCACATTTTTTGATTTCTTCCTCTCTGATGGTGCGAGAAGCCCCCGCAATCTCAAGGTTTCCAGCACAAAACTTGCTAAACCCTCCCCCTGTGCCACTGGCAGCGACGCTGACTTGGGCATTGGGATAAAGTTTTTGGTATTCTTCGGCGACGGCGAGGGAAACGCTAAAGCCCACAGCACCACCATCAATACTGATTTGCTGTTCCTTATCTCCTGAGTTGCCACAACTCGTCATCAGGTTGCCCATGACGATGAGAGGGATTAGGTAAAACCAACGACAAAATTTCATCAGAAAAATGGGTTTGAAACCCCGTCCTTTTAGGACGGCTTTACAGTTCGCCATGAGTTGTAAGCCAGAAACTTACAATCCGTGGGCTTTGCATTTTGACACAGGCGTTTTCCTGTACCAAGACTGTGCAGGCTAATGCGAGATTTTTTAGCATCTTCGCCACCTACGTAACACTTTCCATACGATAGATGCTTGACAATCCCCCCACGCTTCAATCCTTGCGACATGGAGCCACCGTAAGGACGGCGATATCCGTTTTTCCCAGGGTTAAAAACGTGCAATTGTCTGCGATAAATGCGGATGGGCTTACATTCCATCACCACCATATTTTCTGGTGATATATCGCCACCTACCAACAGGTAAGCTAGCACCCAAGAATCGACACAATGGGCATCAAAAACTTTGGATAACTTTGCCTTAGATTTTTTTAGACCAAATCTTTGACGAGTTAAGTAGGTGTCGGTATAGCCATCAAATTGCGTGACAGGTGCAATTTTTTCCAACTCGGAATAACACCATTTTTTGCCAACTTCTAAGGGCGAAAATGACGTATTCCACTTGTGGCAACCTTTTTTTGTCAATGCTTTTACATCCTCAATTCCAATACCTTCTATGGGAAAGATGGTATCAAAAACTTTGACTACTCGGATTTTGAATTGCCAGCGCGCCTTAGTGCTCGGAGGGAGCCCGCCACGCGAACGGTTTTGACGAGGTTGGCGACAAGGTGTTTTTCGATTACGTCTTGCACGTCTGGCATTTGTACTTGTCTGTTGGGCCTCTTTAACCCAATCAACAGCATGAAACTGCTGATTTAAGTAGGTGTGAGCTTTTGATTTGACTGTGTACCCCTCACGTTTAGAACCCGGATCGATTCCAACTGCTACGGGTTGAGTATGACGATTTGAAGGTTCAACGTTTAAGCGAACACAAAAGATGCCTTTACGGAAAAATGGTGTTGCTTTTCCAGATTTAATCCAACGCTCTGCCCTTGCGGGTGTTGTTGGCATTAAAGGACGTTGCTCCAAGTCCACTACAGGAACGTATTGCATCGTGTTTGTTTGGCGATAAACCTAACTGTTTAATTTCCTTCGACTTTGACTAACGGAGTGGTTACGGGTTAGGAATAGCGCCTGTAACGTCCAATGAAAGTGCCACATAAGAGTTAGTTCAAATTGGCTTCTCGGCCGTTGTCTAGTCCTACTTGCGCTTGTGTTCTACCTATGGCTTGGTTTCCCTACAAGCCCCATCCCTTTAGGGTGGGGTTAGTGACAGCATTTGAGTGTAAGTTTGGAAAAATGAAAGTGAATTAGGCGTTTAGGTTCAGAACTTTCCCTTAATTTGGTCAAAGATGGCACCGTTTGCAAAAAACTGCTCTTTGATCGAAGGCCACCCTCCTAAATCTTGAGCATTGAACAAAGTTTTAATTGGGGGAAATTGCACCTGTGCGCTTTGAGCGATAAAGGGATTGACCGAACGGTAGCCTAATTTGGCGAATTCTTGCTGAGCTTCGTCTGAATAGAGAAAATCGACAAAGGCTGCTGCCACTTCTCTCGTTCCATGCTTATCAACGTTTTTATCAACTATTGCCACGGGATTATCGATAGAGATATTGAGGGGAGGAACAAAGTAACTGGTTTTTGGTTGGTTCGTTGCAGTTCCAGCTAAAATCACTTCATTTTCATAGGTGATTAAGGCATCTCCCTGACCTTGTTGGAAGAATAAGTCGCTGGCTTCCCGGGCATCTTTAGTTAGGGTGGGAATCTTTTTATAGATTTTGCCCACAAAATCAAGGGCTTGTTGAGGTTCGCCTCCTTCTTGGGTTACTGACCCCCACAGACCTAAAAATTCCCAAACGCCAATACCCGATGTTTGAGGATTTGCTGCAATCAGGTTTACATCTTCGTTGGCTAAGTCTGCCCAAGTTTGAATATTTTTGGGGTTGCCTTCTCGGGTGACAATTGCCGCCACAGAATGACTAACTACTCCCCGTCTAGGAACTCTGTCCTCCCAGCCAAAATTAATCAAACCAGCTTCTTCGATGCGAACCACATCTAATGGGAGGGCAAGATGCACCACATCGGCTTCTTGTTTGCCGGCAATGATATCATCGGTTTGCGCTAAAGACCCGCCATAACTGCGTTCAAAAATGACGTTTTGGTTGTGCTCTTTCTTCCACTTTTCAATAAATTTAGGGACGATTTGGTCATGGGCCGCTTTCGTCACTGAGAAGGAAACTAGGTTGAGCTTGACCTCGCTTTGATTGGCCCCACTCGCTGCAGAGCAAGCAGCAATTGACGCAGTTAGAATTATACCTAGTAAAAACAAGAGGATGTACGCTTGGACTGAGCGTCCTAGATGCTGGGCTTTTTTGAGAAATTGCCCTGAAAATCGCACCAATTGGGAACTGGCTGCGATCGCAAATTTTAGAGACTGAACGATCGAAGTCACTGAATTTTGCCAAACTTTTTGTTGATTCACCGATACTTTTTATTTAACTACGGTATTTTGATCGGCTTTACGTAGTTACTCTTAGGAGTATAGATCCCTCAAATTAGAGTCTTCAGTTTTTTTAATATTTTTTTAATAAATTGTCTTAACCTACCGCTACCATGACAAAGAGTCCAAACTCACACCCGCCCGCCGTGGTCGCTAAACAGTTAGAACTGACTAACTTAAAAACCTGGAGGCAGAGCCTCAAGAAATGCGTTCCCCGGTAGAACCTGGGAACGAGAAACCAACAAAAAAGCACCTTAAAAAAAAGTGCTTTCCTGAATATGAAATTTCCGTATCTGACGAAACTTTTACGAGTAATGCCGGGGAGTGCGCGCACCGGCAGATGCTCCTACCATCGAAGCAACTAAACCCAATAGCGAGCCGAACAAGAACGACCAACCAGCTTTTGCAGCATTACCAGCAAGATTGCGAGCATCCTGAGCAGATACGTTAGGTGCTCGGTTCGGCAAATCGACCCCGCCCTGCTGCGCTTGATTAATAGCTTCTCCCGCATTCGCAGCTATTACGCCAAAAGTACCCGCCACGCCATTTGCTAACAGCCAAGAGCCAATTGTTAAGGTAGTTGCCCACAAAATTGCTCCGTTCAAAAGCGCTGTGTTGCGGTTCATCGGGCCGCAAGCGCGAGCAGTTACCCAACCGCCAACAGCCAAGCTAATTAACAAACTAATAATTGACCAAATTCCGACGCCGGCACCCACGTCCCCTGAAATACTGCGCGGAGCTCCAGAATTAGCAATGTTGCTCAACCCGATCGCAGCGCCCAATGCACTCAACACAAGTTGTGTGCCGATCGCAATTACCAAACCCGAAAAAATCGGGCCCCAACGTACTCGATCGTGGTATTCCATCATTGAATTCACAACTACGGGTTCGGTACCAACGTTATCTACAGGTCTATTTACGTATGACATAGGTTTTTCTTTCCTCTGAGAGTTGCTTTAATTTTTAACCATCTTTCAACTAAGCATTAATTATGGCTGAGATTGATAGAAAGTATATCGGCCTGGGGAAAGAACCAGTCTCTATGTCTGAAGAAATAAACGAAAAAGTCATCACCCACCAGCCCGCCGCTATTAGCGAATCATTGATGATTTATGACTGATAAGTGATGAATATTTTATCCCGTTAGAAAAGTTTCCGGACGTATACAGGAAATGCGGACGTATACAGGAAAGACAGCTTAACGCAATTTTACAGCCGTTCCAACGGCAGTAATCAGCAGCAAAGCCCCGTTCGAGTCTACATTAATCGTGCCTGTGTCCACTTCCACGCCGATTACGGCATTGGCGCCCAGGCGCTGGGCCCGTTTTTCCAGTTCCGCGAGGGCATCTCGCTGTCCTTTGAGAAAAACTTCCTCGTAACTGCCGGTGCGCCCGCCGATGATGTCGCGAATGCCCGCGAAGAAATCTCGCAGGGCGTTGGTGCCGTAAACCACCTCAGCAGTTACAATTCCCAGGTAAGATTGAATTTCTGCTCCTTGGATGATATCAGTTGTTGTTACAATCATCAGTTGGCCTCAGTCGCGAAAATTTTGAGTGGGTCTTGTTCTGTAGATTTACTACATCTCGCCGCTCAAACATTCCTGGTAAACCATAAGTTGTCAGCTTGCTAAGCTGACAGCAACTCGCTCTTTCATTCCACACACTCTTTGAAACAAATGGCCGTGCACAAACAAAGTCTCTTGGTATTCAGTACGCTGTTAGTAGCAGGATTCGCTGTCGCTGCGCCGCAGATAGCGCTCTCAGCAGAAACGTCAGTTGAAGTCAACCCTCAAAATAATTCAAATTTAGATGCTCTGCTGCGACAAGGGCGCGAGTTGGTAGATTTAGGAGACTACAGTAAGGCGATCGCCATTTATCAGGAAGCGGCGCGTTTAGATACGGAAAACCCCCGCATTTTTTCGGGTATTGGCTATTTAGAAGCGCGTCAGGGCAACTATCAAGCCTCAGTAGAATTTTACCAACAAGCGATCGGTCTCGAACCCAATAATGCTGACTTCCAATACGCATTAGGATATGCTATGGCGAATTTACAAAACTATCCCGCAGCAGCCACAGCTTACCGCCGCGCCGCTCAGCTCGATCGCAAAAATGTCAATGCCCGGATCGGTCTCGGAGTGGTACTCTTTCAGCAAAAAGATTACAGCGGTGCTTTTAAAGCATACCAAGAGGCGATCGCCCTCGATCCGAAAAATTGGCAAGCTTATTCTTCAATGGGCTTAGTATTGATCCAGCAGGGAAATTTTGCCAGTGCTGTCACCGTGCTCCAACAAGCAGCCGAACTCGCTCCCAAACAAGCCGGTGTCCAGTTAAAATTAGGCACTGCTTTGCTCCGTGCCGGCTATACTTCCGAAGGGCTAGCAGCTTTTGAAGAAGCTGCCAAATTGGAGCCCCGCAATCCAGAAGTGCAGCTAGAAATTGGGGAACTTCTCCAGGCTCAAAAAGACTTCGACGGAGCGCTTGTAGCTTATCAGCGGGCTATTGCGGTGCGACCAAATTTAGTGGAAGCACACGCAGGAATCGGGAAAATTCAACTGGAAAAACAAGATTTTTTAGGAGCGATTAGCACTTTTGGGCGAGTGATTAAGCTCGATCCAAATAGGGCCGAAGCTTATTACAATATGGGTACGGCACTCAAAGCGCGCGAGCGCAAATCCGAAGCAATTGAAGCTTTTAAACAAGCCCTCGACACTTACCGCCAGCAAGGCAACAATGATGGTGTACAAAAAGCTGAGGCGGCGCTCCAGCAACTAAAGTAATATGTCTCAAGGTACTAATTGGTAATTGGTAATTGGTAATTGGTAATTACTTTTGAGTGTTGAGTAAGTAAGTTGCGTAAGGCTTAACTCCTTCCCCTCGCCGTGTGGCGAGGAAGGAAACAATCTCAAAACTTTTTCTCTTGCCTCTTGCCTCTTGTCTGTTGCCTCTTCCTTTGTTTAAAAAACTTGGGTTGATCTGGCCGATATTGCTGATGCTTAAGTTTTTTGTCGAGCGCCGATAAAAGCGACTAAATGCGGTATAATACTGTGTTGAGTTTTGAGAGCGCCATCACTCTTAAAATCAAAAAAGAAATCAGGGCGTTCGCAGTTAAAGATGTGCTACAGACTATCTCTTTTGTAAGATGCTCAAACTAATCTCTTAAGACCAATCTATTTCTCTTGGTAGAGACTGGCAAGTTGTTAACATTTGTAAAATGAGCAAAATATCCTATCCCCAGTGCTTCATCTATGCAAACGTATGACGTAATTATCATAGGAGCAGGTCACAACGGACTGGTCTGTGCCTCTTATCTCCTCAAAGCGGGATATACCGTCCTGTTGTTAGAAAAACGTTCGGTTCCCGGCGGCGCGGCCACTACCGAAGCTGCGATTCCCGAATTGCCGGATTTTAAATTCAACCTTTGCGCGATCGACCACGAATTTATCCATTTAGGGCCAGTTGTAGAAGAATTAGAACTGGAAAAACACGGTTTAGAATATCTTTTCTGCGATCCAGTGGCTTTTTGTCCGCATCCCGATGGCAAATATTTCTTAGCGCACAAATCAGTAGAAAAAACTTGTGCTGAAATTGCCCGCTACAACGAGCGCGATGCTAAAAAATATGCCGAATATACAGACTTTTGGCAGCGGGCTTTAGGTGCAATGGTTCCGATGTTTAATGCGCCACCAAAATCCATCGTAGATATTCTGGGCAACTACGATATTTCAAAGATCAAAGATTTATTGTCAGTCATCGGTTCCCCCGACAAAACGCTGGACTTTATTCGCACGATGCTCACCAGCGCTGAAGACATTCTCAACGAGTGGTTTGACGAGGAATTTATCAAAGCACCCCTAGCAAGATTCGCCTCAGAACTCGGCGCGCCTCCTTCGCAAAAAACCCTTGCTGTAGGCGCAATTATGCTGGCAATGAGGCACAATCCCGGCATGGCAAGACCGCGCGGCGGGACGGGTGCATTAGTGCAAGCGCTGCTTAGTGTAGTGAAAAGTTACTCGGGTGTGGTACTTACCGACCAGCACGTCGAGAAAATATTAATTGATGACGGTCGCGCTGTGGGAGTTCGAGTTGCCGGCGGCACGGAGTACCGCGCTACAAAAGGTGTCATTTCTAATATTGATGCTAAGCGCTTGTTTCTGCATTTGATGGATGATAGCGATGTCGATGCTGCTGACCCGGATTTGCGGGAAAGATTGGAGCGCAAAATTGTTAACAACAACGAGACTATTCTCAAAATAGACTTAGCTCTCAATGAAATGCCCAAGTTTGAGCGCTGGAACCATCGGGACGAATATTTAATCGGTTCGGTTTTAATTGCCGACTCGGTGAGACACGTTGAAATTTCTCACAGCGACCCTTCAATCGGCAGAATCCCCGACTCTGACCCATCGATGTATGTAGTGTTTCCGACGGTACTAGACCCGTCAATGGCTCCCCCCGGACACCATACGGCTTGGATTGAATTTTTTGCTCCTTACATGATCGAAAATGCTGAAGGAACCGGCCAGCACGGTACGGGGTGGACGGATGAGCTGAAAAACAAAGTTGCCGATCGCTGCATTGATAAATTAGCAGAATATGCACCTAATATCAAGAATTCCATTATCGGTCGCCGGGTGGAAAGTCCGGCGGAATTGGGAGAGCGTTTGGGGGCTTTGAAGGGGAATTATTACCACGTTGATATGACGCTGGATCAGATGATATTTTTCCGTCCTTTGCCGGAGTTGGCGAATTACAAAACGCCGATCGAGGGTTTGTTTCTGACGGGGGCGGGAACGCATCCGGGCGGAGCGATTTCGGGTATGCCGGGACGCAATACGGCTCGCGTTTTCATGCACTCGCAGCAGCCTTTCGCGCAGACTTTGGCAGATGCGGCTAATACTCTGAAAGCGAAGGGTAAGTCGGTATTTCGGAGTAATGAGAAGTAAGATTTTCAGCAACCGCAGATGAACGCAGATAAACGCAGATGAATCACATCTGCGTTTGTTTGTATTGATTTATCAGTGTGCGAGTGCGAGAATTTTTTCTGGTTGATTCCCTGTGAAGGGAAAACGATTGGCGATCGCCCTCAATACCTTTTCTAAATCTTGTGCATCTTTAGCGCTTGGTGGCGACGGTTTGCGTTTCATCAAATCTGTTTAAATATTTTTCGCTCACCGAGTATATTCCCTCGATAAAATTATCAATATTAGAAGAACAAGTTAACGCTGAAGGCATTTTTAAACTTAGTGTCGCAGCCAAACCTCTAATTTACCAGAACAGGCAAGTCCCTGGTAGAAGTCGCTCCCCATCTCCGGATCGGGGCGATCGCCGCCGAGCCCCCAGCATCTGGCATTCTCCTCAATTCATACTTTATGCGGATGAAAACGCCGGCTCCAAGTTGAGAAACTGAGAAATGGCGTTACCCTTTTTTTAGCGATGGCAAATCGAGTTTTGATTGTCGGCGGGCGGGGACGAATTGGCAGCAGCGTTGCCCAAGACCTTGTTACCCATACCGACGCAGAAATTACCGTTACCGGACGCAACTCTGAAGCCTCTATTGGGCCGGGATTGCCGCCCGATCGGGTGCAGTACCAAACTTTTGATTTAGCGGACAGTGCAGCCCTGCAAAAAGCGGTTTCAGAGTCTAATCTTGTCGTTCACTGTGCGGGGCCTTTTCACTACCGAGACGCCGGCGTACTGAAAACTTGCATCGAATCAGGTGTTAATTATACGGATGTCAGTGACAGCCGCAGTTTTACTCGCAAGGCTTTAGAATTGCGCGAAGCAGCTAAAAATGCTGGGATTACTGCTATTATTAATACGGGGATTTTCCCCGGTGTGTCTAACAGCATGGTGCGCCGAGATGTGGAACAATTAGATGAAGCAGAACACATCCATTTGAGTTATGTAGTCGGAGGTTCTGGCGGCGCTGGCGTTACCGTCATGAGAACCACTTTTTTAGGTTTGCAAACTCCTTTTGAGGTTTGGGAAGATCGCCAGTGGCACCAAGTAAAACCCTACAGCAATCGCGAAACAATTGAATTTCCCGCGCCCTACGGCAAAACAGGGGTTTACTGGTTTGATATGCCGGAAGCAATCACTTTGCCCGAAACATTCGCCGTCAAATCAGTTGTGACTAAATTCGGTACGTCTCCCGACCTTTACAATCACCTTACCTGGTTTGTAGCCAAGTATTGGCCTGCTAGCTGGCTCAAAAATAACTCCGTGATTGAATTTCTATCCTACGTCAGTTATGGGATGACCAGTGTTACTAATAGTTTTAGTGGGGTTGGTGTGGCAGTGCGATCGCAAGTGACCGGTCTCAAAAACGGTCAACCCGCTAAAGTTTGCTCGACAGCGATACACCCCAGTGCTGCCGTCGCTACGGGCCTCGGTACTGGCAGCATAGCTCAATTAATGTTAGAAGGAAAACTGGAAAAACCGGGCGTTTGGTCGGTCGAACAAGCTCTTTCTACTGAGCTATTTGAACGAGCTATGCAGAACAGAAACCTAGACATAGAGCAGGTTGTTTTGTAGTTACTTAGGTTATTTATAGCAATTTAAAATGTTGGTAAATGGGATTTTTTCCCGAAGAACTGCGAAGACGCGAAAGACGCGCCGAAAGAGAAGACTCAGGGGCTTCGTAATTGATGGGAAAACCCCTAGATAGGGTTCCTCGCAGGAATTGCGATCGCCCCTCATAGGAGAGGAGTTCCGCTTGTCTAACTAATCTATCTTTTGGTAGAAGGAATTGTCACAAGCAGGCGCTTAAGATATTGGACATCATGGGAAACATCCCTTTTAGCTCGCTCTAGATGCGGTAGCTGCGACAAAGATTGCGCTTGAACCAAGGTTGTCAAGGTGCGATCGCAGTGAAGGGGCGACAAACACCATAATTTTTGCGGAAAAATACCAGGAGAAGTTGATATGAAGCGGGTTTTAAAAGCTCTCGGACAAACATTGATTCAAAGCATTTTGCTAGTCTGTACGCTGGCTTTGATTAGTCTGGTAGGTCTAGCGGTAGTACCCAGTCAGGGTGCTTACGCAGGTCAAGACAAGAGTCACGCGCCGCAAGAAGCTACAATTACTGAACCCGCAACAAGTTTCGAGGATCTCAATCCCCAAGCAGGATCTTACGATGAAATAGTCAAAACTGCTCAAAATCCTGCAAACGTCGAGAAAATTTACGACGAAAGCTTAAAAGAGTACAAGGGAGAACACCCGCAAGAAGGCATAGTTCAAAAAGCTGAAGAGTTGATCGAAAAGGTCACGGGCAACTAATAAATCAACAGATTTCTATCTAACTCAAGTTGCTGGTAAATACAGAGCTTCGGTGAGTAGACAATTGAGCCGCTATCAGGACTCACTTGAAAATAATTCTCTAGGGTGCGCCGGACAGCGCACCTTATCGCTTTAGAGTAGGGGGTTAAACCACTTGTTGCATCCAGAGCGATTTTCTCCTTCCCATTTTATTTAAGCTAGCAGATTCATCCTTAGGGAAGATGAAGAGAGAGGAATTAAAAAAGTAAATTAAATAATAGTTACAGTCAGATAAAAGGAAAAAAATATCATGAGCGATGACAAAAAAACGGTACATGAACCTGATGCTAACCTAGACCCGCTTTCCGGGGAAACCGGGGCTCATCCAGTAGGAACCGGTATTGGTGCGGCGAGTGCGGGTGCTACGGGTGCTGCGATCGGCGGTGCGGTGGGCGGACCTGTGGGAGCAGTTGTAGGCGCTGTTATCGGTGCGGTTAGTGGCGGTTTGGTGGGCAAAGGTGTGGCAGAGGCGATCGACCCCACGGTAGAAGATGCTTACTGGCAAAGCAACTACAGTTCCCGTCCTTACGTGGACACTAGCGCGACTTACGAAGACTATCAGCCTGCATACCGCACCGGTTATGAGGGATACAGCCGCTATGGCGCTACTGGTAAGCAATTCCACGAGATCGAACCGGATTTGCAGCGCGACTACGAAACAAATCGCGGTAAGTCTAATGTGACTTGGGAAAAAGCTAAGCACGCCACGCGCGACGCTTGGGATCGGGTGGAACGCGCTGTTCCTGGCGACATTGACAAAGACGGCCGTTAAGCCGATCGCAAGTATTTCTCTGTCTTGGACGCACACAAACTCAAGCGTTCCGGTTATTTTTAGCCCGGTACCGGAATGGAGGGAAGTGTTTGATAAAAAAAAACCCGGCTGCTGCGTCTTGGACTGTTGTTGATAGGTGGCACAGTTTTTAAAGCGAGTTTAGCAAAGTTTTTGGGGATTTTTAGCCCCTCTCTACATCGGAGAGGGTATTTTTATGCTCCCTTGAAATCGCCTTTTTCAGCACGATTTTTATTTCACAGGACTGTTCGCTGTGAGAACTCGCTAGAGACGTATAGGCTTTGCTGTGCGGGACGATCGCACTCCTAATAAACGCTTTGTTACCAAATCGGGATGCTTCGGTTGGAGATGGGCATTTTTTTTTGACTATTAGCCTTAAAATTAAACTAATTCAGGACTGAGGCATCGATCGCATATTTTTGTCATTGTTCGCGATGCGCTTTCTGCAATCGCAGCCGCATCGTAAAGCGTTGGTTGCTTCAAACCCGATAATTGTTAAAAATCTAAATCCTCTCATTCAAAATCGGTATAAATTGTGGATGAAATGTTGGAAAGAGCTTGGACACTCAAGCAAAATTTAATTGACTTTGTGCTGGATGCTGAGGGAGAGTTGGCGGTAGCTTTGGAAGCTTATGCTGCTGCTCGATCGACCGGCGAGCGCTACGACATTGCTCAGCAAAATCAAGTGATTGACAGTTTTACAGTCGAAGGTAAAGTCGGAGACAAAACGCCGATCGACCTATTTGTCGAAAGTCAGCCGGATTTAACCGAGGGCGATCGCAGTTTGCTAGAAAGTTGGCGGCACAGAAGCTTCACGGGCTTATTTGAAATCACTCAACTTTCCCCCGACAAGTTTGAACTGATGAACTGGCTGACGGCTAAGCACTACGTTGTCAAGCCCAACAGTCCTAATTTTATGCAAGAAATGTCTCGCTTTAAGTTAGGAGAAATCTTGCTGGCTCGCATCGCTCCCCTCACTGATGACTGGTGGATACTTTCGAGTTCTCCCATTCTCATGGGGAAATTGGGTAAGCCGAAGTTGGCGGTGGCGATCGGCAATTTCAAGCAAAATAACAAAAAGAACCTGTACAGCGATGCGCCGGAATTGTTAGAGCAAGCTTGGCAGTCAGTAGAAAAGTACCATGAAGATTTTACCGAATTTTTTGGCAGTGATGAATTGACGCTCTCGGGATATCACCTGAATAAACAGTTGACTGAATTTCAGGAATTCATCACTAAAAAACGCCTAGCTGATATCGGCATTGATGAAAGTAAATCTCTGGCGGATATCGTTGAAGATGCTGGAGTCGATGCAGAAGAAATTAAAGCAGCAGCTATAGCAGCAGCCGGTGCTGATCCTTCTTCAGTTGAGGTAGCGATCGATAGCAATCCTCACTCAAAAATGGTAATGCCGAAAGTCGAATTGCCCGATCGCTTCAAGAAAGCCGAACAGGTGACAGCACTTTCTCATCCTCGCTGGGGACAAACTTTTTTGTCTACCTACGCTCAATTGACTGCACTGCTAGCAGCCGAAGACTTTTCAACCGTTCCCGGTTACGAAAAGCTGGTGCGTAACTATCTAGAAGATCCTGGAATTAATGTCTGGATTTGGCAGCGGTTAGCTAAAGTTAATCCAGCGAAATTAGAACAAATTTTGCAAACTGTATTGCAGCGGACTAATTTTCAGCTCGATCGCGATTTAGATGCCCTGCTGCAAGAGTTTAAAAAACCCTTAGAACCCGAACTCCCGGAAATTGCCAGCGTTCCCGTGCACCTGCACAACTTATTTCAGGAAGCTTTAGGCGAAGTTAATAAGTCAAAGTCCAAACCCCAGGATAAAAAGAAAAGCTCTAAAGGCTTTAAATCCTAAGCAACTAAGTTCGTGGCATACTCCTACACGCTATGCTATCGCATACAGTGTAGGCTGCTCACCAACTCCACCTCATCCTATGCGCTAACGCGCCGGCTTCCCCAAGGGATACTCGATGAGATTGCCGCAGCCAAGGGAAAGCAGGAAGAGAAGGGCAATTTCAAGTGCGAGTGCGATCGACCGCAGCCATTTTGAGCGCCTTAGGCTGCATCCCTTACATAATAAATAATTAAACAAGCTCGCAGCTAGCTGTGAGCTTATTGCCCGGTAATATAACTCAAATAGCTTTGCAGTCAGGACTTTAGTCTTTATTCACCGCGATCGAAAGAACTGAAGTCCAATGTCACTGAAAAAGTCTCGATCGCAAGGCCTGTTTACCTTTTAAGATAGAGCGAGGTTCCTGCATTCGAGGATACGGCTTTGGCCTGTGTTTCAACACCCGAGGTTCGGA